>CAYYMP010000025.1:0-21109 GCA_964472915.1 uncultured Dehalococcoidales bacterium | reverse complement strand
TACATGGGCTGGCGTTTATGTCAACGTTCATTAACAAACGTTTCGACACGGTTACAGATACAACACATTGAGTATTCACAATGAACTGCTTCAGCTGCTCAACCTGTGAAGTAAACAGTTACGAAATCGTGCGTCTAGTAACTTCCTGACTTTTGACTGATATGAATAACGACACCAGCTTTCGAATTAAATCCCTTGAATCAATCCATTTGGCGTTCAAAAACACCGACTCGTACTGGGAGTCTTACCGCGCGAATGAAGGCGACAGGCAAACCCCGAGATTTGAATTCAAGCAGGGCTGGCAGACCGTTTACGCGAGATATGTCGAAACACCACTTGTAAAAGTCACGTTCGCTGACGGGTCCGTCGGCTGGGGAGAGGCAAACGCCGGCATCGGCCCAGAAATTGTCACGTTGATCGTGAACGACTTGATGGCACAAATGGTGGTAGGTCAGGAGTACGAATCTCCCGCGCAGCTTTGGGATTTTCTGTACGACACGCAACGCGGTCGTGGGTACTCATCGGGTTACTGGCTCGATGCTCTTGCAGCTATAGATATCGCTGTGTGGGATGCAATCGGTAGACGCGAAGGTCTACCTGTGGCGGCAATGCTTGCAGAAAAGCCACGTTCTGAGTTCGACGTTTACCTCTCCGGAGTAAGGCGCGCCACTCTCGAAGAGCGAGTCGACCACGTTAATAAATGGATAGACACTGGATTAAAGGGTGCAAAGATCTTCCTTACTGGTGATGTCGACGCAGGCACAGCGGAACTCGACGGACTAATGGCAGGCGCCCCAAGCCTCGAGCAATGGATGGTCGACACTCTTTGGATGTGTTCTCACGAATCGGCAGAACGCGGCAAGAAGGAGTACGGCGAACGAGGGGTTAGGTTTTTCGAGTGCCCGCTCCAACCAGAAGATCTTGCGGGTCACCAGGAACTCGTAACGAAACCCGGCGCTGACATAGCTCTTGGCGAACATTTCCGGTCCAGGTACCAAATGGAGCAGTGGGTGAAAGAGCCTCGCGCTCTCGACGTTTATCAACCGGACATAGGGCGTACCGGATTTACTGATTACGTCACCCAAATGGAAATTGCGGCGACAGAAGGCATAAAGACGACGCCTCATATGGGAAGTGGTGTTTCGGTGTTCCAGGCAGCCACTTTGCAGTGCGCTGCGATCGCGCCACCCGACTACTTACAGGAATTCCAGGGAGGACTTTCCGACCGACTAGAGAAAGCGTCGGACACTGCGTGGAAGTACGAAAACGGTGGATTCAAACTACCCGATCGGCCGGGCATCGGTGTCGAAATCAACGAAGCCTTGCTGGGACCGTTCATAGTCAAAAAGTAGTTACCAGCGGATCTCAGATCTAGTCTCATCAAGGCTTACAACATGTGCACTTTGGTGAGACTATTTCTTTTTGCTAGTTATCCACGCCAATTCCAAATACGGAACATCACCGCTGACCAACAAACCGGCAACCACGGTCAATCCTGACAAGACCGATCAAGAATCTGGCAAAACACCTCCGCCAGCCGCTCCACAAAACACTGGCTCGTTCAGCGTCCTGTCTTTGCGCGACTACCGCTTCCTTGTCCTCGCCAACCTGCTGACGTTTGCCGGGTATCAAATTCGAAGCATGGGACAGGCATGGATCGTTCTAGAGGAAACCGGATCCGAAACCTTGATGGGCCTGGTGAATATGATGCCAGGAGTCGCCATCATCCTGATTTCGCTTGTTGGTGGAGCACTGGCTGATCGGACCGAGCGATGGCAACTGCTGTGGCGAACCAAAGTAGTGATCGCTTCAATGGCACTGCTAACCGCGGTGTTGCTTTCGGCAGGTCTTCTCGAATGGTGGCACCTGATACCTATTTCACTGGTCACAGGCTCTATGTTCGCCTTGCACAATCCAACGAGCCAGGCGTTCGCAGTTGATGTTGTAGGAAAGGAACGCCTCACTTCTGCATCGAGTTTGAATACTGGAATATCGATGTCGGCGAACATCGTCGGTCCAAGCCTTGGTGGATTGCTGCTGATTCTTGGCTTCGACACCACGTTCTATGTCCTCACAGCGTTTTACGGAATATCTGCGATTTTCATTTACCTGGTCCGCACGCGCCGAGTACCTGTACCCAGCGGTAGAAACATGTTTCAGGAGATCGGCGAGGGTGTCAGCTATGCCATGCATTCGCCGGTAATACGCGGATTGTTGCTCGTAGCTCTCAGTGCACTATTCCTCGGAATGAACCAACCAGCAATACCAGTCAAGGTTCGCGACGAGTTAGGAATGGGCGAATTTGGGTACGGAGTCATGATTTCGTTGAACGGTGTAGGTGCGCTAATTGGTAGCGCAGTCCTGTTCACACTAGGATCAAAGGCGAGAAAAGGATTGCTGCTTATGAGTGGCATGACAATCTTCAATGTGTCTTTGATCATTTTTGCCATCGCAACAACTCCATTTATGACCGGATTCTCAATGGTGTTGCTTGGAACAGCGTTCTCGGCATGGATGATCTCAGTGCCAGTATTGCTCCAGACAAACACCGAAGAGAACATGCGTGGGAGAATCATGAGTCTTTACTTCATGACCGTGCTCACGCATCAAATCGGTTGGTTTCTGGGTGGTGCATTGATCGAAGCAACCAACGTTCAATTGACGTTGTTCATCGCAGTTGCCGGTGGCACGACAATCTCTGGACTTGCATTTATCCTGACTCCGGCATTGCGAAAAGCCAGGTAATTCTGCCTCCTGGATGCCCGCAGTGAGGTATTCCATGTCCTGGCCTGGTTTCTCTCAATCGAATCCGCTTCGTGTCCTGAGGTTTTCCGACTACAAGTTCATCTGGTCCTCAGAGGCTTTGAGCCTCTGGGCGATTGAGATGGAGATCATCGTGCTCGCAATTTTCGTTTTGCGCGACACGGACTCTCCCCTCCTAGTCGGACTAATCGGTGCCTTGAAGTTCGCGGGAACACTACTAGGGCCTCTCTACGGGGTTGTGGTTGACCGCTTCGACCGTCGAATACTTCAAATATGGGTCCGCACGCTAAATGTTCTGCTGGCGGCGACACTCGCAACACTGGTTCTAAGCGATTCACTAGAGCTATGGCACGTCTACCTGATAGTCGCGTTGGGTAGTGTGTTCAGAATGCTGGACCTGGTTTTGGTGCAAACGCTGACCGCAGATTCAGTTCCAAAAGAGTCGCTCCACAGCGCCATCGGATTGTCACGCTCGACCCTCGACGGAGCGCGAGTCATGGGAGCGATCATCGGCGGAACGATCCTCGAAACCCTTGGGTTAGACGTCGCGTACTCGGCAATCACTGTTCTTTACCTATTCGCAACTATTGCCGCATTCAAGGTCGACAGGACTCATACCCCTGGGAGCTTGAAAACACAGTCAGAGTCGGTGTTCGCAGGCATAAAGCAAGGATTAACGCACATACGCGCGAGCGCGCACCTACCGGGCTTGATTTACTTCTCGTTCCTCATCGAGTTCTCTGCGTTCCCGTTGGTGAACGGACTAATGACAGTAGTTGGCGACGAGTTCTATTCGCTGGGAGGAACTGGCATCGGACTGCTGGCCGGAATTGCGTCTGGTGGAGCGTTGTTAGGTGCCCTGTTTGTGAGTTCTCGAACACACATAGCTTCGCCGACACGCGTACTGGTTATCGGGTCGATAATTTGGCACTTGGTGATGTTGGTGTTGACGATCGATATGCCAATTTCAGTCTTTGGGTTGCTCTTGTTCTTCTGGGGTTTTGCGGGTGGAGCATCTTTTGTGGCAATGATCGTGGGATTATTGAGATCTACACCGGAAGATTTGCGCGGCAGGGTGATGGGTATTCGATCGCTCGGCATTTACGGGCTTCCACTCGGATTGCTGCTGGCAGGTTGGCTGGCAGAAACATTTAGCGCAAGAACCATGATTGGCTCTCTCGGAGCAATTGGGATTACAGCATCAATTCTCGCAGCGTTGCTCTGGCCGGCATTGCTGCGATCGACGGAGACGAAAGAGTCAATTGCATCTTCCTGATTTCTCGAACCAAACCCCAAAAGCTGTTGCGTTAGATCTCGATGAAACTACTCTCAACTCGAAAACCGAGCTGACTGATCGCACCAGAAGTGCTATCCAAGACGTGATCAGCGTCGGTGTGCCAGTCGTGATCGCTACGTCACGCCCAGAGCGGGTGCTACCGGTTCTCATTGGCGAAGACATCATGGAAGTGACGTCGCTAGTCCAAATGAACGGGACAATAGCTGAAGGCAGGAACGGCCTGTCCGGCAGCATCAGGTACCCGATACCGATCAACGATGCACTTACAACCTGGGAGCTGGTAAATCAGAGAGTGCCCCAGGCAAGAATGACCCTTGAATTGGATGGAACTCGATTCGCGGTCAACCATGACGATGACGTCGACGAGCTCTGGGCTTTCAACAAGGTAACCCCAACGATGCTCGTGGATTTCGATCAAGCACTCCAGGAGCGACCAACCAAAGTCTCTATTTGGGGCATCGACGTGCGATTGGGGGACCTCGCCGAAGAACTTGAAACAAAACTCTCGCCCGAGACTGTCATCTACGGCGCAGCAAATGCTGAGTTCCTCAACGTTGTTCCTAAATCAGCAACTAAATCGGGGTCAGTCGAACATCTTCTTAGATCATCAAATATTGGTCTTGATGAAGTGATGTCGTTCGGTGACGATCATGTGGACATCGATTTGATACGCGATTGTGGGTGGTCGGTCGCGGTCGCGAACGCTATTCCGTTAATTAAGGAACATGCGAAATTCATAACAGCCAGTAACGAGGACCACGGAGTAGCTGTGGTCCTCGAAAAGCTAGTGAATGCACTCCGATAAATGAGACTCAAACCTGCAGCGTCTGAGCTAATCGGCGATGTTCAGTTCAGAGCGCTCGTGCTGTCCCAGGCGATTTTCGACCTCGGAATCTTCATGCGCGGAACCGCGAATTCCTGGGTAGTACTTGAACTCACTGGCTCACAACTGTGGATCGGTCTGGTTGCGGGAGTCCGGGCAATTCCAATCATGGGACTCGCATTCGCAGGTGGCGCCATCGCAGACCGCTTCACCAGGCGAACCTTAATGATTGCCGGCGGAATCCTGATTGCGTCAGCATCTGCAGTCGTCGCTGTCCTAATTCAGAGCGGCACAGTCGAACCGTGGCACCTGGTTGTCATGTCTATTGCCGGCGGTGTTGGTGGAGCAATCTATGGGCCTGCCTTTTATTCGTTAATCGCCGACATCGTTCGATCTGACCGACTCTCAAATGCCAACGGTCTTCTCTCAGTTGCCCAAACGACAGGTGAAATGCTCGGTCCGGTAATAGTCGGATTCGTGATCGCCGCATCCGGCGCCCACACCGTGTTCTGGATGGTCGTGGCCGGAAATGCCGCTGGTCTTCTGTTGCTCATGCGGGTTCGAGAACCCGAGCGAAAGACCGAAAAATCGAAAGGCTCGTTCAAATCTCAGCTTCTTGAAGGACTGAGTTATGCGAAGAACACTCCACCACTGCTCTGGTTAACCCTGCTTTTGATCGGGCAAAACCTGTTTGCGGTCGCAATATTCCCACTAATGCCGGTTTACGCCGAAGAAGTACTCGAAATCGGGCCAACAGGATTCGGGCTCATGGGTGGATTCTTCGGTGCCGGAATGTTGATTGGCGCCGTGTTCGTCAGCATCTACGGTGTTCATAAGCGACACGCCGTAGTCATGCTGTTGATGGGCCTGGTTTGGGATGTGTCGATGGTGATATTCGCCTTCTCAGATTCGGTGGTACTGAGCATGAGCTGCCTGGTCGCCATGGGTCTTATTTCGATCCCATGGATAACCGCCGTAATGATCATGTTCCAGAACGCCGCCACCGATGAAATGCGTGGACGGGTCATGAGTCTTTACGTGATTGGAATGAACACGTTTCCACTAGGATGGCTATTTGGTGGAGCTGTGGCCGAAGCGCTTGGAAACGAAGAAGCGCTGGTTATAAGCGCACTACTAGGGACGCCGGTAGCAGCAATAGCAATTGCATCATCCCGTTCATTGCGCCACGCCTAGATATCCAGTCCTTCAAACAGATCAGTCTCTTCAGGATTGCCTTCCTCGGGGTAAGCCCGAATTAGGAAATCTGAATTTAAGTACATGTCCGCTAGCTCCTTGCTCGGCATCCGATCAAGAGGTGAGTATTGTGACTGGTGCTGTGCGATCGCTTGTCTTCGAATATCGCTGTACTTCGATGTGTCCAGAACGGTCGTAAAACGATCGTCGTCCATTCCAAGTTGATCTGGATCAAGGTTGGCGAGGTCAGAGTCTGGATCAATCTCTTTTAGCCCATCGATCCACTCTTTCATTTTGGATTTCGGAAACGCCCAGTAGTACAGCTTAGACGCAGTCCAGGGTTCCAATGAAGAACCTGCGTAATTCGGATCTGCCGCAGCGTGAAAAGCCGCAACTGTCGCAGCAGAAGCGTGGATGTGATCTGGGTGACCGTATCCACCGCCCTCATCGAATGTCAGAACAATATGCGGGCGTATTTCTCGAATGGTCTCTACGATTTGCGCCGCCACCTCATCCACTGGAACTTTTATGTAGGCGTTCGGATGGTCGTTTTCTGGGGTACCTGCCATCCCGGAATCTCGGTATCCGTAAAGAATGCTCCTAGTGACACCCATCGTTTTACCTGCAGCGTAATACTCCTGCTCACGCACCTCTGCCAGAGTTTCGGGCGTGGCATGCGACCGTTCGTGGATTTCTCCAACGTCACCTCTCGTGCCACAGGCGGTGTATACGTCTGCACCTTCTTGGACGTACTTAATAAGGACAGAACCGAGCCCGAACGTTTCATCATCTGGATGAGCGACTGAACAAAGTATCCGGCGGGTCGAATCGGTTGGCACTTGAGGGTAATCTCCAGTAGCAGTGGGTCGTAAGGATGGCAATAGACCGTAGCGAGTTAAGCTTCCGAGGTCTACTATCCCAGCGAAAATCTGCGCCCGTAATTCGCCACCCAGTTCTGTTCGGAGCTCGAAATGAAGATCACCAAAGTTACTCCCCTGATGCTCGACCGCTACTTGCTAGTCGAGATTGAGACCGATGCAGGAATTACAGGTCTGGGTGAATCTGGAGCGTGGGGCTTCCTTGAAGCTTCAGAAGCGGCAATCGAAAAATTCGGCCGGTACCTGGTTGGCGAAGATCCGCTTCGCATCGAGCATCACTGGCAGTACATGTACCGCTTCTCTCACTTCCGCGGTGCCGCAATCATGGGTGCGCTAAGTGCAATTGATATCGCGCTATGGGACATTATGGGCAAGCACTTTGAAGTCCCTGTGCATCAGCTGCTCGGAGGCAAAGTCCGTGACAAGGCACGCGTCTACTACCACGTGTTTGGTGACACAACCGATGTCCTGACCAAGGGTATTGTCGACGCGAAAGAACGTGGATTCACAGCGGTTGGACACCTCACTCCGTTCCTCGACGAAGAACGAGACGTTCCATATTTCAAGACTCACGCCGACAAGATTGGTGATGCAATCGAGACTGTACGCGGATACCGAGAAGCGGTTGGCACCGGCGTCGACCTGTGTATCGAAATCCACCGGCGCATGACACCAACAGAAGCCGTACAACTCGGGCTTGGAATAGAAGAGTTCCACCCTTACTTCTTTGAAGATCCTGTAACTCCTGACAACTTCGACGAAATGGCGTACGTCGCCGACAAGATCAACATTCCTATCGCGACTGGTGAAAGATTCACATCCATATGGGAATTCCAAATGGCGTTACAGCGCAACGCGGTGCAGTACGTTCGACCTGACGTATGTCTCGTTGGCGGCATCTCTGGTGCACGAAAAATTGCTGCACTTGCCGAAGCTCATCACGTTGGTGTCGTGCCTCACAACCCGCTTTCGCCGGTTTCGACTGCAGCATGTCTGCAAATTGCAGCCACAGCGCCAAATTTTGCACTCCAGGAGTACCCGATTGGCGAGGATGTTCCACCGAAGTCAAACATGGTGAATGGCGCTGCAGTTCACGACGGCAACGGATACCTGGTGATTTCAGATGAACCAGGTATTGGAATTTCTTTGAAACCCGACGCTGTTGAAAACGTGCCCATGAAGCCACGCGAAGTAATTACTCGTCTCCACGAAGACGGCTCAGTAATCGACCAATAAGGAAGAACAGAGACTCAACGAATGCCAATCCCAACCGAAAATCCAATAGTTGTCGCTCCAAGCCCAACTCCGTTCAAAGCTGATGATTCAGTCGACCACGCAGCCATTGAACGGAACGTGGAGAGATGGCTGAAAACGCCTCTTTCAGGGTTCGTGCTCAACTCTGAGAACGGCGAAGAACAGTTTCTTTCAGAGCAAGAGCGACTTGAAATTGTTCGGACTGTGAACGGTGCTCGTAACGGTGAAAAATTCATCGTTGGTGGAGTCGACAGCTCATCGGTGACTGAGTCGATCCGCATGGCAGAGGACATGGTTGACGCCGGTGCGGAAATGATCCGGATTCGGATCCCTCGGTTGGCGAAGGATGTGAACAGCTACTTCGAACAGGTCGTCCCGAAAGTTCCTGCCCCTGTGGTGATCATCCACCAAATGGCACCCGGTCAATTTGCAGGTGGAGATGCCCCAGTTGGTGCACCTGCTGAAGTAATTGGGGATCTGATCGATATCGACAATGTGTTCGGTTACATCGCTTCGGGTAACGTTCGATTCGAAGCGCGGGTTCGCACGTTCGTCACCACTGAAAAGCCGTTCTGGCTCGGCAATGGGCTTCTGCTGTTGGCAATGAGTTCAATCGGCGCAAACGGTGCATGCCTGATGTTTGGAAACGTCGCACCCACCGAGTGTCACCAGATCATCTCAAGCGTTTTGAACGGTGACCTCAAGACTGCGCAAGATATTCAAAAACGTTGCATCGAAGCTGATTACCAAATCCTCGATCGAGGTGCGGCAGGTATCAAGGCTGCGCTGGACCTACTCGGGTACGACGGAGGTGCTCCGCGCTCACCAAATCAGCCTGTTTCGCCTGAAGAGCGAGCGATTATCGAAGCTGCGATGAAGCAGGCCCAGCTGATTTAAGCCGCCTACCAGATAGACCAGCCGCCATCGACTCGGAATTCCTGACCGGTAATCCATGTTCCAGCATCGGAAGCCAGTAGAGCGACGGTTCCTTTTAGATCCTCAGACAAACCTGTGCGCCGAAGCGGGATCATGTTTCTGAACGTTTCTACCTGATCACGGTCAACAGTGTCCTTAGGTATCTGACCTGGGCTTATACAGTTGACCGTTATTCCGTGTTCACCAAACTCAGCAGCAAACGCCCGGGTGAGGTTAAGCACGCCGCCTTTCGCAGCCAAATATGGTGGACCTGATCGACGGAAATTCTCGTTGTATATGCGGGGATCCATCGAAAGCGTTGCGCCGATTGAGCCAAGAGTAATGATCGAGCCTTTTCCTGCTGGGATCATCGCTCTACCCGCCGATTGTGCGGTGATGTAAGTGCCTGTGAGATTCACATCTAATGTTCGGCGGAATTCGTCAATGTCGGCATCTGGCGGGTAACTGTTAGTAAACGAACCACCTGCATTGCATACTGCAATGTCCAGCCGGTCATTTTCCGCAACGACTCGATAGATCAGTTCGTCTACTTCATTCTCGTCGGAGACATCGCAGCCAAGGCCGATCACGTTACGTCCCTCGGCTCGTAAGCGTTCAGCTGTTTCCTCGCACAGTTCTTTACGTCGAGAAGCGATATATACCTTTGCACCCAAATCTGTCAGGGCTTCAGTGAACGCCGTACCGAGGTGTGTTCCACCACCAGTTACGACCGCAACTCGCCCGTGAAGATCGAATAGTTCCTGGACTGACCGACTCATTTTGGTCCCTCGAATGAATGCCGCAACTTCAAGACCCGCTCCGATGGTTCGTACCATCCCTGATCTGCGTATTGGTCAGTGTGCAAATAACATTGCACCTTCACCTCATCTGAGCCTTCAGTGAAGGTGAATAACCTGCTCATTGGGATTGAGTTTCGTTTGCCGTGGTATCGAGTAATTGCGGAAACGTTCACAAAATTCGCGCCCCACTTCGTTTCGACGTGAGTCCGACCACCTGTCGTGTCATCTGGATGAGTGTGTGTGTGCGCTCCGAGCCACAAATCGAGGGCGGGTTCGTTGTCAGCGAAATGTTGCTCTATACGACCTGAATCTTTTTCTCCGCCTACCCAGTAAATGAATGATGAGCCCGGAGCGCCTCCATCGGGCATTCTGCCATGATAGCCCTCGTCACATCCTTCATTAAGACCAGAAGCAACTGTTGTCTCTTTGATCATGTGGTGATGACAGCTAATTACGATCCGGTCACGATTCTCTTCGAGTTTCTGTTTCCACCAATCGAAAGTGTCTTCAGAAATAGCTCCAGCCGGGTAGCCACCAAACTCTCCACGTCCAATCGGGGGACCGCCATCGTTCCGGTCTGCCATCATGAGGAACGTGACGTTACCGACGTCAAAGCTGTAATGCTCCCATGTTCCATCGGTAGGAAATCGTCGTTTTGAGTTGTCGATCCCAGAGTACTCGGTGCTCTCCCCTGTCGGATCAATCCACTTCTTGAACCACCACTGTGTTGGCTCGTCTTTGCCGGAAGCATCGTGGTTACCAATTACATCGTAGAAATCGTGCCGATCATGATGCTTTGCCCCGGCGTACTGCGAAACGACTAGTTCGCCTTCTTCATCATCCGGTGGAAGCTGAGAACCGGAAAAATCACCAAGGTTCACTGCGATATCAAACCCTTTAGGATGCCCGCCCCAGCTCTCAGCATGCGATATGGCCTCTTCCAAAGAACGCCTGCCGAACTGAATTTCTGTCCCAACGTGTACATCTGAAAGTGCCCAGAGGCGGAATTCTTTTGGCGATTCGGACATATCGGTGGATCAAACCTTTGTGTGTTGAGGGTGGTACCAGGATTGAGCGCATCATAAGGACTCCTCACATGTGGTGTGAATCATTTTGTCGGTTTCGCAAACCGAATTCGGGCGTATACTCCCGCCGCACATGAGTTGGTAACCATCTCGAAAATACGACAAGGAATCAGGATTAATGCCCGCAATTACCGGAGTTGAATTCAGGCAGTTTTCTGCGCAGCACCACAACGCTCAGAGGAACTGGCTACTCGTAAAGCTGAACACCGACGATCCGAACGTGTTTGGGCTGGGTGATGCTTCACCGATGGAAAACGACGATCTCGTCAAAGGGATGATCGAGTCGATGGTCCAAAAGCACCTGATCGGCAAGGATCCACTCGACTCCGAAGTTCACTGGACAAATCTGTACCAGGATTTCCAGGCTCGGGGAGGCAGAATCGCCTCGACAGCTTTGAGCGGAATCGATATTGCCATGTGGGACCTCAAGGGCAAGATTCTTGGTCAACCAGTTTGGAAGCTTTTGGGTGGGGCTCACCGAAAGAGCATCAGGGTTTACGCAAACGGTTGGTACACCAACCCTGGAACACCTGAGCAGAACGCCGAAGAGGCGAAAAAAGTGGTCGACATGGGTTACACCGCCATGAAGTTCGACCCGTTTGGCCAGACGAACTACTACAAGATTTCACTTGAGGAAGCGCAACTTGCGGAGGATCGCGTTGCAGCTGTTCGAAAAGCGGTTGGTCCGTACGTCGATATTTTGGTCGAAGCGCACGCCAAATTCGACGTGATGAACGCTGTCCAGATCGGTAAGAGGCTCGAAGAATACCGACCGCTTTTCTACGAAGAACCGGTATCCCAAGAGCGAGTTTCTGAACTGCTGGAAGTTCGTAACAAGGTGAACATTCCTATCGCTACAGGTGAACGGCTCTACACAAAATTCCCGTTCGCCGAAATCGTGGACCGTCACGCCGTGGACGTACTTCAACCGGATATTGCCAATGCCGGTGGAATTACCGAACTCAAGAAGATCGCAATAATTGCTGAAGCAAAGCACATAACCATGGCGCCGCACAATGTTTGTTCACCGGTCGGAGCGATGGCGGAAATGCAGCTCGATGCATCGCTCATCAACTTCGAAATCCAGGAGTACCACGCCGAGTTCTACACAGATCATTACTTCACAGTCTTGAACGGATTTACCCGCCAAAAGGACGGATACGTCGAACTTTGTGACGATCCAGGTCTGGGTCTCTCACTTAACGAAGAGGTAATAGCGGCACACCCGCCGCTGTCAAAAGTCAGCTCTGCAGGAGGCACGGTCCGAGGAATCTAGTGGCACGCCACTTTCTACAAACATAAACAGTCCAGCCACAGGAGCTGACACAAATGATTGAAAATTCAATTCTCAAAGCAAATAAAGAAGGTCGCAAAGCTACTGTATTTGCGTTGATATTCCCTTCGCTTCACCTCGTAGAAATGGCAGCCCATGTCGGCTTCGACGCAATTTCGATTGACGGAGAGCACGGGTATTTTCCGGAGACCGCAATTGACGACATTTGCCGGGTTGCAAACGGATACGGAATGTCGGTCACTGCACGAGTGCCAGACAGTGCGGCATACCAGGTAAACCTCTACCTCGACCGAGGTGTGCAGGGAATTACCGGTCCGCACATCAACTCCGGTGCGGAAGCACAGGCTCTTGCAGACGCATGTTTGTTCCCTCCTGCCGGCAAGCGATCGTGGGGTGGAGGTCGTGGAACTGAGTTCAATGACGATGTACTGCTTACAGAAAAGTACGGCGGAAAACTCGGTTTTGCTAAGTGGTCGAACGACAACATGATTGTTGTTGCTCAGATCGAAGACAAGAAGGCGTGGGACAACCTCGATGACATCCTCGCTGTACCTGGTCTGACCGGTGTGACCGGTGGGCCACACGACTTTGCTCAGTCACTTGGTCATCCAGGTGAACCAAACCACCCTGACCGAATTGCCGCAACTCTCGATATCGAAACTCGAGCGCGAGCAGCAGGCAAGACAGCAGGTGGTGACATGACCGTTGGAACCGGGGCTGCCGAACTTATGCTCGGCGAGGCACGAGCGTTCGTTGCCGAGCACAAGAGTGACAAGGTCGGTAGTTAGTAGACCTGGCTAGCTCGTAACATCCAGTGGTGCAGTACTCGCCCACCAGAAAGTTATTAGTGGCGACCCCTTCGCTGGTTTACCAGCAAGGGGTCGTTTCGCATGGGGCAAAAATCTCTGAGAATTTTTCTGAATACGGAAAATCGACTCCAGAAAAAATTCTTCACCGAGCCTGGAGAAACGCGGGCTTGAACCAGGCAACCGTAAAAGGCCGAGATGGTCACTCGTACAAAATTACCTACGGCGGAAAGCCTGCAGGATCATTTGGACCGGATTTCACCGACGCGGTGATCGAACGGGATGATGGCGTTGTCATACGTGGTGATATCGAGATCCACACCCGAGAATCTGCATGGAACGCGCACGGTCACCAGAAAGACCGGAGGTACAACGGCGTTGTATTTCACGTGGTCGCCTCAGAGTCACCCGGTCGAACGGTGTTCAAGACGACCGGACAAAGAATTCCACTCCTCACGTTGAATTGGGAGTCGGATAGTTATCGATCATCTCGACAGACGGTTACACAACCGAACCGGTCAACAAGGCACAGGTTACAGGTCAAGCCAACTCTTGATTTAACGACGGCTGGATTGGAAAGACTGCACGCTCTCGCAGCCAGCATCAGCATTGACATCAAAACCCTGGGGTCTGATCAGGCGTTATGGAAACATTTGCTGGGTGCGCTTGGATATCCATACAACAAAGCAGCTTTTTGGGAACTATCCGCGCTCGTTCCGTGGCACTTGGTTCACTCGTTGGGCTCAGCAACCCACATAGAAAATCGACTCTTAGACGCTGCAGGATTTTCGGAGCCGAGATCAAATTCGGATCGACGAGTACCTAGGTGGAATAAGCCCTGGGGTCGTCCGGCGAATTCACCTGTTACCCGTATTCGGGCAATATCAGCTGTTGTAGAAAGAATCGGAGGTGATAAGACACTATCCGGATTCTTCATCGATCTGACAAAGATGTCGGTCCGCACAAGTGACCTGATCCGTAGTTTGTCGATCTCTCTGACCTCTCCTAAACCTGCCACACCCGCAATCGGCAAAGCCCGAGCGAAAGAAATTGCTGTGAACGTCCTGTTGCCTTTCGCAACGGCGTTGGGTTTGTTGAACGGTGATACCGCGCTCGTTAGCAAGGCTCGAAAGACTTTCGTTAAGTTCCCAAAGCTCTCCAAAAACTCCCTGACTACTGAAGCCGAGGTTGCCCTGTCACTGGACTACACGATCCCACCAATTACTGGCGCATGTCAGCAGCAGGGTTTGATCGTGCTATATCGAGAGATGACCAGGTCTGGCATCAGGTCTCGCCAGCTTAGGTTCGAAGATTCGTAATCATTCCGTAGATCATCTACGTTCGAGAGGTTACTCTATTTGGAAATAGCGACGCGTTCGTTTCTTCGAAAGCTCGCGGTTCAACAGAAGACGAGATCACAGTTATTTCATCAACACCCTCGAACAACAATGAAGGCCTCTCCCCCGGCGAAAAGGTCGTATCGGAGTTGGGTTCTTCTTCCAACACCCGCATCGTTCTGACTCACAATCGCGTGCTCGTCTCTGGCTCGAAAAACGAAACCGCCCTATACGCGTCGATCCCACTGACAGATATCTCATCAATTGAGGTATCGAGTCGCCCGCGAGCACGCCGAAGTGCTGCATGGGGAGTTGTCGGACTTTTCGCTGCCGTTGGAGTTTGGCAGGTGACACCTGACGCTCGAACGGGTTTTATAGCTGGCATAGCCGTTGCACTGATAGCGCTGTTGATGATTGCGGATTACTGGGTTCGCCCTGCCGGGGTACATATTTCTATTCGCGGCAAAGACACAGTGATCCAAACAGAACTTGGCAGCCGATCGGAACAGGCGGTTGAGTTCGCTACGAAAGTTGAAGACTCTCGGCGCAAGATGTTGCCTAACAGGCTGTCCAACCCCTGGCGCAACTATCCAGTCAGTTAGCTATCAACCGAGAGTAGCCTGCCCGATTCTCAAGCTTGGGATTACATCGAGATCCCAGCTGTCACGCCTACCGTTCTGATAGTTGATCAGTCCGCTCATTGCGATCATCGCACCGTTATCGGTGCAGAGACTGAACGGCGGTATGGCTACGGGCAGCGGTGAACGCTCTACCAGCGTTTCGCGAAGCGGTCGGTTCGCAGCAACACCACCCACCAAAACTATTCCAGAACAGTTCTCGCGTTTGGCGGCGTTGATCGTTTTGGTGACGAGAACATCGACAACCGAATCCTGAAATGCTTTGGCAATCTCGGCAACGATTTGTGCGTCGGGAGACTCCACTCTCTCAGGTAGCGGGTAAATTCCTTCCGCCCGAGCACGGTTGATCACCGCCGTCTTGATGCCGCTGAACGAGAATTCGTCGGTTCCGCGCATCCATGCACGGGGGAGCGGCTCCACATCACCTGTCACGCCATCGGCAACTCGCTGGATTTCGGGACCTCCCGGGTATCTCAATCCAAGAACACGTGCAGCTTTGTCGAACGCCTCACCTGCCGCATCATCACGAGTCTCTCCGAGGAGTCGGAATTTGCCGTGACCTTCAAGCAGGACTAGCTCGGTGTGTCCGCCAGAAACGACTAGGCACATGATTGGCTGTTCGCCGACACGCTCCTGAAACGGGTGAAGCTCCGTCTGATCAGTTTGCGCCCAAGCTCCATACACGTGACCGTCCATATGGTTGACACCCACTAACGGAATCCCAAGTGTGGCAGAAAGCCCCTTCGCAAAGTTGAGCCCAACAATTAACGAACCCGCCAGTCCAGGTCCGTGGGTTGCAGCGATGGCGTCGATGTCCGACCAGTCGACACCGGCCTGTTCGATAGCAGCTTCACAGACTGGTCGCATGTCTATGACATGTTGACGAGATGCAACTTCCGGAACGATTCCACCGTAACGGGAATGAACGTCGACTTGAGTCGCAATTATGTTGGCGAGGACTTGCCCGTCAGAATCAACGATTCCGACAGACGTCTCGTCGCAGCTGGTTTCGATGCCAAGAATTTTCATGGGAATACGCAATATGTTACGGACAATTGCGGTTTTTACCCTGTTTATGCCACCCAAAATTCCACATCATCGATATTAGATTTGACACAAGTAACGCCGCTTCAGCACGGGGTTATGTCACTGGACGCTACGTTAGCGCGGGGCAAGTCGGGTAATTTGGAGCGTAATTAATTTTGGATTCACAAAGCTGGCCTGAATGTATGCGGTGCGGAGAAGGCAGTCTTGTGCCGTTGTCCGACTTTGGTGCTCAGGGTGCACCAGTCCACTACAAAGCCCGGGTTTGCACAAACGCTGACTGTGAATTCAATTTGAAGATTCGCAACGGCGAAATTCACCTTGATGAGCCAATCATCAAGGGCGCACGAGTACGATAGCATTTAGCCATCTGCAGTTCATACCAGTTCGAAACCTAGAGTTCGACGGCGGACGTACAACAACCAGATGGCTAAATTTTTCTCTCCTATAACGAACGCGATCCGCGGTAAATCAATTGGACTGCTCGCTGCCTATAGTGTGGCGGTTCTTGGTGTGATTTTGATTGCCGTCGCTGCCTACTACGGCTACGCGCGTTCACGGTCTGGTTCTGACGCCGATAAATTCGCGTACATCACTGAAGATGAGTCGCTCGATTCACTGCTCGGGCGTTCGGCTGAGACTAGTTAGATAAACACCAAAGAGGGTTTCGATGCGATTCCTCTTGAACAAGATGTTACCGACTTGGCGACGCTTGCCAGTGGTTACCCGGGGAATTTACTCAACCCGAAATACTGGGACGATCCGGAGTGGGCTTGATCAGATCCTTACGGTGGACCGACAATCCCCGACGATTTCGTCCCGGTTCTCTCGAACGACTTCTTTCCAGATTTCGATCCTAATTCGGACGCCCAGAGAATTCGAATTCCTTCGATCGGAGTTAATGCGCCGGTAGAAGAACTTGGGATTGTAGACCTTGGAGATCAACAGGCTTACGAAACACCTGACAATGCAGTCGGGCACATTCCTGAGACATCTCAACCAGGTCAGCAAGGGAGCGGATGGTTCTTCGCCCACCTTGAAGGATTCGCAAGCGGAGAAGGCAACATTTTTCGTCATTTGCCAGAGATCAGGGATTTGATCACCCAGGATCCAGTAGATGTTTACCTTTCGACCGACTCACTTGAGTTCATTTACAGGGTGACGTCGACGAGCCAGATTCATAAAGACGATCTTCGGCTCTCATCTGCCGAAGACGCACAAATCACGCTCGTGACGTGCTGCCCACCAAGGGTTTACGACCAGCGAATCTTGGTTGACGCGACTCTAATTGCATACCGCCCGTTGTGATGTCGGTCTCTTACTCACGATTTTCGCCAGCAATACGGCGTTTGTTGCGCGATGATTAACGGCTAAATATGCGGGTGATCCTACCGGATCACCGAGGGACGAGAAATTTAGTCGGTACTTCGAACGACTGCTGCTTATATCGGTCGCCGTTCAGGGTGCTGTCCGTATCTGATCTGGAACACAAAGAATGTCATCTTATTCGACGCGCAAATCACGTATTTGGAACGATCGACTTCTAATCACCTTGCTTTCAATCGCGGTCGTAGGTGTTGTCTTGCAAATCACCCTTGGTGGTGTCGTGAGAGTTACGGGGTCAGGAGATGGATGCCCTGACTGGCCTACTTGTTTTGGTCAGTTGGTTCCACCGCTCGATCAACCTACCATTGATCGACTTTACGACGGACCTCGTCCAACAACACCTCGCCCTCACAACGTGCTACTCGAATACAGTCACCGAACTGTCGGGACGCTTGTAGGACTAGCTATTGTTGCTGCAGTAATCCTGGTTTGGAAGAGGTACCGTTCAGACAAAGTCGTGGCGTGGCTCTCAACCGCAACTCTCGCATTGATTTTCATAGTGGGAATGTTAGGTGGTGCAGTCGTACTAAACGATTTGGATCCTGCCATACGTACCTTGCACCTGATGTTGGCAGAAATCGTTGCACTATTAGCAATCCTTGCCCTTGTCGCGACTCGATACACACGTTCTGGTAGTGTCGGCTCAAGTTCTGCATGGATATGGGGCAAAGTTTCAGACGAACACCGAGGCGCCCTTAACTGGGCGGCATGGGCTGCCGTGCTCGCATTATTAGCTTTGCTTACGGGTTCCTATGCCGTGTGGAAAGAAGCCGGTGCAGTCTGTGCCTCGTGGCCATTATGTGGCGGGGACTTTGTTCCGCAGTCCAGTCTCGCCTGGATCCATGTATCGCACCGCGTGTGGTCACTCGTTGCGATCGTGATTGTTCTGATCGCAGGTCGCAAAGCTCTGCAACTACCGAACACATCAGGCGCTCTACGATTCGCTGCTGGGGCGTCCTTTGTTTTGATAATCGCACAAATGCTTATGGGAGCTGCGAACCCTTGGACTACATTCGCCGAATGGGCACGGGCCGGACACTTGAGTCTGGCTACTCTTGTTTGGGTCGATCTCGTGTTCATTGTTGCTCTTCTTCTTCGACCGGTTCCGGGACCTGAATCTTCAGATGCTTAAAGAATCAACGAGCCGAAACGCGCTAACATCTGTCTATGGTCACTAATAACTCGGTGCCTAGAGGTTCGGCGATGACGATGATCAACGACTACATAGCGTTGACCAAGCCGCGCGTGATGTCGCTGCTGCTAGTTGCCGCTGTCGCCGGCGCTTTTCTCGGAGTTGCTGGCACGCCTAGCATTGAGGTGCTCGTTGCTGTGTTGATTGGTGGGGCACTGGCATCTGGTGGCGCAGCCTCGCTGAACATGGCATATGAGAGCGAGCTGGACCAGAGAATGGGTCGAACCAAAAACCGGCCTGTCGCCGAAGGAAGAATCTCTGCTCGAACAGCCGTGTTGTTCGGGCTACTACTGAACGCAGGTTCCTTCCTGATCCTCGCATTGATGACCAATGTGCTTGCAGCGGTGCTTGCAATGGTCGGAACAGTACTCTACTTCGGTCTATACACGATCATCCTGAAACGTACGACCACACAGAACATCGTTATTGGCGGTGCAGCTGGAGCTGTTCCTCCGCTTGTTGGTTACGCAGCAGCCTCAGGCACTCTTGATCTTGCAGCCTGGTACCTGTTCATAATTATTTTCTTCTGGACACCGCCGCACTTCTGGGCGCTCGCAATAACGATCAAAGACGACTACGCAAGGGCTGAAGTACCAATGTTGCCTGTTGTCAGAGGGATCGAGCACACGAGCATCCAGATCCTGCTTTACACGGGAATTCTCTCCGCTCTGACAATCATTTTTGGTGTCGTGTCCGAGGCTCTTGGGATCACGTACCTCATCGGATCAGCGCTGCTGTGTGCGGCTTTTGGCTGGTACGCATACGCGCTGATTAAGGCACCGGATAAGCCAGCGGCCACACGCCTCTACAAGTACTCGCTCTTGTTCTTAGCCTTGTTCTTCGTACTTGTAATGGTCGACTCGATCATCGCCTGACGGACGCTAAATACGGACTGAAGACGGAGAGATCTACTTGGGTCTCATCAAATCCACAATCTCGACGTTAGGAATCCTCGGTGGAGTTTACGCGGGCGTCTCGGCGGCACTAGCAGCAAACCTCACCAGACTTCCTGAACCATATTCCGAGACAGGTAAAACAACCGGACAGCCGGTTAAGTTCACCGCTCGTGGATCCGACATCCAACTTTCAGGACAAGTATTCAGCTCAGGTGAAGCTGTCCCCAAAAATCGCTGGATACTGTTCAATACAGGCGATATACCGTTTGAAGTACCTGAATTTCGATTCAACTCACTAATTACTGACCTAACCAAATCGGGTTTCAACGTATTTCAATTCGACCTACGCGGAAGGGGGCGTTCGAGCGATTCGCCTTCAACTCTCGGTGACTACGAGAGATTGGACCTCTTAGGAGCGATCGATTACCTCGAGCAAACACAAAGCGAGGACTTGCTGTTAGGCCTGCTTGGGGTCGACCTGGGTGGAGTCGTATCACTACTGGTCGGGTCGAACGCTCAAGCAATTCAGGCCGTCGTATCGGACGGTGCGTTTGCCGATCTGGCAGACCATATCGAATCGAACAGGCTCGGATTCCGATTTGCGAACAGCTTCTGGATGACCGGTGTGAAATTCTGGGCTAGCCGGGTCCACGGTATAGATATCAGCGACGTGTCACCAGCACGGCACGTTGCTCGCTCTGAAACGCCCGTTTTGGTCATCCACGGTGCAGAAGATTCACTCGTTTCACCTTCGCACGCACGACACCTCGGTCGTGCCATTGGAGCAAGCTTCCAGGAATTAGAAAAGGGCGAGGATTTCGTGTGGATGGTGGCTGGTGCGGAACACGGAATGAGCTACTCAACGGCTCCCGACGAGTACTCATCGAAGGTGGTTAAATTTTTTGAGGCGCACCTTGGTGCGCCTCAAAATGAGATCAGCTAGTTAGTCGAGTTGCTACGCTGGCAAAGCTGCCTGGGCAGACTTTACGACCTCACCGAATCCCTCTGGCTCTCGAATTGCCAACTCTGCGAGCGACTTTCGATCGAGCTCGATACCGGCGAGTGCCATGCCGTGAATTAGGCTGGCGTAGTTGATTCCGTGTGTCCGCGCTGCTGCGTTGATTCGAACGATTTGCAGTGATCGGTTTGTGCGCTTCTTCAGTCGCCTGTGTGCTGTGGAGTACGCCTGCGCGTGGGTCAGCGACTCGCGTGCAACCCGGTAGCGCCTGCTTCGAGAAGCTCGGTGCCCCTTCGTTGCCGCCAGTACCGCCTTATGGCGTCGACGTGTGGTTTTTCCAGCCTTGATCCTGGCCAACTTATTTCTCCTTGATCAAACAATTGCCGGACCCGATTACATTCGAGGGTCCGGCAACACGAAAGTTTTCAGATATTTAAGAGCGTACGGCTCGAATAGCCTGCTTTATCGTCTTCGAGAATGTCGTCGAATCGAGTTCTACTTTCGCACCGAACAGTCGCTTAACTCGCGCTGCCTTTCGTCGGCGGAAGT
>CAYYMP010000024.1:0-21132 GCA_964472915.1 uncultured Dehalococcoidales bacterium | reverse complement strand
ATCCTCGGGATGCGATCATTAGCCGCTCGGGTGATTCCCTGGAAGATTTACCTGCTGGGTCCCGTGTGGCGACCGGGAGCGCACGAAGGAAAGCACTGATTAAATCAGTGAGACCTGATCTCGAAGTGGAATCTCTACGTGGGAACGTTCCCACGAGGCTCGCCAAACTCGACGAAGACGGTGGACCCGATGCGGTGATCCTCGCGACCGCCGGACTCAACCGGTTGGGCATTTCCGAGAAAGTTTCGGCGCATTTGCCTTGCATGGAGTTCGTCGCTGCGGTTGGACAAGGTGCACTTGCAATCGAAGTTCGCGCGGATGACGACGCAACTTTTGCGATTGCCAACAAACTCGATGATTCCGAAACACACTCGGCAGTAAGCGCAGAACGAGCTTTTCTTGATGTCGTCGGTGGCGGATGCTCAGCTCCCGTATCAGCTCACGCAAAAATCACCGATGGTCAGATTGAAATATCGGGTTTTGTGTCGACCCATGGCGGGACAAAAGCGATACGAGAACGAATCTCGGGCCGTGCCAGCGACGCCGTCGAGCTCGGCAAACAGCTGGGCGAATCATTTGTAAAACGGGGCGCCAGGGAGCTGGTTGCCGAGAAAGTCGGATAACTAGATGGCTTCTGCTGCTTCCGGAGTAGGCAAGGTTTACCTCGTGGGTGCAGGACCGGGCGACCCCGGACTTATCACAGTGAAGGGACTTGAAAGTCTTCGCAACGCTGATGCCGTGGTGTACGACCGGTTGGCGTCTCCTCGTCTTTTGCTTGAAGCACGCCCGGACGCAGAAATGTACGACGCGGGAAAAGGTCGAGATGACCACCGCATGACTCAGACAGAAATCAATGAACTTCTAGTCGAGCTCGGATCTGCCGGGAAGACAGTGTGCCGACTCAAAGGTGGCGACCCGTTCATATTTGGACGAGGTGGCGAAGAAGCGATCGACCTCGCTGCTGCTGGTATTACCTGGGAAGTTGTTCCTGGAATTTCATCCACGATTGCAGCTCCTGCCTACGCTGGAATCCCTGTTACGCAACGTGGCATGTCAACGTCAGTAACGATTGTCACTGGCAGTGAAGACCCAAACAAACCCGACTCGAATATCAACTGGGATGCCCTGGCAACGATAACAGGCACGCTCGTATTCGTTATGGGCTGGAAGAGTATGACCGATATCGTTGCGGCACTCACCAATCGAGGTGTGCCCGACGACCGTCCATCAGCCCTGATCCAGTGGGGCACCACCCCACGACAAAACACAGTGACTGGTCCAATCAGCGAAATTGTCCGGCGAGGCGTGGAAGCCGGTATTTCTGCGCCAGTCGCTCTTGTCGTTGGTGAAGTAACCGGCTTGCGCGAAGCGCTGGCCTGGTTCGACAACCGACCACTTTTCGGAAAGCGAGTGATCGTTACCAGAGCACGCTCGCAAGCTAGCAGGCTTGTGACGCAGCTCGAAGATCTCGGCGCTGAAGTTCTCGAGTTTCCGACCATCGAGATAGTTCCGGTCGAAGACCCTCGACCTCTCGATGAAGGCCTCAGAAATATTGATAACTACGACTGGTTGATGTTCACCAGCTCCAACGCCGTTCGCGGTCTTGCTGCACGAATGGATGCACTTGGCATCGACTCACGATCGTTGTCACATTTGAAGTTCGGGGTAAACGGACCTTCGACGGCCAGAGCCCTGGGTGAAATTGGCATCAAGCCGGATGCGATTCCTAACGAGTACCTGGCAAGCGCAATGATCGATCTGCTCAACGAACGAGGTATCACACCAAAAAACGTCCTCTTCCCACGATCAAGCATTGGGCGAGAAACTCTTGCCAATGGTTTGCGCGACATGGGTTCGAATGTCAACGAAGTTGTCGCTTACTCGACCCAGTCGCCAGCTGACACCGGTGATCAAATCCGAGCGGCGTACGAACAAGGTGTCGACTACACAACGTTCACTAGCTCTTCAACGGCGCGAAATATGGTTGATCTCCTCGGAGGAAGCCCGGATTTGATCAACACCAGCAGAACTGTGATGATCGGGCCGATCACTGCCGATACAGCAAAAGAGCTCGACATAAACATTGATGTAATGTCACCGGAACAATCCATCGCAGGAATCATCGAAGCCATAAAAGCGGACGTTGGCTAGGTAACACAAATGACTCAGGACCAATTTCAAAACTTACGACGCCTTCGTCGAAATTCGACGCTGCGCGACATGCTGAATGAAAACCGTCTTGCTGCTTCAGAGTTCATTTACCCGCTGTTCGTGGTGAACGGCTCAGGTGTGCGAACTCCGATAGAACCTATGCCGGGTATCGACCAGATGTCGGTCGATATTGCTGTCGAAGAAACGCTGCGTGCAGCTGAAGCCGGAGTGAAATCAGTACTGCTGTTCGGTATCCCCGATAAAAAGGACTCCAAGGGTTCAAAGTCGAGTGATCCAGATGAAGCTGTTCAACGAGCTGTATCGGAAATAAAAAAGGCTTCACCCGACACCTATGTGATCACGGATGTTTGCCTTTGCGAATACACCGATCATGGCCATTGCGGGATCATCGCAAACAACGACGTGGACAATGACGCAACATTGCCACTGCTTGCCCAAACCGCTGTTTCTCATGCTGACGCCGGAGCAGATATGGTTGCTCCATCGGCAATGATGGACGGGCAGATTTCAGCGATCCGACTCGGACTGAATGAGTCGGGACACGGGGATGTGCCGATCATGGGTTACTCGGCCAAGTACGCTTCGGCGTTTTACGGTCCGTTCCGAATCGCAGCGGAATCAGCGCCCCAATTCGGTGACAGACGTACCTACCAAATGGCTCCGACTCAAGGTCGTGAAGCAATGCGAGAGGTCGAAGCAGACCTCGATGAGGGTGCTGACCTGATTATGGTTAAACCGGCGTTGGCTTACCTAGACGTCATCAAAGAAACGTCGATGCGGTTCGACATCCCGGTTGCCGCTTACAACGTCAGTGGTGAGTACTCTATGGTTGCCGCCGCCGGAGCCGCAGGTTGGTTAGAGCGAGAGCGGGCAATGCTCGAAGTTTTGACTTCGATAAAACGCGCCGGCGCTGACCTGATAATCACCTACAGTGCGATCGAAGCCGCAAAGTTAATCTCGAAGGGTTAACACCCAGCATGTAATTCTTAACTGCACCGAGTTGGCTAAAACTCGCAAGTGTTTCAACGCGCACTAAATCTTGGGCAACACGAAAATTCCTTGCGTAAGAATCATTGGTTTGGCGTACGACGAATTCGTTTCAAGCCCTCCGCGGGATTTTGATCGTTCGTATGGTGCGCAAGGAGAATACATCGAACAAGCGAGTTAGTTTCCTCCAAGAATTTGCGAGGGTTCGCTGCTGAATTTATAGCCACATTCATTTTT
This sequence comes from uncultured Dehalococcoidales bacterium, assembly GCA_964472915.1. Lineage (GTDB taxonomy): Bacteria > Chloroflexota > Dehalococcoidia > Lucifugimonadales > Lucifugimonadaceae > Lucifugimonas. The sequence goes on along the minus strand of CAYYMP010000024.1, from coordinate 17,736 downwards.
GTGTTTGTTGGAATTGGAGCTATGGGTCCAGCTATCGGAGCTGGTATCACTCTCGTAAATCCGATTGATGGAGCCGGACTCTTGATCCTTTCACTTGGACATGGAGTTGGATTCTTCCTTGGGATTGTGCTCGTCGCACGGATTACCGGTGCTCACCTTAATCCCGCTATCACGATTGCTGCGATCGTGTCCGGCAACACCGGCCTGATACGAGGATTAACCTTCATCGTTGCGCAGGTTGCCGGAGCGGTCGTTGCTTCACTCTTGCTGGACCAATTCGTTTGGGGAATCGGTGGACTCGGAGTTCTCGGACTCGCAGTAGATACGGCTGATAGTCTTGTAATCGAAGTGATTCTTGCTTTCGTGCTTGTATTTGCGGTTTTTGCGACCGCTTTCGACAAGCGAGGAAACACGAACTAGGCACCTCTGGCGATTGGTCTGGTAGTTTTTGTCGGATACCTGGTTGGAGCAACTCTCACCGGAGCATCAATGAATCCCGCTCGATCTTTCGGTCCAGCTCTCGTTCATGGCATCTGGGATGACCAGTGGCTCTACTGGGTCGCACCCATAATCGGTGGTATCGCAGCGGCAGTGTTCTATGTACTGGTTTTCGGATCTGATGAAGATCATGACAAGCTCGGGACCATCAACATGGGCACGAGCGACGAATAAATAACCATCGTTGTGCGATACGAAACAGCCCTGGATCACTCCAGCGCTATGTTACTTAACCAGCACTCTCGATCTGATCGCTGATCGACGAATCACGCCAAACTTTCGACTATCAGTCGAATACGCCCGGTTATCACCGAGAACTACGTACTCGTCATCCCTGAGCCACCAGGAATAGCTTTTGTCATCATCGGGACAAGATGCGTGTGGTTCCGAGATGAGATTCCCGTTCACTGTGAGGTTCCCGTTTGTCAGCTCGACTTCCTCTCCGGGTAGTCCAACAACTCGCTTGATGGTCCAGTGACCTGCTTGCTCCGGATCTTCAATGCGAACTACATCGAAGCGTCTCGGGTGGTTTTTACGCTGCCCTGCTTTGTTCTCGAGAACCCACGATTTTTCAGAAATAGTCGGTTCCATGCTCCGTCCCGTGACACGTGTAAGTTGCACAGATAACAGCTCAATCAGCAGGTTTAATAATCGTTGAATCAAATGTCGTGGGTGGTTCGTGATAAATTTGTCGGGCTAATTTACAGCGGAGGCCTGGCACCCGGCGTGGCACCCAGAATTTTCCGCCAGAGCTGCGCACCAGAAGGTGCACTTTCAGGAGAATACTAATGTTCCGAACTATTTCAAGAATTGCAGATCGAGTTCTCCCAATCGGTGTCGCCGATGCTCACTGTGATATTCCTTGTGGAATCTACGACCCACGAGATGCCATCCAGGCCGCTCAGACCGTGATTCGAATGACTGAACTCATCGAAGGTCTTGGTACTCCATCAAGCGTCCAGGACCACAACTCTTTTGCACGATACGTTGCGGTGAAAGAAGAGCACGCAAAGAAGGCCAAGGACGACATCCTCGTTATTTGGACCGACTACTTCAAGCCTGAGCACCTCGCAGCACACCCTGACCTTCACACCAAGGTTTGGGAAGCTTGCAAGCTCGGTTCACAGGTCAAGCAGCATGTCGACATGGATGCAGCACAGAAGTTCAAGGCTGCGCTCGAAGAGATCGGCGAAATCTTCGCAGACACCAAGAAGTAATCGACTTCTAAACGCAAATCAGGAGCAGGTCGAAACCTGCTCCTTTTTGTTTAACGGTTGTTATGCTGCGCCAACGCGCCTGGATCGCATAATTTCGTAGCCTTGAGGAACCTGTCCATTGCACATCTACGAGCTAGACACCCCATCCGTCGTAATAGATGTAGATGTTCTCGAGAAGAACATCCAGACGATGGCAGATCATTGCAAGTCGGTAGGAATAACTCTTCGGGGTCACACGAAAAGCCACAAGAATCCAGAGATCGCCAAAATGCAAGTGGCTGCCGGATCGCAGGGAATCGTATGCCAGAAACTTGGCGACGCCGAGAACATGGTCCGGAATGGTCTGGACAACATCTTGATGACCTACAACATCGTGGGACGACACAAAGTCAGGAGATTGTCTGAACTGGCTCGCAAAGCCAACATGACCGTCACTGTCGATTCACTAGCCGTCGCAGAAGGGATTTCTGCCCAGGCGGCACAAGACGGTGTGACTGTCGGTGTCCTAATCGAAATAGACAGCGGCGGAGGAAGGACTGGCGTTCAATCACCTGCCGCCGCTGAAGAACTTGGAAAACAGGTTTCAGAATTGCCCGGATTAGAGTTGCGAGGACTGATGACCTATCCGAGTGTTATTGAGTCGAAGCCAATTACAGACGAAGCCATACAGCGATTCAAAGACGCTGGACTGCCTCTCGACATCATCAGCGGTGGTGGAACTGGGCACGAGCAACAGTCGAAAGACCTCGGATTTACCGAACACCGAAGCGGTTCGTATGTGTACGAAGGACTTAGCCGAATAAATGGTCGTGGGGACGGAAGCGATCTCTCGCCGGATCGATGCCCTCTTCGGGTTGTGACCACGATTGTCAGCGTCCCTACTAGTGATCGACTGATCGTCGACGCTGGCATGAAAACTTTCAGGTTGTTTCCTGACATGCCCTACGGATACGTAATCGAAGACCCTTCGCTTAAGTTCTCAGGGATGTCTGTGGAACACGGACACATTGATGCTTCCGGTTCGTCTAAGGCGTACTCCGTCGGTGACAAACTCACGGTCATCCCAACCTACCAAGAAGGCGTTACCAACCTCCACGACGAGATCGTCTGGATGCGGGACAACCAGGTAGAGAGAGTCTGGCGAAACGAAGGGCGCGGCAAAGTTAAATAAAAAGACTCGGAGCGCTACGCCGACTCTTTTTCTAATGCACTTGGTCGCTTACTTCTTGAAGAAGCCTACATCGTCAGAAATGTATTCCTCACGAATTGGCGACCAGATGTCGAGTGCTACGCAGCCATTCTCGGTGGCGACCACACGATGCGGAACATTGCCAGGGATTACGTAGTGGTCACCAGCTTCAAGCAACTGTTCATCATCTCCAACGTAGAACCACGCGGCACCCTCTAGCACTCGTCCGCACTGTTCGTGTGGATGGTCATGCTCGGGCACCTCGGTGTTCGGGTCAATGTCGATGATCCCCATCATGATCTTTTCGCCCCAGATCAGGCGAGTAAACACACCGGGAAGTAGCTCTCGTTTTTCGACATCGTTCTCGCTGTAGAAATACCGGTCAGGCAGCACAACGATTATCCGTGGGAACCAAGTTTGCGGTTGATCGCAGCTTCGGCAACCGGGCTGATGATCTGCTCGATATCGATGTTGACCAGAGCCGGACCGTCGTACGCAAACGCACGACCAATGGCACCTTCAAGGTCTTCAGCACGTGTGACGTGTTCACCGTGTGCACCAAGTCCCTGCGCCATTACGTCGTACCGAGTCGGCAATAGATCGGTCCACACGGGTCGTCCGTAGAGTCCTTTCTGGATTTGCCAATCGATGCCCCAGATCGAGTTGTTTCCGATGAACATTTTGACCGGCAGGTTGTGTCGGACCATGGTGTCGATTTCCATGCCGTTGAACCCGATCGAACCATCACCGTTGGCTAGCACAACTTTCTTGCCTGGCAACGCTACCTGTGCGCCTAGAGCGTACGGGAGCGCAACGCCGATCATTCCGAAGCTGGAAACGTTGTGGAAACGGTACGGTGCGTCTCGCTTGATTGAAGCTCGCAGGAAGTGACAGTAGTCACCACCGTCGAAAGTCACATGAGTGTCGTCATCGATGAACTTCTGCAACGTGTTGGAGACGTGCATTGGGTGCATCGGGTTTTCGACTTTACCTAGCGCTTCGAGATCACTGAGCCACTGTTCATGCGTAGCTCGAATGGCACCAATCCACTCGGTCGGCTCATTCCACGACTTTTTGGCTGCTGCATCAGCGAGTTGAGTGACGATCGGTCCCACGTCACCAACAATGCCTACCGCTGCAGTTCGAGCTCGTGCGACTTGGGCTGGCGACGGATCAACAACTATGAACTTAGTGTCATCACCGAACGGAGGCGTTCCACCGAATCCGAGCGTGTAGTCGAGTTTCTTACCGAGCATCAATACGACATCAGCGTCTCGAACGTGTTGTACAGCAGGGTTCAGCGGTTGGTAGCCGAGACCCATCGAGTAGTCATGTGAGTCTGGGATGAGTGCTCGTGCAGAGTCCTCCGAAACGAAAGGAATCTTCATCGTTTCTACGAGACGTTGGACTTCAGAAGGCTCTGCCGTAGCTCCGGCTGACGAACCAGCGAAAATAATCGGTCGCTGAGCCGAGTTCAAAATCTCGACTGCTCGATCCACTTGTGCCGGGTCACCAAGCACTTGAAGCGGCGTGCCGTACTCGTTAGGTGCGTATCGAGCTGCTTCAGCGTCGTCTACTTCTGCGGACTGGAAATCGTGGGGGATCGTCAGGTGTACAGGTCCCTGGCGTCCGCTCAGAGCTGTTCGGAACGCAAGCGCAACATATTCAGGGATACGTGCTGGGCTGGGTATCTGCCATGCACCTTTGGTTATAGGAGCAGCCGCGCCTACCTGGTCAAACTCCTGCATCGCACCGCGACCCAGATTTGGAGACTCAGCGGAACCAGAAATATTGATCAGCGGAGCTTCGGAGTGGAGCGCATTCGCCAGTGCTGGAAGTGCGTTGGCGTGACCAGGTGTGGTCGAGAGCATTACAGCTCCTCGACGCAAGATCCTGGCGTAAGAGTCCGCAGCGTGGGCCGCTCCTGACTCGTGCCTGAAATCGATCATGCGGAGAGGAGCGTCAAACATTTGATCGAGCATATGCAGGATGTGGTCGCCTGCGATACCGAATACGGTGTCGACACCTTCTGCACGAAGGGCACGAATTAGTAGATCACTTCCAGTCGTTTTGGCCATGGCTGTTGAAGATTCCTAATTAACGCTCGGACGTGTGGAGCGCACATTCGTTTAGAGGTTAGAAAGATTAGCACCGCTGCGAATCGATTCACGTCGAAATCGCAGCGGTTTGCGGTTGCTGGTGAAACTATTCGTGCTGCAACAAGGCCATGAACTCAGTAACGGGTAACGAGTACAGCCTGCCCGAATCCTTGAACAACGATTCCAATGCGAGTGCAGAATCATGTCCGAATCTCCCGCTCATGTTGTTCACAAATTTCTGTTCCAACAGCGGCTTGGATTCGTCCCGACGGAACTTGTGACCAATCGGGTAATCGACCGAAACCGTGTATGTTGAACTGTCGTCGGTGAACACAACCTGAACGGCGTTTCCGATCGAGCGTTTGTCTGGATCCAGGTACTCCTCTGTAAACCGAGGTTCGTGTTCCATACGCATCAGGTCACGCAAGCGGTCGATTTCCGGATTGGCAGCAGCCTCATCCTCGTAATCGTCCGCAGTTAGATCACCCTTCAGGAGGCCAACTGCTGTCATGTATTGGATGCAGTGATCTCGATCGGCCGGATTGTTCAGTGGTCCGGTTTTATCGATGATCCGAAGTGCACTTTCCTGGGTGTGAACGACGATTTCTTTGATCTCATCGAGTCGACCATTAACTTCAGGATGTAGTTGGAAAGCTGCTTCGACCGCTGTTTGGGCGTGGAACTCTGCTGGGAACGAAACTTTGAACAGAATGTTTTCCATCACATACGAGCCAAGGTTTCGCTCAAGAGTGACTTCTTCACCTTTGAACCACACGTCCTGGAATCCCCAGCCCGATGCAGTCAGAGCTGAGGCGTAGCCCATCTCTCCGGCCAGAGCATTCAGCGCGAATCTCACCCCCCGGGATGCGGCATCACCGGCAGCCCAGGACTTTCGCGAACCAGTGTTCGGAGCATGGCGGTACGTCCTCAGCGTTGCGTCGAGCCATGCGTTAGACACAGCACTTTCGACTTGTTGAACCGTTCCTCCAAGCATCGCCGTTGAAACAGCAGCGGATGCAACTTTGACCAGTAAGACGTGATCGATACCAACCCGGTTGAACGAATTCTGGAGCGCAAGAACACCCTGAATCTCGTAGGCCTTGATTGCGTAGTCCAGCACTTCTCGGACGGTGAATTGCTTACCTTCGAATTGTTCGGGATTACGACTCACATAGTCTGCGACGGCAAGGATCGAACCAAAGTTATCTGAAGGATGCCCCCACTCGGCAGCAAGCCACGTGTCGTTGAAATCGAGCCATCGGATAAGCGCGCCAATGTCGAAAGCGGCTTTAACAGGATCGAGTTCGAATTCCGTTCCTGGAACTCGGGAACCACCTGGAACTTTGGTTCCCTCCACAACGGGTCCCAGCAACTTAGTGCAAGCCGGGTAGTCGAGTGCCAATACTGCACAACCGATTGAATCCATTAAGCACAGGCGAGCTGTGTCGAGCGCCAAGTCTGATTCCGGTTTGTAGTTGACCGCGTATTCAGAGATTTCTCTTATTACCGAGTCAGAGCTTGGTCCGGTCACGAACGATCTCCAATCGCAACATATGGTCTTACGTCGGGCCCGGTGTAGTCGGCCAACGGTCTTATCAGTCGATTGTCGTTTCGCTGTTCAATGACATGGGCGATCCATCCCGACGTTCTTGCGATGACAAACACCGGAGTGAACATCGACGTTGGAATTCCGCACATGTGATACGCCGTGGCAGCGTAGAAGTCGAGATTCGGATGCATTCCTTTTTCTCGCATCACCACGGTCTCAATCCGATCAGAAATATCGTAGTACGACGTGTTCCCTGCAGCTTCGGAAAGTTGTCTTGCCAGTTCTTTCACGATCGGTGAGCGCGGGTCTCCGTTTTTGTACACCCGGTGACCGAATCCCATGATTAACCTTCGAGCTTCGAGCATGTGGAGAATCGACTTCTCGGCGTCTTGCGGTGAGTCGAATGATGAAACAAGTTCCATTGCCGCTTCATTGGCACCACCGTGCAATGGTCCCCGCAAAGCCCCGATTGCACCGGCTATAGCCGAGTAGGTATCCGCAAGAGTTGATGTGATGACGCGCGCCGTGAATGTGGATGCGTTAAATTCGTGCTCGGCATAAAGGATGAGCGTTTTGTCCAGCGCATCACGCTTTGCCGGATCGACCGGTTTGCCAGAAAGAATGTTCAGGAAATGACCTGCAACGGTTGTCTCATCAGAGTCGGTATCGATCCGCTCCCCTCGTCGGTGATATCGATACCAGTAAGCAAGCATTGAGCCGAAGCTGGCGGTAAGGCGATCACCTACAGTCGCTCCGTTCCGACCACCTTCACCTTCGGGCTCAAGCGTACCTAGCAACGAAGTACCTGAACGCAAAACATCCATCGGGTGGGCTGATCCAGGAATGGCCTCCAGCAACGATTTCAGTGCATCCGGGAGTGAGCGTAAACCTGCAAGTTTGGATTTATAGGCGTCAAGCTCAGATTGATTCGGAAGCTTCCCATAAATAAGTAGATAAGCAACCTCTTCGAACGTCGAGTTTTCAGCAAGATCAGTGATGGTGTAGCCGCGGTAAGTGAGTCCTACGCCCTCTTTGCCTACGGTGCAGATCCCAGATGAACCGGCAGTTATTCCACTAAGTCCAGCAGTGGTCATTGAATTCCTATTCTTTCGCTCATGGTGCGATTACTCGGCATCTTCAGAAAAAAGTGCATCGAGTTTTTCTTCGTAGCTGTGATACTCGAGATATTCGTAAAGCTCCGCACGTGTTTGCAGCTCGTCAACAATTCCAGCCTGAGTACCGGAATTTCGTATCTCAGCCAATGCATGTTCCGCAGCGCGGTTAGCAGCTCTAAAAGCAGTCAGTGGGTAGAGTGCGATATCGACACTAGCGGACGCGAGTTGATCAACGGTAAACGCAGGTGTGACTCCGAACTCGGTCAGATTTGCTAGCACTGGAACGCCAGTCGCTTCAGCGAATCGACGGTAGTCATCAAGCTCGGTTACCGCTTCAGCGAAGATCATATCGGCGCCTGCTTCGACATAAGCAACTGAGCGTTCGATCGCGGAATCCACGCCCTCCACAGCAATTGCGTCGGTGCGTGCCATAAGCACGAAGTCGTCATATACCTTCGCATCACTTGCCGCTTTCAAGCGATCAGACATCTCGCCAGTCGACACCACATGCTTGCCAGGTAGGTGACCGCACCGCTTCGCTTGAAACTGGTCTTCAATGTGGACTCCGGCTGCACCGGCTTTTGCCATCTCAGTCATGGTGCGAGCAATCATGAATGCCCCGCCCCAACCGGTGTCAGCGTCAACCAACAATGGCAAATCAACAGCCGAGGTGATTCTTCGTACATCCTCCAGCACGTTATCCAACGTGGTCATTCCGAGGTCGGGGAGTCCATATGAAGCGGTCGCTACGCCAGAACCTGAAAGATAAAGAGCCTGAAACCCGGCATAGCGAGCCATGATGGCGTGATACGGATTTGTCGCTCCAATGAGTTGAAGCGGCGATTCTGCTTTCATCGCCGCGCGTAATTGCGATCCGGGTAAGTTGGTCATGGTGAGCCGATTATATTGCTCGACTCATGAAAATAAGTGAGTTAACCGAAGAACGCGTCGTAAAAAACAAGAGGTGACACTGCGAGCAGAACAATTCCAACCACAAGGCGCAATTTCGCAGGGTCTACGTTACCGCCCATCCGCGATCCGACGAACATACCAATCATCGCTGGAACGCCGATATAACCGATTAGTAACCAGTCGAAGCGTCCTGATATCAAATGACCAACGAAACCAGATGCTCCGACCAGAATAGTCAGGGCAAGGTTGGTACCGGCTGCAAGTGCAGGTTTCATTTTTAGCACGTGGACCAACGCTGGCATCCTGAGAACACCGAGAGCGAGTCCTACAGCACCACCGATTACTCCGATTCCAAATCCAAGGATGCTTTCTCGCGTGACCGTTTTCGGATTGAGGTCTCCCCTACCGCCGGTCTCTTCGGGTGTTTGACCTTCAGTAGTATTTCGGATTTCTGCGGTTGCCCGAACAATCATTGCTACAGCCGACCAAACCAATAGCAGGGCGACAATCGTCAGCAGTACTTGCCTCGAAACGATATCGGCGTACAAACCACCAACGAACGATCCAGCTATCGCAGGGATTCCGATGATGATCACGACCCTGTAGACGATTCGTTGCTGGAGGATCGCCGGCCATGATCCGGCAACTGAGCCAATCACACTCACGAACAGGTTAGTACTTGCTGCGATAAGGGGGTCGAGTCCAACCGCGGTCATGATTGGAAGTCTGACAACTCCCAGGGCAATTCCCACAATGCCGCCGACAACGCCAACGACGAGCGACATGATGACGAGTCCGGAGATTTCGAGCGTGGTGAGTTCTGAACTCGTCAGGGCCAGCCCGACACCGAAATCCATTACGCCGCTTCCATTTCCAGAGAAGCGCGTATGTTCACCCTGTTACAACAAGTGCAACAGTCAGAAGGACAGTCAGGTTCTAGTTCGATCATACGGTTGAATTTTTGAAACGCGCGAAAACAGAAAATCTTCAAAAACGATTCTACGTTTCCCGAGCTCAGCTGCAATCAACGATCAGCCGAAATTTTCGGGTATCGCTTATTTCCCTACGAGGTCGAGAGATTCCAACAACTGGTCGATTTCTTTGTAGTGTTCAGGATCAGGTTTCAAAGCCGGGTGGCGTGCGAAATCTGAACCAGGGGAAAACACACCTCGACGAACCATGATGTGTTTGTATACCCAGTTGGCGAATCCCTGACCTTGAGCCAGGATGTTGATCAGCGGTGAGTGTTTACGCATTTCTGCCTGTGCAGCTTCTTCATCACCAGCCTGGTACGAGTCCCAAACTCTGACAAACATGTCTGGCAAAGTCGAACCGGGCATGGTTCCAACCGAGCCTCGCTTGAACTCTTCAACTGCAAACGCGCCGCCAGCTCCACCGAACAAGATAAGTCCGGTTCCCCTGGCAAGCTCCTGCGTCTCACCCATTCGCGGGATCGTTGGCGGAGTCTCAACTTTGATGTAGCAGAGGTTCTCGTGCCGCTTCGCACACTGAACCGCCATTCCCGGTGGAACCTGGGCAGTTCCCTGATCCTGCAGGAAGATAGGGAGCGACACTGACTCAGCGATTCGACCGAAATACTCGATGTTTTCAGATGCAGGCATCGGGATGAACGAAGTCGGACGAATCATTAGTGCGTCGGCACCAAGTTCCTCAGCTCGTTTCGAGTAGTAGATCGCCATGTCGGTGCTTTCTGCACCAGTGTTCATGACGATCTTCACCCTGCCGTTCGCAACTTTCACGACGGTCTTTAGGATCTCGTCTCGCTCGGCTTCGGTGAATTTATATATCTCGGTGGCAACAGCTATACCCAGACCGTGTACACCCTTTTCGATGCACCACTCGACCTGTTTCTCAAGGTCTTCAAATACCAGTTGACCCTTTTCATTGATGGGGGCTGAGAGGATCGGGTAAACACCCTTCATCGATCGGTCTGGCATTCGTTCAGTTCTCCTGATTATTCAAGTTCAAGCTCTTTGGCTGGACTGCGTGCCGAATATCGCGCTGGACGTGCAGTTACGCAACCGATGAGACGATTGTGGAGCGCCGGTTACAGGCAGAATTCAGAGATTTAGAGAAGGGTCTCGACGATTGCGAGAAGAACACCAGCAACGGTCGCTGTTCCGATCACACCCGCAACGTTTGGTCCCATTGCGTGCATGAGAAGGAAGTTCTCTGGGTCTTCTTTTTGTGCCATGTCCTGAACGACTCTTGCCGCCATCGGTACCGCAGAAACACCTGCCGCACCGATCATTGGATTGACCTTGTCCTTGGTGAACAGGTTCATCAACTTAGCGAGCAGGATTCCGGCAACTGTCGCAGTCATGAATGCGAAGAGTCCCAGGAAGAAGATTCCTATGGTCTCTGGTTGCAAGAAGACCTCCGCAGGCATAGTTGCCCCCACAGCAAGACCTAGCATGATGATCACGGTATTCATCAGAGAGTTCTCTGCAACATCTGCAAGTCTGGGCACAACGCCCGAAACTTTGATGAGGTTTCCGAGCATCAAGACACCGATCAGCGGTGTTGATGAAGGTACGAGAACCGCAATGATGATTGTGGTCACCACCGGGAACAGGATTTTCATCCGCTGCGACACAGGCTTCGCTGTGTACTGCATGCGGATCATTCGTTCTTTTTTCGTTGTGAAGAAACGAATAATCGGTGGTTGGATGATCGGCACGAGCGCCATGTACGAGTAGGCGGCAACTGCCGTTGCTCCAACGATGTCCCGCACTTCTACATCCGGAAGCGATTCACCGAGTTCGCGCATTCGGGTGGCAATGAAAATAGTGGTTGGCCCGTCTGCACCGCCAATGATTCCGATTGATGCGGCTTCAAGCAGCCCGAAGTCGAACAGATCGGTCATACCCAGTAGCAGCGCACCGATGAGTGCAATGAACACACCTGCTTGTGCTCCTGCTCCTAGAAGGATTGTCTTCGGGTTCGACAGCATTGGAGTGAAGTCAGTCGCTGCGCCTACACCAAGGAAGATCAACAGCGGGAAGATATCCGTTTCCATTCCGACAAGCTGGAATGTTCGAAGGAGTCCGGCAGGTTCACCGTCTCCACCTTCGCGGACCAATTCACCAAGTGGAAGGTTTGCAAAGAGAATTCCCATTGAGATGGGAACGAGCAAGAGTGGCTCTTTCTTTTTAGCTACACCTACATATAGAAGAGCGCCAGCGATGAGCCACATGATCACCATTCGTGGCTCGTGACCTATTGCTGTGAACCCTTCCCAGAGGGCGCTGAATTCATTCGACATTTATGCGCCTTAAGAGATTTCCACGAGAGTCTGACCGTGTTGAACCGAGTCACCTGCAGCCACGTGAACTGCCGTTACTGAGCCGGCGGAGGTTGCAGAGATTGTGTTCTCCATTTTCATCGATTCGAGAATCACAACTGCCTGTCCGCTGGTCACCGAGTCGCCAACTGAAACATTCACACTAACGATACGGCCCGGCATAGGAGCCCTGACGATGCCATCACCGCTACCGGTCGGAACCGCTGGTCGCGAAACCGAAGGTGCAGGAGGTGAAACCGATTTGGGAGCCGCTGCCGGTGCTGGTGCGGGGGATGCCGGAGACGCCGTCGAAGCGGACTCAGGAAGTTCCACCTGGTAGTCAACACCATCAACAGTTACATCAACCGGGGAGGTAGAGGTGTCGCCCACTTCAACGTCATACGTTTGCCCGTCGATCGACAGCTTGTAGTTCTTAGGGCTCACTAACCTCGCCTTTCTCGGTAGGCAGAATTTCCAGAATTGTTCAACACTCTAGATCGACCAGCCTGCAACCACGAACCGGCGGAAGATTTCTCCGATGTCCGGGCAGGGATAGATCGAGTCGGTGATTCAGATAATGCAATAGCGACGGCAATAGCAGCGACTTGCTCGCCGGAGATTCCGTCACTTGAACTTGCAGGAGCTGCGGCGGGCACAGGGGCAGGGGTTGCAACAGATGGTTGCTCGTCACGGTCAAGCAGGCTTATCACTTTGATCGACACTGCAAGCGAAGCGAGAACAACAAAAACGACACCCATACCAACGACACTTACGGTCAGTCCATCGTTGAACAAATCCTGATCGAACGTTTTGGGTCTCCTCGCAGCTGAAGTAACTATTGAACGGACGTAATGTCGGCTCAATATCTAAATTTGCCGACGAAATTCTAGCAAAGCCCCGGCTTATTTCGGGTCTATATCCACCCAGTCAACCGGATATATCGTTCCATCAACACTCACCAACCGAGCGCCGTTGTTATGGGCAACACCGACATGATGATGTGCGCCATTCACCGTGAACAGCTCAGGTTCCACAGCTTGAGCAACTTGTGACGGTTCGCTGGCCGCGTGATCTCTGACTAACCGTTGAGCGTCTTCGACTGTGATTTGTTCGAAAGAAAGTTCGTCGCCAGGTCTGAGTTGACCGAGCTTTGGCAAATCTATCGAAATCACCGTTGCAATCTTGGCGTAACCCCCAGTCGTCTGGCGATCAGCAAGAAGAACGATTGGCTTACCGTCACCTGGGATCTGGACCGAGCCGTTCATTACAGCGTCCGAAACGATGTCGTAGCGACCGTCTTTCGATTCGATTTCTGCGCCATCCAGCCTTACACCTTGCCGGTTCGACTGGTCGGTAACGACGTACTTAGAGCCAAAGAACGTTTTAATTCCTTCCTCGGAAAATTGATCGTCTTGAGGACCGAGCACAGCTCGAACTGCCACGCTTCCCAACGCCGCCGGAATCTCGTAGTTTACGTCGGTACTGCCGGGTGCAACCGCCGATTCGGAGTTACCTAGCGGCACTATGTCTCCAGCTGTTAGTGCCCTTCCTTCATGCCCACCGATTTCAGAAGCCACGTGGGTCGAAGCTGAATCAAGCGTTTGAGTCACATCGATTCCGCCTGCGATACACAAATACGCTCTCAGGGCCTGTTGAGCGAAGCCAAATGTGAGGATGCTTCCATCACGGGCCTCGTATGTCAGGTTGGTCCCGACCCTGATCCCATCAAGTTCTGCGAAGCAATCCGCTCCGGTCAGAGCGAATGTCGAATCGCCATTGAATTTGACCTGGAGTCCGCCCATTGCCACTTCAATCGCCGGTGCATTTTCCTCGTTACCGATCAATCGGTTGCCGGTCTGGAATGAGTAACGATCGGCTGCTCCAGAAACTGAAACTCCGAATCTCTGGAATCCGATTCTTCCGGCATCCTGAACTGTGGTTTGCATCCCAGGGTTGATGATTTCTAACGATCTAGTCATGTGAATCCACCGGGACAAATCTGACTTCCGCACCCGGCTTGATCAGTGACGGATTTTCTCGTTGGACATCAAATAGTGGAACCGCCGTGCGACCAATTAACTGCCAACCACCCGGGCTTTCGTTCGGGTAAACACCGGTTTGGGATTCTGCAATGCCGACCGATCCCGCCGGCACCTTCACGCGAGGAGTCGTGAGACGCGGACACGCTATGCGTTCATCCAATCCGCCTAAATAAGGAAAGCCGGGAGCGAATCCGAGCATGTAGACGAGATACCCCGTGCCAGAGTGGATATCGATAACTTCCTGCGTCGAAATACCGGCATGCTCAGCTACATGATCAAGGTCTGGCCCATCTTCACCACCGTAAACAACTGGAAGTTCAATGATTTCCCGTGTGGTACTCGTCTCGGAATCACCTTGTATTCCGTCCAGTAGTCCACCGACCTGTTCTGAAATTTCTCCGAAAGTTATCTCGACCGGGTTGTAGACAACTAGCAACGATCGGTAAGTCGGAATCATCTCGACGACCTTGTCGCCAAGAGATTTTTCAACCGCATCGAACAAGGCATAAACTCGGCTGTTAACAACCGGATCGATTACTTCGCCGAATTCGACAAGGATTGCTGAGTCACCGGCTGGGAGTATTCTGGGAGAGACAGTCAAAGGCGTGATCGGTTATCCGACCAAATCGGACATTCGAGAGATCTGAACGCCTGCAGATTCGAGTTCAGTTCGAACCGCGCCAGCTAATTCAACCGCTCCGGCTGTATCACCATGAAGGCAAATTGAGTCAGCGCTGAAGTCGATCTCTGTTCCATCCACCGCGAAAACTTTGCCCTCGGTTGCAAGCTTTAGCGAACGAGATACGACTTCTTCGGGATCGTGAACCACCGCACCGGGTAGAGACCGTGGAACTAGCGTTCCCTCAGGCGTCACTGCGCGGTCGGCGTAACACTCACGAGCTACCTTCACCCCGGCCTCACGGGCAAGCTGTTCCCACTTCGATCCAGCGAGCACGACATGAATCAGATCTGGGTCAAAATCCTTCACTGCTTGAACTACCGCTTCCGCAGTTTTCTCGTCTCGGACAGCCGTGTTGTACAGCGCACCGTGTGGCTTCACGTGCTGAAGTTTTCGACCAGCAGTAAATGCTGCTAGTGCACCAACCTGATAGGTGACAGCGTTGTAGACCTCTTGAGGTGTGAGGTCCATGTTCCTGCGACCAAACCCAGCGAGATCCGGGTACGCAGGATGAGCGCCTATTCCAACGCCATTCTGATCGGCGAGTTCAACCGTTTTCGCCATCCAATCAGGATCGCCAGCGTGGAAGCCCGTGGCAATGTTCGCCGACGTAATGAATTTGACTATCTCGCTGTCCAAGCCAAGTTCGTACCCGGCAAACGACTCGCCAATATCAGCGTTGAAATCTATTCGTCCGTTAGATTCGGTCAATGGAATCTCCACTTTTGCACTGGTTCGCACACTCTCTGTTTTTGCGAACATGATGCATTAATAAATAGGAACCGTATCGGTTACGCAACTAAAATCATGTGATGCTTCAGTTGTTCCTTGAATTTTATGACAAGGTAATTCGCTTCTTCGCATTCCTTTGGCGAAGTTTCGGTTCACCGCGGATCGCGGGCGACGAAAAAGCAGTTGGTGCGGCTAAAAATCTCTGGTCGAAAAAAAATCACGCTAGGGCAGCGGGAACAAGCCTGCCAGCTCGGACCAGGAATGCAATCATTGCCGTCTCAGGTGTCGTTGTAGCCATACTTCTTGTCTGGTTGGTGTTCACACTCGTCTCACGAGACGAGGAATCTGATGGTCCTGAGTTGGCAACAGCACCGACTCCGACGCCATTCGCAGGCCCGGCCTACCTCACTGAAATTCAGGCCATAGATCACGCATTGCAGGCAGCTCGTGACAACGGACTTGAAAGTTCTGAGTTTGAACAGATTGCCAGGCGCGTAACTTTCGGCGAGTTCGCTGAAGCGATCGGACAGCGGGATCGAGCAGAGCGAGGTCTACTTGAAGCACCGACTGAAACAGAGGTTTGGGCGGTGGCTTTTGCCGGCGATGTAGAGCTTGGACTTTCCAACGGTGAATCCGTGGTTTACGACAACCTGACCGTGATTCTTGATGCACTCACTGCACAGGTATATCGAGTTGAAGCTTTCTACGGCGACTACGAATCAGAGGTTCGTGCCCCGGTTTGGCTTAGGCCACCAACTCCTACTCCGCTTCCGAGCGTTCTCGAAGTTCCAAACTAATCGAAGCCAAGCTTCTTTTCTCGCATTGAAATGTAGCGACCTTGCCCAACGACAAGGTGATCTACCACTTCGACATCCAGCAGTCTTCCAGCTTCGACCAGGTTCTTGGTAATCGAAACATCGTCCTGACTTGGAGTTGGATCACCCGACGGGTGGTTGTGGACTACTGCAATTTGAGGAGCGTTGCGCCGCACGGCGGTGGAGAAAACTTCTGCAGGTCTTACCAATGCTGCGTTCACACTTCCTGAGTAGAGGTTTTCAATACCGAGAACCTGGTTGCGGGTCGATAGTACGGCAACCCGAAAATGTTCTCGGTCAAGAGTCGACATTTCAGCCATGAACAGATTCGCCAGATCGGAAGGCGATGTAATTACAACTCGATCTTCTGGAGCCAACGAAGCCACGCGTCGACCAAGCTCAATACCAGCGAGAATTTGACTGGCTTTCGCCTTAGATATCCCATGTAACTGGCAAATCTCATCGAAGGTGATTCGAGACAGACCCGACAAACCGCCGAACTCAGCGAGCAATCGACCCGCCATAGAAAGAACGTTCTCCCCTTCGAGACCGGTTCTCAACAGTATCGCCAGCAGTTCAGCGTTCGAAAGCTGATTCGCACCGTAGTTCGCAAGTCGCTCACGAGGACGTTCAGCAACAGGAAAGTCGCGAATCGCTGGATGTTCGGATTGAGTTGATTTATCGAGAGTTAAAGTCATAGCCCCGGCAATTTATACCGGGGCTATTTCAATCACGAAAAGTTGTTGGCAGGGATTGCCGACCTACAGATACTGGCGTTCACCTGTCTGCCAGGCTCGCTGGAGGGCGTCGGTGAACTCCATGTACTTCACTGAGTCTGTGAAGTTTGAGCGGGTTACCTGTTCAGTTCCTCGGATGGCGTTGATGAACTCTTCTTCAACGCGCCAGTCACCTCGCTTGTCGGCAGGTACTTCGATCACTGACATCGAATCGTCGCCTTTGCGACCACCAGAAACAACAGGGTCATTGCCAAGTCCGCTGGTCTCGATATGCAGTGTTCCTTCGGTTCCGAAAATCCAAATGTCGGTTGCCGGAACGAATGGACCGGAAACCGTTGTAACGGACAGGTTCACTGATCCACCGCCTGAAAGCGAGTAAATGATGTCGAGCTGGTCGGGAATCGTCATCTGTTCCCTGGATCCGTCCCAACCTTTGCGGTGAGGAACAACAATCTGGGCGTTCGCAGAAACTGAACTGGCTGTACCAACGAGACGCATCAGGTTTTCGTACCAAATGCCGGTGGTCATCACATTGTTTCCGGACAATCGTCGAATGTGTCGCCAGTGGGCTTCCTGGTCGGATTCAGGGAAGTCGCTGCCGTCGGTGATTCGGGCATTAACGTTGACCACATCGCCAACATATCCGTCAGCAATGAGATCGATGAGGTGCGCTTCACATGCCATCAGGTGAGGTGGCGGAACTACCTGCGTGACCAGGTCGGGGTTCGCCAGCGATGCGGCAAGCATTTCCTTCGCTTCAGCAGCGTTCATTGCCATTCGAGCTTCACAAAGTACATGCTTGCCGTTGTCGAGAGCGGTAAGCGTTGTGGTCGAGTGCATGTACGGCC
>CAYYMP010000023.1:0-21972 GCA_964472915.1 uncultured Dehalococcoidales bacterium | reverse complement strand
TCCGGGCGTGACTTCGTAAACCGCGATCGTCCACGGCGGAGCCGGAACTCAGCTCCGCGCCGCATTGATCCCCCTCTCTAACTCTCCCCGTTCCGCGGGGAGAAAACTTCCCCTTCCTTGATGGAAGGGGTTCGGGGTAGGTGAAATGCGCTTCCCGCGACCAAGTGACGAAGTCACGCCCGGAGCTAACGGGTTATGACCTCAGGACCGTCAGGGCCAATGTAGATGGTGTGCTCTTTCCAGCCAACGTGCTCGTTCTTGCCTTCAACGAGGGGCGGATACTCATCCAACACGCCTTGCTTGATCAACTCTCTCAACGTTCGCTCAAACGGCTTGCGAGGTAAGTGAGAAAAATAGCGTCGAGCGATCGGCAACCCGTTCCATTCATTGATCGAATCGAGAATTTCGCTGTCGATCTTGTTTGAAACTTTCGGCTGTCTGGTCAATCGAAAAACTTCAGGCTTTCCATCATCCTGAACTCGACCCATTCCAGAAGTGGCGAAAGGTTCGATGGCGAATATGAAACCAGCCTCCAGCTTTCCTGGTGCTCTTATTCGGGCGTTAGGAATTTGTGGACGGTCGTGCAGTGTCCAGTGACCGAGCCCGTGACCAGTCAAATTCAGAATAGGGTTGAAACCAGCACCTTCGATCACCTCACCTACGCGCTCACCAATGTCGTCCACTTGCACATCGGGTTCGCACATGGCAATCGCCGCGTCGAGTGCGTCCGATGCGGCGGCAATCATTGAACTCCATCGACCATCGCTAGATAAATCAACGGAAACTCCGGTGTCTGTAACGTATCCGTCAATATGAGCACCCACATCGATCTTCACTAGGTCGTTTTCTTCGAACCTGGTGTTGTCAGTTGGAGATGAGCAGTAATGAGCAGCTACATGATTTCGACTGGTTTGTGCCGGAAATGACGGTAGTGCACCTGCATTCCGAATTCGCTCTTCCATGCCTTCCTGCAACTCGCGCAGAAGAATCCCTGGTGCGATATTTTGTGCCGCCCAGTTTCGTGCATCGGCAGCGATCTTCCCAGCCTTGCGGAAAATTTCGAGTTCTTCAGGTGTAGGAATCACGCGCAGGCCGGATCGTCGAGATTCCACCTGTTGAAGGTGGGTTGTTCGCCTACCGCTAGAGAGTCTCGGGTGTGTTCCCACATCTCGAACCAAACTTGAGGGTCATGCAATTCCGACTCCGGGCTGGATGAACTCCTGGCAACGAAACCTGGAAATACTTCACGACCCGTTGCCTCGCCAGTTGGTTGGTATCGAAGGTCGAAACTCCACCTGATTCGATCACTTACGTTCGGAAGAGCTGCGTGAACAGTCTTCTTTGTCAAAAGCAATGCCCCACCTTTTTTTACGGGTACGGGCATTGAATCGCCTACATCGAATAGAGTTTCAGGAATTTGCAGACCAGGACGATCATTGTAGCCAGGGCAGTGCGTAAGGAGTTCGCCGCGGTGAGAGCCTGGGACAACCGTCAAACAGCCGTTTTCAACACTGGCGTCCATCAAAGGAAACCACACAGTCAGTAAGTTGGTGTCGTCAGCTTCTGCGTTGATTACGCCGGCATCCTGATGCCACGGTGTTGCGCCGAACATTACGTTGCCATCTTTATCTCTAGGTGACTGATCTTCGGGAACTTTGATACGCACGTGTTGCACTGGATTCGAGTAAACCTCGGAACCAATCAGTGATTCGGCAACATCAAGTACACCGGGAGCCGTCAACGCACGAAATACGGCAGGTCCCGCCCAAAATGGAGTGTCAGGTTTAATGCCGTTTTGAGGAAGCGAGAAATCGAAGTATTGATTGTGAACTTCGCCAGACTCGCCATAAATCTTCGTTACACGATCAGAGAATTCGAGCTCGCCGTAAGTTGAAGAGATTTTGCCTTCAGCAAGAAGATCTTCTGCCAGCTGATCGAGAACACCAGCGTATTCGTCGATGACCGGATCGATGGTTTCTTCAGGGTCGAATACATCTTCGACGTGAAGAAATCCATATTCTTCAAAATGCTCTTTTTGTTCCGATGTGAGCGCAGGCAAAACAAAACCCCTAACGCAGCGAAATATTTCGCGCTGATTTAGGGGCGGATGTTACACCTCACCGGAAGTTGCGTCAGCAGTTCCGTGGGGCTGGATTCGTTGAACGAGTTATCGCGTTTTAGGTCGAGCGTTGAGTGAATCTGTCTCAACGCCGAAACCCTGTGCCGATTCGACTGCCTTGCGAATTCCCGTGAGGGTTATTTTTATGAGATTGAACATTGTTGATCTGTATTGAAAATGCTTATGAACGGTGGGATTTTTCGAGCAATAAAAAACCCCTGCGTTTGCAGAGGTTGTGGCTCGGAACTTCAGGTTATTGCTTCGATTTCAACAGGAACAACAACGTGCGACACCGACAACCTCTGCGGTCGTACAGAGACACATACAAAGACATGTAGTGGTTGAGTTGTGGTTGCGCTTCGAGCTAATCATGTTCGTACCCACCAGAATACCGCCGATTTCGGGGTGTGCGCAAATTAATCGGTGGTACCAAAGTGAGATTGCTGTGAGAGCACCACGCCGACTATGGACGAACGGTGAACAGCGATTGCGCATTTCCACCAGCAATAGCTGGTCTATATTCGTTCGATAGATCGGCTTCTGCGAACTCGGCAACCGCTCGCTTTTGACTGACAACGGGGTAGTCACTTGCGAACAGTATCTTCTCGAATCCGACTGCTTTCGCAGATATTTCAAATACTTCCGACCGGTACAGGAACGGAAAAGCCGCAGAGTCGAAATAGACATTCTTAAGTGCGGCGCCAACCTCGGGCATTAGACCATAGAACGGCAGTCCCCCGCCGAAATGACTGAATACGAATTTGTTGTTCGGGTAGGCATTCACGAGAGCCATCAGAAGTTCAGGGGTGACAGTTCCCTTGCCCGGATAGCCGTGTCCAACGGGTTCTGATGCGTGGACCAAGACTGGAATGTCTAGATTACGCGTTAGATCCAGTACCGGAGCCAGTGAGGCCAGGTCGGCATCGAGAATACCTTGAGTGTTTGGGTGGAGTTCTCCAACGCCCTTTGCTCCGAGTTCAACGCAACGCCCGATCTCGTCAACGGCTTGCTGACCCCATAGTGGATTCACACTGCAAAGTGGAATCAGGCGATCAGGATGTTCATTGGCTATTTGCAGGTTGTAGTCGTTTGACAAGACAGCCAGCTCAGGATCAGTCCATCCAAATCCGGCACACACAGAAACATCGATCCCGGACGCGTCCATGGATTCGATCAGCCGTTCAACTTGAACGATCTTCGCTTTCGGATCAGATAAAAGCTCGTGGAATGTCCTGTCCGATCTCAAGAATTGATCTTTCGAGAAATTCACGTCAGGTGGCATGACGTGTACGCATGAATCTATTTTTAGTTGGGTTTCCAATTCGGCTAAATTACGTTCCAGGCTGATATGTGCACAAATTCCGACCGAAGATACACTTTAGTACTAACAAATGTGCATAACCGGCGAATATGCTTCAGGTTATACCGTAAGAACTGATCTCACCGTATCAACTCGTAAGGAACGTGTTCTCAAATGGTGTCGATGAACCGAGACGACGGCCAGGTACTAACCAAGCCCGATATTCCGCACGCTGAACCTAAACTCGGAAAGGTGGCGGTTCTTTATACGTCTCCTGAGACCGTGATCGATGATTACGCCCGTCTCCTTGATCTTGCGGACTACCAGACTGCGCTAACTCCTGACATCGACACCTTCCTCAAGGTGAACATTTCATGGCAGCACTACTACCCGGCATGTTCGACCGCTCCTTGGCAAATAGACGGTGTCGCTCAGAAGCTAAAGGCTGATGGGTTTGAAAATCTGACAGCAGCCCACAACGGAACGGTTGTTGTGAACCCTGTTGAAGGTCGAGAGAAGAACAAGCACAAGCTTGTTGAAGACAGGCTAGGTCTCGATCACGTGACGCTTGATGTCCCACCCGTAAAGTGGGTTCCATACAAGCCTTCAGCGAAGATGCTTGTGCTCGACGAGGTGTATCCAGACGGTCTTTACATTCCTGAAGTGTTCCCTGGTACGAATATCGTTCAATTACCAACGGTCAAAACTCACGTGTTCACCACTATGACTGGCGCTCTGAAGAATGCGTTCGGTGGATTGCTTCACAGGTACCGCCACTGGACGCACGCTGTGATTCACGAAACTCTCGTTGATCTGCTTCAAATCCAGAAGGAAATACACAGCGGGTTGTTCGCAGTGATGGACGGGGCATTTGCTGGTGACGGACCGGGACCACGCGCAATGCGGATTCACAACAAGAACATCATCCTCGCTTCTGCCGATCAGGTAGCGATTGATGCTGTTGCGGCGAAGATGATGGGCTTTGACCCAATGTCTATCCCTATGATCAGGATTGGTCACGAGATGGGACTCGGAGTTGGCAAACCAGAAGAAATCGAGTTGGTCGGAGATGACGTTGCCGACGTGAACTGGAATTTCGCAGGTAACGAAAACACCTTTGCATCACGCGGTCAGAAACTGATCTACCACGGTCCGCTTAAACCGCTTGAGAAGATGCTGCTAAGGTCTCCAATTGCTCCATGGGCGTACTGGGCTTCGAACGTTTACCACAACAAGTTCTGGCTCCCGATGGTCGGCCGCAAACGAGTCAATGAAGCCATGAAAACTCCATGGGGCAAGCTCTTCGAGAACTACTAAATTCGACTATTCGCTAAGTTCTCCGACGCTTTAGACTGGCGTCGAAATGCAACTCGCACGCCTCATCGATATCCACGCTTCTTACGGTGCTCAACCGGTTCTAAGAGGCGCCTCTGTAGACATCAACAGCGGTGACCGAATCGGTTTGATCGGCGCGAACGGTACCGGCAAAACAACTTTGCTGAAAATGTTGCTCGGGATCGAGTCTCCAGATTCCGGCAATGTTGCGCGATCAACGGATCTGCGAATTGGCTACGTACCTCAATACATCGACGGCGATGACAGCACGAAAGCCATCGACTGGGTGCTCAGTGACCATCTTGCTGCGGCCGAAAACCTGAGAGCTGCAGAGCTCATGCTCGGAAACACTGAGGATGACGCCATGCCTCGGAATCTCGATGAATACCAACGTGCTCGTGATCTCTACGATTTTCTTGATGTCGATTCAGCACAGGATCGGGTTAGTGGACTACTCGACTCGTTGGGAATTGGTGAGAGATCGCACGAAATGCTCGGAACGCTTTCAGGTGGAGAGAAGAACGTTCTTTCTCTTGCAAAGGCACTGCTACCCGAACCGAACCTCCTCGTTCTCGACGAGCCTGGAAATCATCTCGATTTCGCAGGCTTGGCTTGGCTTGAGGAGTTTTTGATCAAATTCGAAGGTGCTGTTCTAATCGTTTCTCACAACCGCCACACGCTGGACCGCGTTGCTACCAGCATCTACGAACTTATCGGCGGTCAACTTGAGGGCTACAGCGGAGGATATTCAGACTACCGTGCGACGAAACTTCGCAATTTGATTGCACAGCAAGCCGACTACGCAGCCAATCAAAAACGTCTGGCTCAGCTTGAGGCTCTGGTGAAACGACTGCAACTCACCGCTACTGCCCGTGCAGATACCAAGGCAGGAAAACGGCTTCGAGCTCGGCGTTCCCAACTGGATCTAGAACGAGAGCAGGCGGTAGAGAAACCTGAATCCGCAATTTCGGCAATTGCTGCCGATTTCGGAGATAGCCGAACTCAGGCCAATATAGTTCTCCAAATTAACGACTACTCCAAAGCGTTTGGCGCGTTGTCACTGTTCGAAAACGCCAACCTTGAAGTAACAAGTGGTGAACGAGTGGCGATCATTGGCGGGAATGGAACCGGTAAAACAACTCTGTTGAACGATGTCGTAGAAAATGCTGAATGGGCGAGTACAAATTTGAGAATTGGGCCGAGCATTCGTTTGGGCTACGCGGCGCAGCAGCAAGAAATTCTTGACTCCGACGTCACGATTGTTGAGCAAACCATGGCAGCACCGCCAGAAAGCAATGAGTCGGCCGCTTTCGCTCTGCTTAGAAGCTTCTTGTTCACCAAAGAAGACCTATCGAAGAAGGTGTCCCAGCTTTCCGGAGGTGAACGAAACCGGCTTCAACTAGCGAACCTGATGAAACTGAAGCCGAACTTCCTGGTACTCGACGAACCCACCAACCACATGGACATTCCGGCTCGCGAGGCAATCGAAGAAGCACTGTTGGACTATGAAGGCACAATACTCGTCGTGAGTCACGACCGTTATTTTCTCGACAAAGTTATAAACCGGGTAGTTGAGGTTGAAAATCGGCAGCTGAAATCGTTCGGAGGAAGTTTTTCAGAGTATTGGCAGCAAACGAAACGTGCCTTTTCCGCGGAAACTGGGACGGTAAAAACTCGCGGTCGTGATCGCAAACGCAAAAGCAATTCCTCTGCTTCCATCTCAAGCCAGGATGATCCGAAAATTTCAAACCTCGAGCGTCGAATTGAAGAAGCTGAGGAGAGCAAGTCACTGCTGGAGCAGCAGGTGGCGGAGGCGTTCGAGCAGAACAATCTTGACGAGGGAAAGAAATTTGCTCGAAACCTGGATCGTGCGAGCAACTTGCTAGACGATTTATACGAGCAATGGGCCGAGTTGTCCGAACACCTTTAGAGTTCCGAATATATGTCTCTGCCAAAAGTAATCATCATCGGCGGTCCGCCTATGGTTGGAAAGTCGACCGTAGCGAGAAAGATCGCGTCTCGTCTCGAGTACGGCTGCATCTCTACAGATGACATAGGCCTGGCAATCAAGACTGTTACGACTACCGACACGCATCCCCGATCACATTCGATGGACGGTGTCGATTATCGAGAGTATTACCAACAGCGCACGGTCAACAAATTGCTTGCTGATGGGATGGGAATGCACGATGAGATGTGGCCCGGTATTGAGGCGTCGATCCGAGCACACGCAGACTGGAGCTTCCCGGTTGTTTACGAAGGCTGGGCAATGTGGCCGCCGAATGTTGCTCGGTTGCTGGGCGAGTTCGAAAGTATTGGGGCAGTCTGGCTAACAGCGTCCAGCGACTTTCTAGAAGAGAGAATTCGCTCAACTGAACGCTTCTACCGAGGGGCTTCGGACGAAGAATTGCTGATTCAGCGTTATTTACCCCGAAACATCGAGTACAACAGGTTGATGCTTGAGTCGATCGACGAATATGGTCTCGAATCTGTTGACGTCATCGAGTTCGAATCAGTCAACGATGTCGTTGTTCGGTGTTTGGAGATTCTGGAGAACTAATCAATGCGGCTCGGATTCAATTTCATACGAGGTGTCGATGACACGTCGTTCGAAGACCTGCTTACGTTTTCAGCCCAGTATGCGGCGACGGACGTTGTTCTACAGTCGTACACCGGAAAAGCTTCCCATGAGCGATATACGGTTGCTCCCGGCGAAGCGAAGTGGGAACTCGACGATCTCGTCGCCTTGCGTAAGCAGGTCGAGTCGTACGGACTGCACCTGGAAGCTCTAGAGAACGTACCGAGTGCGTTCTACGACAACATTGTCCTGGGTGGTCCGAAGCGGGATCAGCAGATCGAAAACATGATCTACACGATCAGGAACATTGCTCGTGCTGGAATCCCAATCTTTGGTTACAACTGGATGCCGTCGGGCGTTTGGCGGAATGCTGAGAACTCTCCGCACAGGGCAGGTTCAACGGTCACGGCATACGATCACTCTCAACACATCAATGAACCTCTTACCCATGGACGTGAGTACACCGAGGAAGAACTGTGGGAGAACCTCGAATACTGGATCAGGATCATTACTCCAGTCGCTGAGGAGGAGGGGATTCGTATTGGAATTCACCCTGCCGATCCGCCCGTTGCTTCAGTTGGTGGAATCCCGAGACTTTTAAACAGCTTCGCTGCCTACAAGCGGCTGACCGAAATTGTCGACTCTCCTTCGAATGCAATCGAATTCTGCCAGGGAACTTTCTCCGAAATGGCAGATGCCGAAGGTGAAGGTATTTACGACATGATTCGGTACTTCGGCGAACGCAATAAGATCCTCTACGTTCACTTCAGAAATGTGTCTAACGCCGGAGAGCCGTTCGTCGAGGAGTTCATCAACACAGGCCACGTGGATATGATCCGTGCGCTCAAGCTCTACAAAGAAGTAGGCTTCGAAGGCGTATTGGTGAACGACCATGTCCCGATCACAATTGGCGACACTGGCTGGGGACACCGAGGTCGAGCCTATGCGAATGGTTATATTCAGGCTCTGCTCGATGTTTTCGACGACTAGACGATCAAGCACCAGTCGGTGGATGACTGCCACCGTCGGTTCGTCCACCTTGCATCGTCGAGTCATCACGCGAGTACACACCGAGATCGCGACCCTGGTGAACGTGAACTACCAGGTCGTCTTTCTCGATGCCAATCGAGTCGGTCAGTTCTTCGTCGACCATCGACATGAGCTCTTGAATCGAGTCCTGGGTTAGTGATTCGGCGATAACCATCGTGCCGTGAACCATCCCTGGCGCATAGTGCAAATCAAGCCTGCCGACCGGCTTCCCATCCTCAAGGATTGTGTAGCACTCACTTGAGGCAGTTCGAACTTCGCGCTCGAAATAAAACTGTGACACCCGGTTACCCTCGGATCTGGCCCTTACCTCGGACCTTCCACTTGTAGCTGGTAATTTCTTTCAGCCCCATTGGTCCACGAGCGTGCAGTTTGTTGGTCGATATAGCAACTTCGGCGCCCAGTCCGAATTCAGCACCATCGTTGAATCTTGTGGAAGTGTTCGCAAACACGGCACCTGCATCGACTTCGTTCAGGAACCGTTCAAGGTTTTCTGCATCGTTCGACACGATTGCCTCGGAGTGGCCTGAGCCGTAGGTGCCAATGTGTTCGAGTGCCTCATCCATCGAATCAACGACTTTCACCGATGCAATCAAAGATAGGAATTCGGTCCCGAAGTCACCAGATGCGGCAGGAGTTACCGAACCGCCGGTAGCTATTGCGTCAAGAACGCTCATTGCTCGTCCGTCAGCTCGAAGTTCAACTCCGTTCTCTCCGAACTGTTCTGCGAGTTTTGGCAGGAATTCACGAGCGACGTTCTGGTGAACAAGAACAGTATCTAGAGCGTTGCAAACGGTAGGTCTTTGAACCTTAGCGTTCACAACAATGTTCAGGGCGTCGTTCAGGTCGGCGGTCGAGTCGACGTACGTATGGCAAACACCGACACCACCTGTAACTGCAGGCATCTTCGCGTGTTGACCAACGAAATTAACCAGGTCGGCAGATCCACGAGGAATCATCAGATCAATTGCATCGTCCATGTCGAGTAATTCGCGAACCAGAGCTCGGTCAGTCGATTCGACGAACTGAACAAGGTCACCGGGCAAGCCGGTACTCTCAATAGCATCCTTCACGATCCGGGCGAGAACAGTGTTCGTAAGAATGCACTCTTTACCGCCTCTCAGGACAACGCCGTTACCGGACTTTAGACACAACGTCGCAATATCGATAGTTACGTTCGGGCGACTCTCGTAGATTACACCTATGACTCCGAGCGGGACTCGTACCCGTTGCAGATCTAAGCCGTTCTGCAAAGTGCGCTCTTCAAGAATCTCACCGATTGGGTCGTCGAGTGCGGCAATGTTGCGTGCGGCAGCCGCGAGATCCTTGACCCTCTCATTGTTCAGGGTCATCCGCTCAAGCATTTTGAACTCAAGGCCATCACGTTTTGCTGCCTCGAGGTCTTGTTCGTTGGCCCTGAGGATCGTGTTCTTCTCAGATTCAATCGCTGACGCAATAGCGTTGAGCGCGGCATTTTTCTGCTCGGTAGTTGCGACCGCAAGTTGGCGCGAGGCTACGCTGGCTGCGAGAGCCTGTTCATGGAGTGAAGATGCTGTGGTCGTCATGTATTTAGAGAAATCTGATGTATTTAGGGGATAACAAAATTGTTTCTGTGGATCACTTCGGCACCATAGTAATGCCCGAGTAGCTCAGGCAACGAGCGGGAGTTTTTTCCTTTGATTAGCTCTACTTCTGATGCTGGATAGGCTGCGAGACCCCAGCCGATAGTTGAACCATCTTGATCGACTACCTCAATGATATCGCCTCTGGTGAATGAACCTTCGACTGAAGTTATTCCTGCTGGTAACAAAGAATTGCCACGCTTTCGCAGAGCATTCGATGCACCATCATCCACGGTCACTCTACCCCTGTGCTCGGTTCGACCTGTGAGAATCCACCGCTTCCGACTTTCGCGTCTAGTCACTGATGGGGCAAAACGGGTACCGATGTGCTCACCTTCGCAAATTCGTACAAGCACATCACTTAGTCGACCGGATGCGATGACCATTGGTATGCCCGAGTCCATGGCAATATTCGCTGCTTCCAACTTGCTTGCCATTCCGCCACTTCCTCTGCCGTCGTGGGGCCCGAGCGCTACTCTTTCTATCTCAGGTGTAATCGACTCGACCTCAGATATGAGCTCGGCGTTGGGGTCCAAGTGTGGATCTGCAGTGTGAAGCCCGTCCATGTCTCCGAGCAAAATCAGCAGATCTGCATCGACCGTGTTGGCAACCATCGCCGAGAGGCGGTCGTTGTCGCCGTAGACTTCTCCAGCGAGTTCCTCGACTGCGACTACATCGTTCTCGTTGAGGACAGGTACGGCTCCTATCGCAAGGAGAGCATCCAGAGTGTTGCGGACGTTTAGATAGCGTGCTCGGCTTTGGAGGTCGCCACGAGAAATAAGAGCTTGCGCAATCTCTACGTTGTGTTTGGCAAACAACGCCTCGAAGGTCTTCATCAACTGCGGTTGACCCAAAGCGGCCAAGGCCTGCCTGTATGCCACAGTTCCGCTCTGAAGGAGACCCTTTCCCGGTGTTCTCGAAAGGGACTCACGCCCGGCGGCAACAGCTCCGGACGTGACTACGAGTACTTCAACTCCGGTCTTCTTGACATCTGCTATCTGGCGAAACAGTTCACCGATTGTTTCTAGGTCGAGTTCGTCCTGTCCACCTGTGAGTAGGTTGGTGCCGAGTTTCACGACAACTCGCTGAGTCGGAGATGACCCGTTCGAGTTCTCGTGGTTATTTGCTCTGGTAGCAGCCATCTATTGATTGTTGACCAATAATCGGAGTTTAAACAAAACGACAGTGATTATTTTGTATTGTCCCTAACTCCACCTGCTAGGCGGTGCTAGCATGAAATGTACATAGTTTGAGGGCCACCGAATTCGTTCGATGGTCCTATACCTGTGTTTAAAAACACAGAGCGACGGCAATGTACCAGTTTGATAGCTGGTAAAAGTGAAATCAGGAACGGAAACATAAATGAGCCTTTCGGGGCTACTACCTCTACTCGGTCGAACTGCACAATTCTCTGGATTGATCAACAGTCTGAAATCCCCCCGGGGGCAGGCAGCAGCAATCGCTCCAGATCCTGCGACTGAGGCGACCATCGCTACCTTGTGGCGAGAGATCGACGCGCCCGTTTTCGTTTTGACACCGAATCCTGAGTCTGCCCGTAAGTTGCACGACAGGCTTTTCACATGGCTCGGTGACTCGGCACCAATTTTTCATTTCGCTGAGTCTGAAGACATTCCATTCGAGCGATACGTTCCTGATCTCGGAGCAAGCCATCAACGAATCAGAACACTCGCTGCACTACGAGGTGAAATCAAGAACGCAAGGCAGCCACTGGTAATTTCATCTGTGAGTGCTGCATCTCAAGCTACTCTTGAACGTGCAGCCTTCGACGGCTCAACACACAGCTTGAGTGTACGTGACCGCATCAATCTCGACGAGCAAATCAAGACCTGGCTCGCGATGGGTTACTCGCACGAGCCAACAGTTGAAGTACCGGGAACGATGTCCCGGCGCGGGGGCATTCTCGACATCTTCCCCGTTTCGCGTGACTTCCCGGCTCGAATCGAACTCTTCGATGACGAGATCGAAAGCATCCGCAGCTTCAACCCGGCAACTCAGCGATCTTCTCGAAAGATGCGGAACATCACGATCCCGCCAGCGCGAGAGACGTTGCCACTTTTGGCCGACCAGGACCGAGTGCAGGAAATCCTCGGAAAAATGGATCTACTTGGCACTTCCGAAGAAGCACAACGCAGAATTCCTTCCGAGTTAGGACAAGCTCTGGCAGGCGAAACGGTAGACGAGATTTCTTTCTATGCCGGCTTCTTTAACTTCGGACACATCTTTGACTACCTGCCGACCGAGTCACTCCTGGTTCAGCTACGCCCGGGAGCGATTGAGGAAGCTTCGCACTCTCAGGACCGTCGAATGATCCAACTTCGAGAAGTAAAAGAGAAGCGAGGCGAGGTTCCGGTTGGATTCGCTCAACCGCACATCGAGTGGGGTTTCCTTGCAGATGCCATCAACGCTCGGCCTCGGAGTATCACTCTGTCGCCCTGGGGCATCGACGCTTCCGAATTGCCGGGCGGGTCACTGGCATTACCATTCACACCTTCGCCGCTTGTATCCGGCGGAGTTGAAAATGCGATCGAATCGATCAAAAAAGGCGTTGTTGAGAAAAAACGAACGATCGTCATCACGAACCATGCCCAACGATTCCACGAACTTGCCGAGGAAAACGGACTCGAATCGTCGCTCCTGGAATCGATCGATGAATCTCCGGATCCCGGTGAAGTATCGATCATTCCCGGTCATTTGCTGACCGGATTCGGAGTCGAAACGGCAGATGGTTCACAGGTTGCTATTTACAGCGATGCTGAGGTTTTTGGGTTCCAGAAAGAACGACGGCGGGTACGGAAGCGTCCGCTGCGCCAGGGGCCAGCTCTCGAACAGTTGAAGCCCGGCTCTTACGTCGTTCACGTTGAGCACGGCATTGCCAAATTCAATGGCACCGAAGTAATGGGTGACGAGGGTCAGGAGTACTTGGTCCTCGAGTACGCCGAAGAAGACAAGCTTTACGTCCCGACCGATCATTTAGACCGAATTCAGCTTTATCACGGCACTGTCGACACGGCGCCACGACTCACACGTCTTGGGACCCAGGAATGGAGTAAGGCAAGGGCGAGAGCGAAGAAGGCAGCGGAACAACTTGCTGGCGAGTTAATAGCTCTTTACGCTTCTCGACAGGTAGCCACCGGATTTGCGGCTACTCCAGATACTCCATGGCAGGATGCACTGGAAGCCAGCTTCCCGTTCGAAGAAACGCCTGACCAGCTAACGACAATTGCCGCGGTAAAAGAAGACATGGAGTCTTCCAGTCCGATGGATCGACTGGTGTGCGGTGACGTTGGGTACGGAAAGACTGAAATCGCGCTTCGAGCTGCGTTCAAAGCGGTTCAATCCGGAAGGCAGGTAGGGCTACTTGTTCCAACTACGGTTCTGGCTCAACAACATTTCGAGACATTCTCAGAGCGCTTAGGACCGTTCCCCGCAAAAGTCGAAGTTCTTTCAAGGTTCCGGACCGATAAGCAGCAAAAAGAAATCGTTGCGAACATCGCAAACGGTAGCGCCGACATCGTTATTGGAACTCACCGACTTCTCCAGAAAGACGTGCGCTTCAAAGACCTCGGTCTTGTAATCATCGACGAGGAACACAAGTTCGGTGTTGGTCATAAGGAACGCCTGAAGCGTTTGCGAACCCAGGTCGACGTGATGACACTGAGCGCGACCCCGATTCCGAGAACGCTTCACATGTCCCTCTCAGGTGTGCGGGACATGAGCACGATCGAAACTCCGCCTGAGGAACGTCTACCGATCAAGACCTACGTCTCAGAAGAGAGCGATGATCTGATCCGCGAAGCGATCCTCAGGGAGCTGGATCGCGGTGGTCAGGTTTTCTACCTTCACAACCGGGTCAAAGACATTGAACTGATCGGGAATAGGATTCAGAAACTGGTTCCCGAGGCGCAGGTCCAAATCGGTCATGGCCAAATGGCCGAGGATGAGCTTGAACAGGTGATGGCTGCATTTGATCGCCAGGAGTTCAACGTTTTGCTGTGCACGACCATCATCGAGTCTGGAATTGACCTTCCAAACGCAAACACGTTGATAGTTGATCGCGCAGACATGTTCGGTCTCTCGCAGCTCTACCAGCTTCGTGGTCGAATTGGACGTGGCACTAACAGGGCGTACGCCTACTTGATGGTTCCTCGCTCGAAGCAGTTGACCGAGCAAGCTGAACAGCGTCTGAACACAATCCTTGCGGCTACCGAGCTTGGCGCTGGATTCCAAATTGCATTGCGTGACCTTGAGATCAGAGGTATCGGAAACCTTCTTGGAGCCGAGCAGTCTGGACAAATTTCCGCAATTGGGTTCGATTTGTATTCGAAGTTGCTCGCTGACGCTGTACGTCAACTCAAAGCCGATCAAGGCGATGCAGAAGCGGCTGATTCCATCGAGCCTGAATTCTCAACTGTCCGAGTCGATATTGGCGTTGATGCCCGAATTCCTGATAGCTACGTCGAAGATCTTGCCCAGCGACTTTCCATCTACCAGCGGCTCGCTCGAATGCGTTCCGAAGAGGAAATCAACGACATTGACGAAGAGCTTCGTGATCGATTTGGCCCAATGCCTACTCACGTCAAACTGTTGATGAAGTCGACTCGTATGCGTGTCATGGCAGAGAAGGCCGGTATTGAACTTGTATCCGCTCGTGAAAGTCGAGCAACACTGACATTGCAAGAGCCAACTGGTGGAGCCAGGGCTCCGCTTCAGAAACAGCTTGGTGTTGGCGTTGATGTCGGCCACATGCAGATTCGAATCGACATTGACCGTGACGATCCTGAGTGGGTTGACGAGGTCATGGCTGTCATGGATCAAGTGGTCATGTTCCGTGAACGAATGATCCAAATGATGGAGATGGCAATGGCAGGAGCCGAAGCTGAAACTGCTCCAACCAAGCAAATGTTCCGAAGGTAATCACGCCCGCTGAAACCTATTCCAGCTATGGGTTGGTGTAATCTGCGCCCGTTCAAACTAGTCGTGCTGCTGGAGCATTCATGGGCGCAAAGAAACCACTTACACCAGACGTCACCATAATTGGCTGCGGGACACCGACCCCGTTGCCGGATCGATTCGGATCGTCGTATGTCGTTCAGATCGGCGATGAAAAGCTGCTTTTTGACTGTGGTCCAGCGACGACCTGGAAATTGGTTCAGAACGGTATCTCGCCTACTGATATCGACAAAGTTTTCTTTACTCACCACCACTTCGATCACGACGCGGATTTTCCAACGTTTATCTTGACTCGCTGGGACCAAATGGTGCCGACCGACAAAACGCTTGAGGTATACGGACCCAAACTCACCGAAGAGTTCACCAAGGGAATTCTCGACGAAGATACCGGGTTATTTGCTCACGATTGGAAGGCGAGGGTTCATCATCCAGCGTCGCAAATTACGTTCGCTGACAGAGGTGGGATCCTGCCCCGAAGTAAGCCTGACGTCGACCCTCACAATATGGGGCCGGGGTTGATCAAATCAGGTGCGAACTGGGAAGTCACTGCAGCACCGGCAGATCACGTCCAGCCGTACCTCGACTCGCTCGCTTACAGAATCGACACTTCAGATGGTTCCGTCGTTCTCACCGGTGACACTGCACCTTGTGATTCAGTTACCGAACTTGCCAAAGGTGCGGACGTTCTGATGATGATGTGCTGGGAGACTCACGACAAGATGGACGGAAATCCACACGGTGACGCGTCATCTTCGGTTCTTGGAGCTGCTGAAACGGCCGCTGAAGCTGGAGTCAAGCAACTTGTGATGGTCCACATTGGTGCTAGATTGACCACGGCGGAAATGAAAGGGCCACGCGAAATTGAAGCTGCAAAAGCGTGGAATGGAACTCTCATCTGGGGTGATGAGGGAATGAAAGTTCCATGGCCTGCCGACTAGTTATCAGCCTTCATCACTGATCAACCGAAAATTCCGAATGACCACGAACAAAAAATATCCGGCAACAAATCCTCTCAAAGTAACGGTCGAGAGCAATGTAGAAATGACAACCCGGGACGGTGTCATACTCCGTGCAGATGTCTATCACCCTACCGATGGCAACAAGTACCCGGCACTGGTTTGCAGAACGCCTTACCAAAAGCTAACGCCACGGTACGTTGAAACGGCGACGGACCTGGCTTCACGCGGTTACTGCGTAGTGATGCAAGATTTCCGAGGTCGCTATGCCTCAGATGGTGAGTACGAGTGGATGTGGCGGGAGCGCACTGAAACTCACGACACCGAAGACGGATACGACACAATCGAGTGGGCAGCCAAACTCGCATGGTGCGACGGTCGAGTGGGAACCTGGGGTCATTCAAACGCCTCGTGGGCGATCTGGATGATGCTCGACTCGCAACCACCGAGCCTCGCATCAACCCTGGCGAGTGGAATTTCGCAAAACATACTCGATATCAACTTCGGAATTTTCGAAACAGGTCGAAGGCTCGAATGGTCATACATGATGGCTGCTGACATGCGCCGACGAACTGAAGGAACTGATGGGCCTACTACACCTGGCGAAGCGACCAAGCGCTGGATTGAAGTTGAACGCGGCAAGTACATCTGGTGGTTGCCGCTGGGAGACATTCCGTCGCAGGTGTTCTCGGATCTGAATCCGCAGGTTCAGGAATACCACCGAAACCAGAACAAGGAGTTTCAACATTTCGGAGACATCCACCACAAGGTCCAAACACCGATCTATCAGATCACGGGGTGGTGGGATCGTCTAATTGGGACTATCGATCATTACGAAGGGCTGACCAAAAACGGTCCAGAACACCTCAAGGACAAACACCGTTTGATCATTGGTCCGTGGGGGCATGACGCTACCGACTTCACAGGAAATATTGGACCTGTCGATTACGGATCCAATGCCGAGGCGACTTATGCCGGTTTGATTGCCCGCTGGTACGATTTCGACCTCAAGGGTGTCGACAACGGGCTTGGTGACGAAGCGCCTGTCCAAATGTGGGTGCTTGGCGAAGACAAGTGGCGCGGTGAAAACGAATGGCCACTGGCTCGCACCGAGTACACGAACTACTACCTCCACTCAGGTGGAAACGCGAATACACCGAAAGGCGATGGATCGCTTTCGACCGCCGAGTCCACTGCAAATGAATCCAGCACGGATGAGTATGAGTTCGACCCTCGCGATCCCGTGATGAGCTTGATGCGATCAGACTCTCAGGCTGCTCCCGTCGATCAATCACCTCATGATCACCGACAGGACATTCTTGTTTACGATCTACAGATTGCAGACGAAGAACTTGAAGTTGTTGGGCCGGTTCGACTGAAGCTCTGGGCGAAGACCGACGGACCCGACACCGACTGGACCGCAAAACTTTCCGTTGTTTATGAAGACGGTCTCGCCGTTAACCTGACCTACGGAATCATGCGTGCGCAGTACCGCAATGGATATGAGAACCCGGAATTAGTTACCCCAAACGAGATATACGAATACGAAATCAAATTGAATCCGATCGGTTGCAGGTTGAAGCCCGGGCAGAAACTCAGGCTTTCAGTATCAAGTTCAGACTTTCCGAACTTCGACCGCAACCACAACACGGGTAAGGATTACTGGTCGGATGCAGAACTGCGTGTCGCACATCAGACGATTTACCATGATGCAGAACACCCTTCGCACCTCGTGTTGCCGGTAATTCCGATTTCATAAAACTAACGATGACGAATCCAAAAGACTATTTCGAAAGTGTCCGAGCTTCAGGGCGAGCCCTGGGTTTCCTTGGGCTGATGCTTGGAGCTTCCGGCGGAATCCTGACGGGCGTTGCGGTAAAAGGACTTGTTGACGAGCCTCTTGTCACAGGTACCAATGCCGTGGTCTTCTACCTCGCATTTGCGGCGAGCAGTGTCATAACGCTGTTTGTAATGCTGAACTACACCACGCTAAATATCCGAGTTGATGACGCCAACCTGAAGATCACTCTAGGGATGAAATCGAAGACTATTGCGCTGGACTCAATCGCGTCTGCCGCGGTCGCACAACCTAAATCGCGAATGACACGGGTGGCGTCCAAGCAAGGCAACATACAAATGTGGAGTGTTCTGGGCGTGAACAGCGGTGTTGAACTTACAACGTCTTCAGAACCTGGCGCGACAACGACTTTCGTGGCTTCAAAAGATCCCGAGGCCTTTCTTCAGGCGCTGGGTTCCATCAGTGCCGATTCGGACGATGGTTCTGGCGCTACTTTGTAGCCAACTTGCGGACCCAAATATCGTTCGCGATTGAAACGGTCGTTTCGCTGGTCTAATCTGCGCCAAGACTTTTACGGATGGCAAAGCGTCATCTGAGTTTATGCTGGAGATAACCTTTGTCAGACCGACCGAATATCGTTTTCCTGTTTCCAGACCAATTCCGCTCAGACTTCGCCGGATTCAACGGCGCAGATTGGTTGAAAACACCGAACATTGACTCGATTGCCGAGAACGGTGTCAGGTTTACCAACTCATTCTCAGCGTCACCAATTTGTGTTCCGGCGCGAACTGCCTTGTTGACTGGCATGAATGCCATGCGAAACGGTGTGATGGGTAACCTTCACAACCTTCGTGCTGACTGGCGCGACGCTGGATTACGAACTTGGCCCGAAATTCTTGGGGAGAACGGTTATTACACTGCCGGAATTGGCAAGATGCACTTCTACCCTTGGGACGAGCGTCGAGGCTTCCAGTACCGGGTCATTTGTGAAGATAAGCGCTGGCTTGAAGTTCGTGACGACTACTACCACTACTTGAAGCGTCACGATCTACACAAAATGCACGGCAATGAAATGGACGGTTATCACGAGAACAAGGGTGCCGTTATTCACGATGTGCCGTGGGAGCACTCCTGGGACAGGTTCGTCGGCTCAGAAGCCGTGAAGTTCATCGATGACTACGGTTCGGATCAGCCATTTGCTCTCATGGTGGGATTCCCTGGACCGCACTGTCCGTACGACCCGGACGAACGATTCCTGGAAGATGTCGATGAGTCGAAAATTCCCGAAGCAGTTCCTGAAGTTCCGGGGCATACTCCCCAACTGCGAGAAGGAAACGTTGAAGGAAACCGGCGACCGTGGAACGGTGTCGACTACTCAGAGTTCCCAGACGAATCAAAACATAAGATTCGCACTCATTACTCGGGACTCGTTCAACAGATCGACTTCGAGGTCGGCGCAATCATTGACGCCCTCAAGAAGAAGGGATTGCTCGAAAACACCTATGTGATTCTTTCTTCGGATCATGGTGATTACCTTGGCGATCACAACCTGATCGGCAAAGCATCGTTCTACGAATCCGCTATTCGCGTGCCGATGGCAGCGATGGGACCAGGAATCGAAGCCGGCCAAACGCAGGAAGGTCTTGTTGAGCTTCGCGATGTGACAGCGACAATGCTCGCCTGGGCTGGAGTCGATCAACCCGAGTGGTACGACGCCCGACCATTGCCTGGGGACGGCATGCCGGGTAGTTCAGGGCGTGACAATATCTTTGGACTGCTTGGCGACGGCTGGATGAACTTCGATGGTCGTTACAAGTTGCACAAGTACCGCACTGGCGAAACTCTGCTATTCGACATGCTCAATGATCCTGACGAGCAGGTGAATCTCTATGAAAACTCTGAGTTCGCTGACATCACTCGCCGTTTGGAAACAGAACTTACGCAGGAGTTAATGGCATCGATTGAGTCGAGCATGGACGATCGCCTGGCTCAGAACGGCGACATGTCACAGGATCCAACGTTCGGTCTGGAAAGTTGGGTCCGACCTTGGCCGAGTCCGCCTCGAACCGCACCACCGACGTACGAACGACCTAAGTAGAAATAACCATTCAATAGGGCTGGATGGAGAACTACATGGCGGATATTGATTCGCATAAAGTCGAGGCATTCGGAGATCGACTCCTCGGCATCCTGAACGACGGTTCACTCGCTTTGATGATTTCAATCGGACACAGAACCGGCCTGTTCGATGCGATGAGTGATCTGCCGGCTTCGACCAGTAACGAAATTGCGGCAGCGGCGAGCCTGGACGAACGCTACGTACGCGAATGGCTCGGCGCGATGTTGGTTGGTGGATTCGTCGAGCACGATTCGTCGACTAAGAAGTATTCATTACCTGCCGAACATGCCGCCCTGCTAACCAGGGACTCAGCACCTGACAACATTGCTGCTTTTGCTCAGTACATTCCGCTTCTTGGATCAGTTGAAGATCAAATAGTCGACTGTTTTAAGAATGGCGGTGGCGTCCCGTATTCGGCCTATCCCCGTTTCCACGAGGTGATGGCAGAAGACTCCGGTCAGACGGTTGTACCGGCAATCCTCAGCCACATTCTTCCGCTTGCTCAGGGCGTACCTGAGAAACTCCAGGCTGGAATCAAAGTTCTGGACGTCGGTTGTGGTTCTGGCAGGGCTCTGAACATCATGGCTGCGGAGTATCCAAACTCTCAGTTCATCGGTGTAGATATTTCTGAGCAGGCGGTTAAGTCTGGCAAAAACGAAGCTGCTCAGCGTGGTCTGAACAACCTGGAGTTCGTGATCAAAGATGCCACGAGCATGGGTTACAACTCCGAATTCGATCTAATCACTACATTCGACTCTGTTCACGACCAACCTTCACCCGACAAGGTGCTTTCAGAAATTGCACAGTCCTTGAAGCCTGGTGGCGTATACCTAATGCAAGACATTAGTGCCTCTAGCGAAGTTCACAAGAACGTCGATCATCCTGTTGGTCCGTTTCTATATACGATCTCGACAATGCACTGCATGACAGTGTCGTTGGCGTCGGATGGCATGGGACTTGGAACAATGTGGGGTGAAGAGCTTGCGCTGAAAATGTTGGGTGATGCGGGGTTCAAGAGCACTGATGTAAAGCGTCTGGATCATGATTTCCAGAACGCTTACTTTGTTTCGACGAAATAGATGTAAACAAGGAGTCCTGAAATGGCGGTACAAGCCAACTCCACCAAGAAACCGAACATCATCGTCATCATGGTCGATGACCTCGGATATTCCGATCTCGGTTGTTATGGCGGGGACATCAGTACTCCGAACATCGATTCGCTCGCATACGGCGGGCTTCGTTTCACACAGATGTACAACGGCGCTCGGTGCTGCCCGTCACGAGCTGCCTTGCTGACAGGACTTCACCCTCACCAGGCCGGGATAGGCCAAATGACCGCTGATATTGGGGTTCCTGAGTACCAGGGATTCCTTCGAGACAACTGTGTCACGATTGCCGAGGTCCTCAAAACGTCCGGTTACAGGACGCTTCTTTCTGGTAAATGGCACGTCGCGGGTAGTTGGGACAACCGTCAGCGCGACACATGGATCCTCGGTGATGAACGTCACCCGATGCCAAAGCAGCGTGGGTTTGATCGGTCGTTCGGACTCATGAACGCGGCAGATTCTTACTGGAATCCTAAGTCGCTAATCCTCGAAGACCAGTTGATCGACGTCGAGTCGAATGATTTCCACCTGACCGATGCGATTGTTGACCAGGCGATCAACCAGGTTGAAGAAGCGATTTCGATGGATCAGCCGTTCTTCCAGTATCTGGCTTTCACAGCACCGCACTGGCCGCTGCACGCGTGGGAGGACGACATTGCCAAGTACGAAGGCAAGTACATGGCTGGCTACGACGCAATTAGGACATCTCGTCACGAAGAGATGAAAGGTCTTGGAGTAGTCGATAGCAAGTGGGAGATTTCGCCTCGCGATACCGACGTTCCTGCCTGGGATGACGTGCAAAACAAAGAGTACGAAGATATCCGGATGGCGGTGTACTCGGCGATGGTCGAACAGGTTGACCGCAACGTTGGTCGACTGATCAATACGCTGAAGAAGAACGGCGAGTTCGAGAACACGGTGATCATGTTCCTGTCCGACAACGGTGGATGTGCTGAATTGTTCCAAGAAGACACAGATTGGCCTGATCCTTCGCAGTGGGAGACCGCAAAGACACTCGACG
>CAYYMP010000022.1:0-22273 GCA_964472915.1 uncultured Dehalococcoidales bacterium | reverse complement strand
GGGGTGCTTCTTGCCCCCTGCGCGTCGAAGACGAATTCGAACCATTAAGTAAATATCTCCGTGCCGGATACATTCGGCGGAAAAAGTGATTGAAAATCCCGGAACCTTCGCCGAGTTTCAATAAGAACGACCTAAAATTGTATTTGCGTTCAACCTACAGTGTCAAAAGAGATCAAGTTTGATCGTCGTCTGCATCTAAGTATCTCCAAACAAGAGGTACTGGACACTCGTAGTTAGTTATTGTGACTGAAATCCGCGATGCTTCTCATTACGCTTGGTCAAGGTCAGCGCCGAGAAATTCAATTTAGGAAGAATATTGCCTGATTCAAAACTCATTACCGTGCGGTTTTTTGCTGCGTTGAAAGACCGGGCTGGGACTGGAACCGTTGAGATTGAACATTCCGAAGCAATGACCGTTGCTGAAGCGGTGATTGCCGCGAAAAAAAACGCTCCGAATGATCCAGAACCGGGGGAATCCGTGATGTTCGCTCTGAACGGTGAGTACGTGGATAAAGCTGAACTGGTTTCTCCTGGGGATGAGTTGGCCCTGATACCACCTGTAAGCGGTGGAACTGGAGAGATAAAAACAGAAGACACCTGGGTCTTCGTGACCGCTGAATCGCTTGATGCTGAACCACTGAATAACTTTGTGACAACTGGAGTTGACGGTGCAGTTGTCACATTCCACGGCAACACTCGTGATCACAATCAGGGGCGCACTGTTTTGCATCTTGACTACGAGGCTTATCAACCGATGGCTGAGAACAAAATGGCGGAGATAATCGCCGAAATGCGCTCTAAATGGGATCTGGGAAAAGTTGCTGTCGGTCACCGCACAGGAAGAGTAGATATTGGCGAGACGAGCATGATTCTGACAGTCGGATCAGCTCACAGGCGTCCCGCATATGAAGCATCGTTGTATTTCATCGACCGTTTGAAGGAAGTTGTTCCAATTTGGAAAAAGGAGTTCTTCGAAGGCGGAGAAGTCTGGATTGGTGAAACTCCTGGCTGATGAGGCTGCTCACCCGAAATATCTAAACGGAAATCGAATTTGAATCTCGAACAGCAAAACACAAGTGACCCACACCCAGCGATCGAAATCAGGGACCTCAGCAAAAATTTCGGCGATTTCACCGCGGTAGCGGGAATCTCGTTTTCAGTCAAAGCAGGCGAAACCTACGGACTGCTCGGTCCCAACGGGGCAGGGAAAACCACGACGATGCGCATGCTTGCTGGTCTATCCCCGGCTAGCCGAGGAGATATACATGTTGGCGGAATCGACGTGGTCTCTGATGGACGCAGCGTGCGGGAAATTATGGGCGTTGTGACCCAGCATGATGGCCTCGACAACGGTCTCACCGTTTTTCAGAACTTGTTTTTGCACGGATTTCTGGTCGGTCTGTCACGCAAAGAATCCAAAGAACGTGCCCACGAAGTACTCGATTTCTTCAGTTTGAAAGAGCGGTCGAAAGACAATGTGTATGAGCTTTCAGGCGGAATGAAACGTAGACTCGCTATCGCGCGTTCGATGATGGGTAGTCCGTCGGTGATCGTTATGGATGAACCCACAACGGGATTGGATCCTCAAAGCCGGAACCGGGTGTGGGAAGAACTGGCAATTCTCAAAGAGTCAGGAGTTACGGTTCTGCTGTCCACACACTACATGGAAGAAGCCGCGATTCTCTGTGATCGTCTGGCGATCATGGATCACGGATTGATTCTCGATGAAGGCACTCCAGACGAAATGGTTGAGCGTCATGCATCAGGGGATGTGACCCAAATGAGAGTGCAACCCGCGTCTCTCAGGGCAGTCCGTGACTACATGGAAGAGCGGTCGATTCAATACCGAGAAGTGGGCGCACTAGTCAGTGTCACCGGTTTCAACGGGGTCAAAGCAGATTTATCCGGGGTCAAGGACATCGAAGGAGTGAGAGTCTCAACTAGACCAGGAAACCTTGAAGACGTGTTCCTCGCCATCACTGGGCGAGAATTGAGGGACGAATAATGAATCTTGCGATACCAACTCCAGGAGTTCGTCGTCGCAGTGTCACCGGACTTTGGTTCCGGCACGCGGTGTCATTCGTTCGTTACTGGAAGTTTGTGCTTACTTGGGTCGTAATAGAACCATTGATCGTCCTGGTCGCAATTGCATTTGGTGTCGGCAAGCTCGTAGGTGAAGTCGAAGCTGTTTCTTACGCTCAGTACGTCACCCCTGGGATAATCA
The DNA here is from genome assembly GCA_964472915.1 of uncultured Dehalococcoidales bacterium. Taxonomy (GTDB): domain Bacteria; phylum Chloroflexota; class Dehalococcoidia; order Lucifugimonadales; family Lucifugimonadaceae; genus Lucifugimonas. The sequence goes on along the minus strand of CAYYMP010000022.1, from coordinate 20,049 downwards.
TGGGCAATGCGATGTTTCATGCGTTGTTTGAGACTTCGTGGAATGCCTACAACCGGATCGACAACGATGTGTACGAAACGATCCTGACCACACCAATAACCGTCACTGAGATCACTCTCGGAGACATTCTCTGGGCAGTGACCCGCGCGTTGCTCACAACTATAGCTACGGCAGCATTTGCAGTCGCTTTTGGCTGGATTGACCCACTAGCTGCAGTTGGAATCCTGTTGCCGGCAATACTGGTGGGAATAGCTTTCGGGGCGCTTGGCTTTTTGTTCTCGGCAGTAGCGCCGCACACCACGTTCCTTACGTTGGTTTTCACACTAGTCGCATCACCAATGTTTTTCTTCGCTGGTGTTTTCTTCCCAATCTCGATTTTGCCGAATTGGGTGGAGCCGTTTGCCTGGGCGCTACCGTTGACTTCAGCTGTTCACATTGCGCGGGGATTCGCACTTGCCGAGTTCAATGCTTCGCACGTGTGGTCTCTCGTTTACCTTGGAGTCGCGACCGCGATCATGTGGCCTGCGGCTGTGTACCTGCTGAAAAGACGACTGATTAAGTAAACGATGAAGCGAAATACGCAGCTATCGCCTTTGATGTCGGTTCAACGAGTAGCTATATTGGAAAAACCGCACAAGGGTTTTTCACGCGGAGGGTTCGCATAGTGGCCTAGTGCGCCCGCCTGCTAAGCGGGTTGGGGGTGTTGAGCCCCCTCGCGGGTTCGAATCCCGCACCCTCCGCCATTTCACTTTTACCCTAAGTCCCGATTCTCAAGCCGCTATTGCAGATCGTTCGCAGTGTTTCTATTGCCGCCAGTGCGGCCAGATAACTGGTTTTCGGGTTGTTTTCGTAAGGCATGTTCTCGAATTTGAACGAGAAATTCCCTGCCTTACTCTTCACTGATATTTCATGAACGTTCCCTGGGGAGTCAGGATCGGCGATCACTTTCACACGGGTTTTTTGTGCACCCACCCCCGCGAGCGAAACCGTGGCCGCGACGTTCACGTTCGCCGGGAATAACCCGACCGCTTCGGCCGCATTGCCATCGAATATGACCGTTGGCTCAGTGATTTCTTTGTCTTCCCAATCTGCAAAACCCGGTGCGCCAGTGAGTGAAACAGGTTTCTTAGACGAGGTAATCGTTACTTCTTCCAGAAGATGATTTGCTGCCCGCAAAGCATCAATTCCACCAACTGCGCCGGATGGAACGTATAAGGACGCACCGGACTTTTTGATAGCGACTTCAACCTTGCTCATGAAATCAGGATCAAGAAGCGCTCCTGAACTCATGATCAACATCGAAGCGCCGGAGCCTAAAACCTGCTCAGCAGTGGCGAATACCGCCTGTTGAGATGCACACTCTACGATCAAGTCGCAGACGCTGTTCTCGATCATTTCGTCAACGTCATCAAACTGTGCCGGTTCAGTTCCGCTCACTTCCTTGATCGACGACGCAAGCTTTTGCCGTCCCGGCTCATAAACGTCGAAGAGAGCAACTACCTGGGCAGGTCCTGCCTCACCTTTTGCGGCGACCATAGCGAGCTCGGATCCCATTGAACCGCAGCCAATAATGCCGACGCGGGTAATCTTGGAAGAGCTGGCAGGTGTGCTACTCAATTTACGATCCTGACGAAATTCTCAGTTGGCGATCCGGAAGCCTGACGTATGCGATCAGTCGAATCAAATAATACTGATGATGTTGGCCTACTGACACTAAAACTGACCGGTTTGGAGTGAACTGCGAATTATCAGTATCCTTAAACATTGCTTCTAACTAACTTTTGTACGTTCGACTCCCCATTATTCCGAGTCGATTACCGAGTATTGAGATTTGCCTAGTTTTCACGTCTGGACCGTTGGTTGCCAGATGAACACATCCGACTCTGAACGGATCTCGAGCGGATTCACCCAGATGGGATTCGAATCCTCGGATGATCCCGGCGTCGCGGACGTTGTAGTACTCAACACGTGCGTGGTTCGACAGTCAGCAGAAGACACCGCAACAGGAATGCTCGGTCGCCTTGCAAAGATCAAGCAGGAATCACCTGATCGCGTCGTCGCCGTGATGGGGTGCATGGTTGGACCCGACCAATCTCAACTCAAACATCGTTTTCCGCACGTGGATGTTTGGGCGCGACCTCAACAATTCGAGCCCATTCTCGAACTAGCAGGTATGAAGCATGGTCTCGATCCAGAAGGGTGCCTGGCAGGAGCGATCCCAGAAAACCCCCACGTTGCATCGTTCATCCCGATCGTCCACGGATGCGATAAGTTCTGCACGTTCTGCATCATCCCATATCGAAGAGGTAGGGAAGCCAGCAGAGATGTGACGGACATCGTTCATGAAGCTGAAATGATGGTTCAACGAGGTGTGAAGGACATCACGTTGCTGGGCCAAAACGTGGACTCGTTCGGTCACGACCTTCGACCAAGAATAGACCTTGCTGACCTGGTCGAAAGGGTTCATGAAATCTCAGGACTTGAACGAATTCGGTTCCTGACTTCACACCCCAATGATATGTCGGTGCGAATCCTCGAAGCGGTTCGTGACCTTCCCAAAGTTTGCGAGAACATCAATCTGCCGTTCCAGGCCGGTGATGACAAGATTCTCGTCGATATGAGACGCGGTTACACCAGCGGTCAGTACCTCGAAAAAGTTGATCAGGTAAAAGAGATGATTCCTGGTGTAAATCTAACCACGGACCTGATTGTTGGATTCTGTGGTGAGACTGACACCCAGTTTGAAAACTCGATGGAGATTCTCAGGCGAGTTGAGTTCGACAAAGTCCACGTTGCTGCCTACTCGAACCGTGACGGAACATTCGCTTCGAGGAAGATGCCGGATGACGTTGCCCGAGGTGTGAAGAAAGCACGATTGGCGGCAGTTGACGAACTGCAGCAAAAGATTCAGAGCCGCAAGAACGCAACGCTGGAAGGCAAAATCTACGACGTTTTGGTCGAAGGTGACAAGCGTGGAAGGCTACATGGGCGTAATCGAGGCGATAAACTAATCTATTTAACGAACGTAAACGTTTCTGAGGCACCAAAAGCCGGAGAAACGGTAAACGTGCAAATCACTGCAAGTTCACCCTGGTCACTGGAAGGTGAGCTTGTTGAACAAGGCGTAAGCCAAACTGAATCAGAGAAGGTCCCGGTCGCATGACCACTGCATTTACCAAGCAGACGACAATTCCGATTACCGAACTTGAGCAGTCTGCTTTCTGTCAGACCGACGGAAATCTTCGGACCAAAACGCTTGAAGAAGAGTTCAAAGCTGGCGTTCGCTGGCAGAAAGTCCCAACTCGGTACTTGAAACTGACCCCGGAAGAAATTTCCGCGGGAATCGAATATGCACGTAACGAACTCGGTGAGAAGGTCGTTCTACTGGGACATCACTATCAGCGTGACGATGTGATTCAGTACGCCGATTTCACCGGTGATTCATACAAACTGTCGAAAATGGCTGCGGAGACCAAAGACGCCAAGTGGATTGTTTTCTGCGGTGTTCACTTCATGGCAGAAACAGCCGACATTCTTACCGCACGAGATCAGAATGTAATTCTTCCAAACATGGCAGCAGGCTGCTCGATGGCTGACATGGCAAAGTCACGGGACGTTCAAGACTGCTGGGACGATATCGAGTCAGTATTGGGATCTACCGACCTGGTCATCCCGATCACCTATATGAACTCTGCCGCAGCGATCAAAGCTCATTGCGGTAAGAACAATGGTCTCGTCTGTACATCGTCTAACGCTGACAAAGCGTTCGACTGGGCGTTGGAGCGAGGAGAGAAGATCCTGTTCCTCCCCGACCAACATCTTGGACGCAATACTGCTCTCGCTAAAGGTATTTCCGAAGACGAGATGGTGCTGTGGAATCCATTCCTGCCGTTTGGCGGTTTGACCGAAGACGAGATCAAGTCTGCAAAGGTAATTCTGTGGCAAGGGCATTGCTCGGTGCACACTCGTTTCTCTGTTCAGCAGATCGAAGACGCACGAGCGAAGAACAGTGACACAACGATCATTGTTCACCCTGAGTGCTCACAGGATGTGGTAGCCGCCGCTGACATGTACGGCTCCACCGAGTTCATTCTCGAAACCGTAGCTAATGCTCCAGCAGGTACATCCTGGGGCATTGGCACTGAAATCAGCATGGTCCGAAGATTGGCAGCTGAGAATCCTGATAAGGAAATATTCTGTCTCGATCCAGTCGTTTGCCCTTGCGCGACCATGTACCGAATTCACCCGGCGTACGTGCTATGGGTTCTCGAAGGCATCATGGCAGGTCTCGCTATCAACCGAATCGAGGTTGAGCCTGAGACTCGAAAGAATGCCACACTCGCGCTAGAGAGAATGCTCGAAATCGCAGGCTAGGGGCACCGAGTATGTTTCCAACTCCTGCAGAACTCGACAAGCTGATAGACCTTGCCCTTGCGGAAGACGCTGCCAGCGCGGACGTAACGACCAACTCGCTAATACCAACTCATCTACTGGCTACAGCATCTTTGGTGGTTAAGGAAGATGGCATCGTATCTGGTATCGCTGTCGCTGAAGCTGTCTTCAAACGAGTAGATCCTGACCTGAAATTCTCCAGGACACTTCTCGACGGTGACTCGGTGGAAGCGGGGACTGCGGTAGCGACCGTCTCCGGTTCGATGGGCTCGATTCTTACTGCTGAGCGAACTGCTTTGAACTTCATGCAGCGAATGAGCGGGATCGCATCTCTGACTCGCCAATATGTAGATGCAGTGGAAGGCACGACCGCCTCAATCACAGATACTCGAAAAACCGTTCCGGGGCTTCGCCTTCTGGACAAGTATGCGGTGACAACCGGTGGTGGCAGAAATCATCGTCTAAATCTTGCTGACGGAGTGCTAATAAAAGACAACCATCTCGCTGCGTTGCAAGAAGAAGGCATCACACTCGCACAGGTCATCAAGCAGGCGAGAGCAAAGGCACCTCACACGGTCAAAATCGAGATAGAAGTCGAGACGGAAGAGGCTGCGCTGGCTGCCGCGGATGCAGGTGCGGATATCGTTATGCTCGACAACATGGACGCTGAGACAATGAGGCGAATCGTTGATCAGATAGCGATGAAGTGCACGGTGGAAGCCTCTGGCGGAATTAATCTCGAATCCGTACGTGATGCCGCTCGTGCTGGCGTCGACATCATTTCAATTGGTGCACTCACACACTCTCCGCCAGCGTTGGATATCTCTCTCGATTACTCGAGGTAGACAGGATTAGAAATCCTAACCTCGTCTAGGTGTGAGTCGGTCTGCTGAATCAAGCGTGATCGTCACCGGCCCGGCGTTTTCAATCAGTACGTTCATCGACGCACCGAATACTCCGGTTTCGACCTTGATCCCGTGCTGTTTGAATTCGGCTACGATCTCATTGAACATCGGTTCAGCTTGTTCGGGTCGAGCTGCATCGGTGAATCCCGGTCTTCTTCCTTTTCGCGTCGATGCGTAGAGCGTGAACTGGCTTATCAGTAGTAGTTCGCCATTGATGTCGAGAAGCGACTGATCGAAGCCGGAATCACCGTCCTCCGCGGGAAAGATACGCATGTTGACGGTCTTGTCGACGATGTAGTTCAGATCTTCAGCGGTGTCGCCGTGAGTAATCCCGACAAGAAGGCAGAGCCCGCGTTCAATAGAGCCTACGACTGATCCATCGACTGAAACGCTGGCTGAATTTACCCGTTGGATAACGGTTCGCATTTATCGAAAAAATTAGTGAGTGTGGCTGCCGGCACCATGGGAGTGAGAGTGACCACCACCGTGCGAGTGAGAGTGGCCGCCAGAAGAACCAGAATCGCCGGTTCCAGAAGGCGAACTGTCGCTTCCACCGTCAGAGGATGAATCCGAACTCGAAGATGAACTCTTCGACGGAGTTGATGTCGAACTCGATCCTGATCCGTAGTCGGTTGTATAGAAACCTGAGCCCTTGTAGATGACGGTCGGAGCTGTGATCTGGCGAGAAGAAGCGCTACCGCATGTCGGACATTCCGCTCCTGGTTCGTCGTTGAATCCCTGGATCAACTCGAACTCATGTCCGTTCTCATCACACTTGTATACGTAGGTAGGCATTCTTCACCACAAACAAAAGCGAGTGCGCGCAGCACTCGCGTGTTTCATTAGTTCAACTTAACCAATTTTATACGAGAGACTCGATCAAGTAATCAGGAGTCATCTCGTTATCGACATCTTCGAACTGATCTGGGAGCGTCCTGCGGTTGATTCCGGTGGTTACCACCGCGCTTTTTAGACCCATATTGTTTGCACCGAGAATATCTGTTTCAAGTTGGTCGCCGACCATCAACAGGTTGCTCGACCCCGCACGATCAATCGCCTCTTCAAATATCGTTGGAAATGGTTTTCCGAGTTTCGCTGCTTTTAGAGCGGGCTGGTCTCCATGCAAGCGAAATAACGCTTGCTCTAAAACATCGATAAACGCTGCCGCACCGAAGCCGTACTCAACTGGTCCGTTTGGGTATATGAAGTCGGGATTTGGAACCACGAGGTTGATCGGGTTGCCATCCTGGTATCTCCGGCTAATCAGACCGAGCAGATGCCCAAGCGTCGATTCCCAGTCGTGCGGTCCGCTATGACCGAGCACAACTACGTCTGGATCGGTTGCACTTGCTCGATCGATCACTTCGCCACCGGCTTGTAGCACGTAGTCGGCCGCATCTTCGGTTCCGAGGACGAGTGTGGGTTTGCCATCTAACTTGTGTTCAGCGAAATAGCGGACGAGTAAACCACCTGAGTTGATGATCTTCTCGGACGGAATCTCGAAACCTTGTTCACGGAACGTGGCCACACGCGCCCTGATCGATTTCGAGGCATCGTTGGTAACTACGAAGTACGTCTTACCAATCAAATCAAGGTGATTCAGCAACTTAGGCGCGCCAGGAAGAGCATCAACGCCGTCCACAAGCACGCCGAATGAATCGAAGAGAAGCGCGTCGAACTCAGGTGCTAAATCCTGAATGGATGCGATTGTTGGAATCAACGGTTAGTCAGACACCGCTCTGGTGAAGCCGTTTTTCCAGGCATCATCAATCTCAGTCAGTGGCAACTGAACTACACCGTTGATGTTCAGGTCATCACCCCCAACAGTACCCAGAGTTGTCATTGGTACATTCTTCGACTCAGTCATCTGCCTGAGTTCGTTGAGGTTGGCCTCCGGTAGGCTGACAACGATTCGCGACTGAGATTCACCGAACAACGCAGCGTCCCAGCGACCCTCAACATCAAGGGAGGTGCTTGCTCCCTTTCCGCCGATAATTGCACTTTCAGCGATTGCAATCGCTAATCCACCGTCCGACACGTCGTGAGCTGATGAAAGCAGTTCGCTAGAAATTGCGTCTCGGCAAACAGACTGCACATTGAGTTCGAGGTTTATGTCTATGGTTGGCTGACCAGCGATGGTGTCGTGTTTGAAATCCAGATACTCACTGCCAGCAAGACCTTCCACGCTGTCCCAGTCGTCAGCTCCTAATAAGACAACCACGTCACCCTCGTTCTTGAAGCCGACGGTTGAGTGTTTCTCAACATCTTCAAGGATGCCGAGTGAACCAATGATAGGTGTGGGGAATATCGCCGTGCCAGCTGACTCGTTGTAAAGGCTGGCGTTCCCACTAACAATCGGGATGCCAAATGCGTCCGCAGCTTCTCGCATGCCCGCAATCGACTCGTTGAGCTGGAACTGAACATCCGGCGTCTCCGGGTTACCAAAGTTAAGACCGTCGGTAAGTGCGACCGGCTCAGCACCAGTGACTGCAATGTTTCGGCAAGCCTCAGCAACAGCGATGATCGTTCCTACCCTAGGGTCGAGGTAGCAAATTCTGCCGTTACAGTCTGTCGAGACAGCGATTCCACGTTTCGAACCCTTGAGTCGCAAAACCGCTGCATCCCCACCGGGCTCAACCACTGTGTTTATTTGGACGTGGTAGTCGTACTGTCGGTAAATCGGGAATCGCGATGCAATATTGGGTGCTGATAGAAGCTGTAGAAGGACTTCTCCTGCGGACTCTGAAGGCAGGGGAACTTCAGAAAGGTCCTTGTCCTGCAGTGCTGCAAGCCAATCAGGTTTTGGTGCAGAGAATGTGTACTCAGGAGCGTCAGTGAGAGTTACTACTGGCGTCGAGCTTACCTCTGACCCTTCGTGAAAAATCCTGACGTTCTCGCCGAACTCGAATGTGCCAATTACCGACGCGTCGAGGTCCCACCGGTCGAATAATTCGAACACTTTGTCTTCGTGTCCAGGTGTGACCGCTAGCAGCATTCGCTCTTGAGACTCAGAGAGCATGACTTCATATGGCGTCATACCTTCTTCGCGGCGAGGGACAGCATCGATGTCGATCTTAAGTCCCATTCCAGAACGCTCAGCCATTTCGATGGCTGCCGACGTAATTCCGGCAGCACCGCAGTCCTGCAAACCTACGACTCCGGGAATATCCAGTGCTTCAATGCAAGCTTCGATCAGCACCTTTTCCAGGAACGGATTGCCGACCTGGACCGCAGAGCGCATTTCTGCCTGTTCTTCAAATGTGCGAGAGGCAAGACCAGAAGCACCATGAATACCATCACGCCCTGTGTCTGCACCAACGAGCATGAGAAGATCGCCATGCTCCTTGGCTGATGCACTTGCCATCTTCCCGTCTTCAATGAGACCAACGCACATAGCGTTCACCAGCGGATTGCCCTTGTAGCTGTCGGAGAAGAAGATTTCTCCACCCACGTCGGGGATGCCGATGCAGTTGCCGTACGACGAAATACCGCCGATCACCCCGTTGATCAGGTAACGCGTACGAGCGTCTTGTGGCTGACCAAATCGCAGGGAGTTGAGCAGGGCAATGGGTCGGGCACCCATGGCAAAGATGTCTCGAATGATCCCGCCAACTCCAGTGGCAGCGCCCTCAAAAGGCTCAACGGCTGATGGGTGGTTATGCGACTCGATCTTCATCGCCACCGCCAAACCGTCACCGAGATCAATCACACCAGCATTTTCTGCTCCTGGGGCAACCAACAACCGGTCCGATGCAGAAGGCAGAGTCCGAAGTAGTGCTTTCGTGTGCTTGTAACCGCAATGCTCGGACCACAACGCCCCGAAAAGTCCGAGTTCCAATGGTTCCGGATCGCGGCCTAGTCGATCGACAATCGCCTCGTATTCAGACCTGCTAAGGGCAATTTCGTCGAGGGTTTCCTGGGTTACTGGCATGTGGAGTGATCTCGTTGAACGGAATAACTAAACGTGTATTTATGCAGTAGCGGTCGCTAGTGAGTCGATCATCGAACTGAAAATGACATTCCCGTCATCACCACCGATCAAAACCTCGCACGCTTTTTCAGGGTGAGGCATCATCCCAAGAACATTTCCACGTTCGTTGATGATGCCCGCAATGTTGTTGATCGATCCGTTGGGGTTGATTTCATCGGTCACATTGCCAGAAGCATCGGCATATCGGAATACAACCTGTCCATTGCCCTCTAGTCGTTCGATCGTCGCTGCGTCGGCCTGATAGTTGCCTTCACCGTGCGACATTGGAATGTGCAGAGTGTCACCGACATTTGCGCGGGAAGTGAAGTTGGTGGAATCGTTTTCGACTCGGAGATCGGTCCAGATGCACCTAAACTCCAGGTGGTCGTTTCGCATCAACACACCGGGCAGAAGTCCGGACTCGCAGAGGACCTGGAAGCCGTTGCAAATGCCGATGACCGGACCACCGGCATCCGCATAGTTCTTTACCGCGTCCATAACTGGTGAAAACCGGGCGATGGCTCCTGAGCGCAGGTAGTCGCCGTAAGAAAACCCTCCGGGGAGAACTATTGCATCGAAGCCGCTAAGTTCTGTTTCACCGTGCCACACATACTCGGCGTCCTGCCCCAGTACAGGTGACAGCGCATGAAACGTGTCTTTTTCGCTCCATGTTCCGGGAAATACAACGATTCCAAATTTCAAGGTGCGTCTCCGGCAGACAGCTTGTGAAAACCAACCCAACCATTGTCACCTGCCCCACGTAGAAAATCACTGAAATTTTGAAGAAATATTTCCGACCATTTTTGCCGAAGAATTCTGAAGTTGGGTTAAACAAAAACACCTCGGCGAATCCGAGGTATTTTCAGGTTAGGTGACCAGCAAAGCGGTCAAGAACTACATGTTCTTGAGGGTTGACTTGACGCTCTTTCGGAGCTTTGCAGCCGCAGTCTTCTTGCGAACGATGCTGGGCGACTCGAAGTGCTGTCTTCGTCGTGCTTCGGAGATGATCGACTCCTGCTGTACCCGCTTTGTGAAGCGGCGGAGGAAGCCTTCGAAGCTCTCACCTTCGTTGATTCTTAGTTCTACCAACGGTATTCCTGATGCGTGCTAGTCCGCTGAACAAACAGCGGGAATGTATCGTAACGCAAATGCGCTATGTTCCAGTATATGAACTTACCTTGGCTCAGGTCAATTTATATTGAACTGACAAGAACCGAATTGGACTAACTTGCCACTGCCGCCTTCATGAGTTCGAGCGCGTGCTCAAGTCGCGTAGTACACCGCTCCTGACCGATTGCCGACATAGTGTCGAACAGCGGAGGCGCGAATTTCTTACCAGTTATTGCCACTCGAATTGGAGAGAAAACCTGGCCGGGTTTCATTTCGATTCGCTCGGCTAGAGCGCGGTACTCCTCTTCAAGACTCTCTGGTTCGAACGAGGTGGCTGACTTGCAAAGTTCGAGTGCTGCTTCGAGAGCTGTCACCGTCATTTGCTCGTCCATTTTTCGACCGGGCAACTCCTCAACACTTGGTTTAATCTCATTGCTGAAGAAGAAATCGAGTGTCTCGGTGCCTTCCGTCAAAAGCTTCAATCGTTCGTGGACCAACGGGATGAGTTGTTTCAAATACGCACGATCTACCGGGCGCTCAACAGAATCCGGCAGTCCACCTTCTGAAGCTGGTCTTTCCATGAATGGCAGGATTTTCTCTGCCAGAGAATCCTCGTCTAGATTGCGAATGTAAACACCATTCATCCATTCCAGTTTTTCACTGTCGAAAATAGCCGGCGAGGCGCTAACGCGATCAACCCTGAATCGTTCGATGATTTCGGAACGACTCATCAATTCAGTATCATCGCCGGGCGACCAACCCAGAAGTGAAATGAAGTTGAATACCGCTTCATCCAAAAATCCCTGGTCTCGGTACTCAAGTGCCGAAGTTGCACCATGCCGCTTGCTCAGCTTGGAACGATCTTTACCAAGGATTAGCGGGGCGTGGATGTACTCGGGTGGCTCGATACCAAGTGCTTCGTGAATCAAGAGGTGACGCGGTGTACTTGATATCCACTCTTCAGCACGAACAACGTGGGTAATACCCATCGCCTGATCGTCGACGATGTGGGCGAGGTGGTAGGTCGGCATTTCGTCCGACTTGAGGATTACGAAATCATCGATCTCTTTTAGATCAAATGTGACCTTGCCACGGACAGCATCGGTAAACGAAACAGAACCGTGATCGGGGACTTTCAACCTGACCGTAATTGGCAATCCAGCTTTGCGTGACTCTTCGATTTCTTCGGGAGACCGGTGTCGACCTCGACCGTCGTACCGAGGTGGCTGCTTTGCAGCTCGTTGCCGCTCACGAAGCGCGTGAAGTTGCTCCGGTGTGGTGTCGTCGTAGTAGGCGTGACCACTTTCGATCAGCTTTTTCGCTGCATCAATGTAGGTTTGCTTTCGCTCCGACTGAGTGTAAGGGGCATGTGGTCCACCTTTGTCTGGTCCTTCATCCCAGTCGAGTCCTAGCCAGTTGAGAGATTCAAATATCGCTTTTTCTGCGTCGGCGTCATAGCGAGTGCGGTCGGTGTCTTCAATTCGAACGATGAACTGACCGCCGGTCTGGCGCGCCATGATCCAGCAAAAGAGTGCTGTTCTGATGTTTCCGATATGCGGGATGCCGGTTGGACTTGGTGCGTAACGCACCCTGACTGGAGAAGTTGGATTACTCATACAAAAACTTTAGCAGCGGAACGATTCTGAATCTGTGAGTCGACCAGTAATTTCAGTGGCGATTTTTATGTGCGAGCTTTTTCAAGTGCCTGTGAAAGATCGTGAGGTAGAGGGCTGGAAAATTGCAGAGACTGTTTAGTCATTGGGTGGGCGAATTCCAATCTCGAGGCGTGGAGAAACTGTCGATTCAGATCGAGGTTGTCTGAAGATTTGCCGTACGTCTGGTCGCCCACAACAGGCGTTCCCAGCGCTGCCATGTGAACTCGTATTTGGTGCATGCGCCCTGTTTCGAGTTTTATCTTGAGTAAGGCGTACGTCGATATTTCTTCAACCACCTCGTACTGCGTTCTGGCTTCACGACCGTCTGCAACAATCGCCTGTTTGAGCCGGTTATTTGGATCACGACCAATCGGGGCATCAACAACGCCTTTGGATGGTTCAGGAATTCCTCGGACCAATGCAGTGTACGACCTGCCTACCTCCCGGTTTTTGATTTGTTGTTGCAGCGTCGCGAACGCGATATCGGTTCGGGCAACGACCATTAACCCACTGGTGTCCATGTCGAGACGGTGGACTATTCCTGGTCTGTCGTTCTCCCCGAGGTCCGAGATTTCTGGCCACCTGTGGATCAAACCGTTCACCAAAGTCCCGTCTTTACGTCCAGCGCCAGGATGGACTGGCAGTCCAATCGGCTTGTCTATCACAAGCAGGTGTTCATCCTCATAAACGACGCCAAACTCAATGGGCTGTGGAGTTAGTGCCTGCGTAGGAATCTCGGGTGATTGTTGTTGAATGATTTCGATGGAGCTACCTGCCGGGACTCGAGTGCTCGGTTTCATGACGTTTGCGCCGTCTACGGTTACGAGACCTAACTTGATCATTGTCTGGGCGTCGTTACGCGAAGCATCGTCGCCGAGTTGGCGATGAACGAAAACGTCCAGGCGAATTCCCGAGTCATTGTCGTCAACGACGATGAACATGGCTGATTAGCTTGATGAGGTGGTTGAGTCGTGTTCAGATGCGACCGTGGATGGTCGCAGTTCTTGTGCTTCGACTGTCGCAGGGGAATCGGATTTACCGTCGATAAACCAGAAGTAGAAAATCATCAGACCGATTCCAACCACGATCGATGAATCGGCGATGTTGAAAATTGGCCACGGACCGACATCGATAAAGTCAGTGACGTGACCGAGTCTGAACCTGTCAACGATGTTGCCGATAGCACCACCGAACTGCATTCCGAATGCGACTCGGAGTATCCACGGGGGATTCTCAATTGACCTGTAGATCCACGCCAGTATTGCGATTGCAAAGAGTGAAACCCAGGTAAGGATGTCACTCTGACCCTGGAACAAAGAAAAAGCTGTGCCTGTGTTCCATGCGTGGGTGAATCTGAAGAAACCTGTTGCAGGCCAAGATTCGCCGACTTCGAGGGTTTGAATCGTCACCCATTTCGTGAGTTGGTCCAGCACGAGCGCGATTGCCATCACAATCCACGGGATGGGGTCGAGAAGCTTCGCCTTGCTTGCCTGGGTGGTGTCGCTAGTCATCAATTACTCAGTGCGAATCGTTCGTTCAACTCAAAAGTTCTATTCGAGTATACGTTCACGGTGTCCAAAGGGACGTAGGGCGCAGGTAGAATCGGCGCGCATTATTTTTCACGGGCGTTTTGAAACGCAGTTGGAGTTTTCTCTCAAATGATCCGAGTTGATCTTAGAAGCGATACGGTCACACATCCAAGTCCCGAGATGCGGCAAGCGATGTATGACGCCGAACTTGGTGACGACGTATACGGCGATGATCCAACTGTGAATCAGCTGCAAGACAAAGCAGCGGAAATGCTTGGTAAGGAAGCTGGATTATTCGTCTCGTCCGGCACACAGGGAAATCTCGTATCAGTCCTCGCTCAAGCCCAACGTGGTGATGAAGTGCTGGTCGGTGACCAGTGTCATATCATGAATTCTGAAGCTGGCGGAACGATGGTTCTCGGCAGCGTTGTTTTGTACCCAATAAAGACCGACAACTTCGGATTTCTTGAACCCGGTCTGATTCAGGCTGCAGTGAAGCCTCGGGACTACCACAAGCCGCCAACCCGATTGCTGACTATTGAGAATACGCACAACGCTTCATCGGGAAGGGCGCTAACACCTGACCAAATGAAGGCCATGGCTGACGCAGGTCACGAAAAAGGCCTAAACGTTCACCTTGATGGTGCACGACTGTTCAATGCTGCTGTAGCTCTAAGTGTTCCGGCAGCGAAGCTCACCGAAAACGTGGATACCGCAACTTTCTGTCTGTCCAAGGGACTTTCGTGCCCGATCGGTTCGGTTGTAGTCGGATCCAAAGACTTCATTGAGGAAGCCGACCGGTGGCGGAAGATGCTTGGCTCAGGAATGCGGCAGGTTGGAATCGTTGCAGCTGCAGGGATTGTTGCCCTCGAATCGATGATCGACCGCATGCAGGAAGACCACGACGCTGCACGGCATTTTGCTTCACGGCTGGCAGAGATGAGCGGCATCCAGGTTGATCCCGAGCACATTCAGACCAACATCATTCGGTTTGGTGTTCCCGAACATAAAGGCGATGAGATTGCCGCACGATTGAAAGAAGAGGGTGTCTACATCAACGGTGGTGACTCCGACTTGCGAGTCGTGACTCATTACGGCGTGTCGAAACAGGACTACGAGTTCGCCATTTCTGCGTTCGATCGCGTCATGAAGTCGATCGCCTAACGTTCATCTTCAATCTCGAATTAGCGACAACGGAGATGCTTTGACATCACCGGCACTTGAAATCAAAGGCCTCACCAAACGGTTTGGATTAAAAACCGTTGTGAACGACGTGTCGTTTCAGGTCGAACAGGGTGACATGTTCGGATTTCTTGGCCCTAACGGATCAGGGAAGACAACCACGATCCGCATGTCGTTGAACATCCTCAAACCTGATGCTGGTGAGATATTCGTACTGGGCGACAGCGTATCGTCAGCCCGTCTCGACCGCGTTGGATACCTCCCGGAAGAACGCGGACTCCTTCGTAAGGAAAAGGTCATATCTGTCCTTCGTTATCTTGGACGACTGAGAGGCATAACCAAGACGGATGCGGTGGATCGAGGTTTAGAACTGTTGCACCGAGTGGGCCTGTTCGAGCACCGGGACAAAAAAGTCGAAGGACTTTCGCGTGGCATGACGCAACTGGTTCAGTTCGTCGCGTCTCTGATGCACGAACCAGAACTGATTATTCTCGATGAGCCATTCTCCGGACTTGATCCGCTGAACGTACAGCTAATGAAAGAAATGCTGGCTGCGGAACGCAATCGTGGTGCTACGGTTATCTTCTCGACACACGTCCTCTCTGACGTCGAAGAAATGTGCGACAACGTTGCACTTATTGCCGATAACCGACTTTTGTTATTCGGTGATCTGGCGAGCATCAAGCGATCTCGCGGTGCAAACGCAGTCCTGGTTGATGCCCCGTCCCATCCTGACTCTTTTAGTGAACATCAAATCTTTTCCGGACAGGCAGGTCGAGTCGAGTACCGCTTGTCCGATTCCCTGACCCCGGAGTCAATCCTCAATGCTTATTCGAGTGAAGGAATAGTCCTCGATAGATTCGAGCAGGTTCAACCTTCCCTAAATGAGATATTTATCGAAGAGGTGAGCAATGCGCGACAGGTTCGGTGATGCGCTAATCATCTTCGAAGAAGAGTTTCGGCGTCAGACCAGGAGAATCGGTTGGAGAATTTTTACTGCCGGTGTACCTGTATTGTTGCTAATCGCAACTTTGGTCGTTCCATTTATCGTTGATACTGTTTCGGGTGATGGGGACTCTCGCACCGGAGTAATCGGGCTCGTCGACGATTCCGGTGTCACCTACTCACTCGGAGAGATTCCGGGGATACAGAGATTCGATTCAGTCGAAGTCGGTTTGGGCTCAATTTCCGACAACCGCATAAAAAACCTCTTTCACGTCGAAGCTGACTACCTGGCAAACGGATCAGTCGATTGGTATCGACAGGGCAGTGGGCTCAATGAGGATGAGTCAGCGGAGTTTGCGGTCAGGAATTTGTTGCGCATCGCGATTGCCGACGAGTCATTGAACGATCAAGAACTTGCTCGATTAGCTGATCCTGCCAGAATCTAACGCTTCTCTGTTGATTCAGACGGATCGTTTGAGAAGGGTGGAGACATTAGTGAACAATTTGCAGAAGCAGCACCACCATTTATTTTTGCTCTCTTGCTGATGATCTCTATTTTCGTCGGCTCTGCAGCCTTGCTTCAGAGCGTTGCCGAGGAAAAAGAGAACCGCATGGTCGAGATGTTGATCACCTCTACTTCACCGATGGCGATCATGACGGGTAAGGTGCTGGGGCTCGGTGCTGCCGGTCTGCTCCAGGTCGGGGTTTGGGTCGGATCAGCTGCAATCGCAGTTCCTCGAATTAGCGGTCAGTTCGATTTCCTATCCGATTTGAGTCTTGACCCGACCTTGCTGACTGTACTTCTCCTTTATTATCTCGCCGGGTATTTCGTATTTGCCGCGCTGATGGCCTCTATTGGAGCCATTTCGACATCGGTTCGAGAAGCAAGTCAAATATCCGCGCTGGTCACATTGCCCGCGGTAATTCCTGTCTGGTTGTCTTCTCTGGTGCTCGCGAGTCCTGATGGTGGACTCGCGAGAGTTTTGACTTTCTTCCCTCTCACATCACCGACGGCGGTGATGATGAGGTTGTCGGGTGGGTCGAATCACAACACCGATATGTGGCTAGGATTCGTTACCACTTCGCTATCGGCTGTCGTTCTTGTATGGCTAAGCGCAAGAATCTTCCGAGCAGGCTTACTTTTGTACGGTCAACGAATGTCTGTGCCCGCGATTTGGAGTGCCGTTCGGTCCGGAGATTAGTCAGCCGGTTCCGAGTACTTACCGTCCCACCATCCATGTAGGCGGTCTCTAATCGCTTTTTCTGAGCCAAGATCTCCCGGCTCGTAAAACCTTGTTCCCTTTAGCTCTTCAGGTAAGTTCTCAGATGGAGCAAAGTGCCCCGGTTTGTCGTGTGTGTACTCGTAGCCTTCTCCGTACCCGAGGTTCTTCATCAACCTCGTGGGAGCGTTGCGCAGGTGCATCGGGACGGCAGCATCTCGTGATCCCCGAACAAGACCGAGTGCCCTGTCAATAGCTTTGTACGCCGAGTTCGATTTAGGAGCAGAGGCAAGATAGATGGTGGCTTCTGCCAACGGAATCCTCCCTTCAGGCATCCCGACAAAGCTCACCGCCTGCTGAGCCGCCATTGCCACAGCTAGGCCATTCGGATTCGCAAGCCCGATGTCCTCGGCCGCAGAAATCACCAGTCGACGTGCAATGAAGACAGGATCCTCGCCCGCGTCGATCATTCTCGCGAGGTAGTACAAAGCGGCGTCAGGATCGGACGCACGAATTGACTTAATAAAAGCTGAAATCGTGTCGTAGTGCATGTCACCGAGGCGGTCGTACCTCGACTGACGTTGCACTGACTCTTCCATAGTTTCGATCGTTACATCGATCGAACCGTCTTCGTTTCTGGCAGTGGATTCGACTGCAAGTTCAAGCGTATTGAGAGCCGATCGTGCATCCCCGTTAGCAACCTTTAACAGGAATGACATGGCATCTTCCGAAAGCGTGACCTTGTCTCTACCAAGACCATGGTCATCGTCGGAAATGGCACGGTTGATGATCTCGCCTATGTCTTCATCTTTGAGAGGTTCGAGCGTGTATACCCTTGTTCGAGACAGAAGCGGAGAGATCACTTCAAACGACGGGTTTTCCGTTGTTGCACCAATGAGTGTGACCGTGCCATCTTCAACATGCGGTAGAAGCGCATCTTGCTGAGATTTGGAAAATCGGTGTATTTCATCCAGAAACAGGATTGTTCGACGACCTGTCTGCCCAAGCCGTTCGCGAGCTGCTGCCATGACCTCCCGAACATCTTTCACTCCCGAAGTAACCGCGGAAAGTTGTTCGAAATGGGAGTTGGTTTCGCCAGCAACGAGCCTTGCCAGGGTGGTCTTGCCCGATCCCGGCGGTCCCCAAAGGATCATCGACGGCAAGCGATCTTCGGCGATAGCGCGACGTAGCACCTTGTCCGGACTAAGAATGTGCTTCTGTCCGACATACTCGTCCAACACGCGTGGACGCATGCGGGTCGCCAGGGGGGCAACCCGATCCTGGAGTTCCTGTCTACGATGATCGAATAAAGTCATGAGTGAACTTACCGACAGGTTACGCTCAAGCGGTGCTTAAGACCAAACCAGCGATCACTTGCGGGGGAGTGCCTTGGGTACGATCGAATTGTTGGCACGCCGGTTGTAAGCGCGGTGCCCACCGTAGTCGAGCTCGGCAATAGTGACACCGTCACCGCCATCACCGTAAGAAGCAGGGTAGTGGCGCGCCACCAGTTTGTGAGCAGCCAGCGTCTCTCGCGTGACTTGTTTCAGCACACCTGTCCCGTGCCCGTGGTTAAAGCGGGCTATGTGAAGCCGGGCATCGTGGCACTTGAGAAGGTGTTCTTCGATTGTTGGAATCGCATCGTGGACACGCATGCCGTGCAGATCGACTTCCATCTCTACTGGGGTGAAGCTCCCTGTGACGGTTGCACTCCATCCCATTTCGGAATTGGGTCTTGGTCTTCGCCTACGCCTGGGACTCACTCTGAGACTAACTCCTTGTGAGCAACAAGAGCTTGAGACACGAGTTCATCCTGCTCTGGCAGCACCGTTCGAGGATCAATGATTACTTGACCGTCTTCGATGCGTGCAATTACGTGTTGCGGGGCGTTCCTCAACGCAGAAGCAAGATCATCTGCTGACTTTGAGGGCATCAATATCAGAGATGTTGATGGGATGGTTTGACCTGGCAACGATCCTCCACCAATGGCTGATCTCGTTCTCTGAACTTCACCTCTGCCGATTTGATCTCTCCACTTTTGCGCACGGTTTGCAATTGAGGATTCCGAGGAGGAAATCATGCCCCAAATCGGGATGTTGGATTCGTGATTACCACGTATGTATGTGATCAGGGTTTCCGCAATCGCAGCAAGGGTTAGCTTGTCAATTCGAACTGCTCTTGCCAGCGGGTGTTTTGAAATCTTCGCTACCAGGTCTTCGTCACCTGCGATGAGACCTGCCTGGGGCCCACCGAGGAGTTTGTCTCCCGAAAACAGAGTTATGTTCGCACCACTTGTAGCCGATTCTTGCACGGTAGGTTCGTGTTCGAGCCCGTACTTTCGGGTGTCAACTAGGCAACCTGATCCAAGGTCATTTATCAGAGCGACACCGTTTCGTCTTGCGACGTCGGCAAGCTCGCTCAATTCAGCGGTATGCGTAAACCCTTCGACTGTGAAGTTGCTTGGGTGAACTTTAAGAATTGCTGCTGTTCTCGGGGTTATCGCATCTTCGTAATCCCGTGCGTAAGTCCGATTCGTCGTTCCGACCTCAACCAGTACCGCACCTGACTGGCGCATGACGTCTGGAATCCGGAATCCTCCGCCGATCTCTACAGCTTCACCACGTGAGATAACAACTTCGTTTCGTTCTGGATTCGCCCCAGCTAGTGCCGCCAAAGTCAACAACACGCCAGAAGCGTTGTTGTTTACCGCAATGCCCGCCTCCGCTCCTGAAATTTGAGCGATCAAACGTGAAATATGTGCGTTTCTGGATCCCCGTTTGCCGCTCTGGATATCGAACTCGAGATCTGAATAGCTAGACGATGATATGAGTGCGGC
The DNA here is from genome assembly GCA_964472915.1 of uncultured Dehalococcoidales bacterium. Classification (GTDB taxonomy): domain Bacteria; phylum Chloroflexota; class Dehalococcoidia; order Lucifugimonadales; family Lucifugimonadaceae; genus Lucifugimonas. Next base: position 305 of record CAYYMP010000022.1, on the reverse strand, counting down.
GGTGACAAGCGCGTCACTCATAGGTGCCCGGCCAAGGTTTGTATGGATTACAACCCCTGTTGCATTGATGACAGGGGTCGGCCAACCGCTCCATGTGGTGTTCACCCGGTCAACCACCTGTCGGGCAATGTCTTCCGGTCGTGGCGCAAAACCTGAATTGGTTATCGAAAGACGCGCTTCGCTTATTACTTCGCGGGCGACTTCTGCCACATGTTCGCGAGAGAACTCTTCAATTAGCGCATTGACACCGGAATCGTTCAACAAAGCGTCGACCGATGGGAGAGCTCTGTACGGGGAATCAGTCA
>CAYYMP010000021.1:0-22550 GCA_964472915.1 uncultured Dehalococcoidales bacterium | reverse complement strand
GGGCGCGAGAGCAGCACGCAATGTGTGTGTTCGAGCAGATTTACTTCGCCCGACCCGACAGCGTCCTGAACGGCGAACTAGCCTATGAAACTCGACAGCGATTAGGTGCGGAAGTATTCCGTGAACACCCGGTAGACGCGGACATTGTCCTGGGTATCCCTGACTCGTCCACACCTCACGCGGTTGGTCTGGCAGCAGCAGCCAAGATCCCATTTTCAGAAGCGATCATTCGAAACCGCTACGTTGGTCGAACCTTCATCCAGCCAGATCAGCGATCTCGTGCGCAGGGTGTGCAGACGAAATTTAACCCGATGCGCGGAATCATTCAGGGTAAGCGGTTGCTTGTGGTGGATGACTCGATCGTTAGAAGTACGACGATCACCCGTGTGATCAAGATGTTGCGAAATGCCGGCGCCAAAGAAGTCCACGTTCGAGTGGCTTCTCCGCCAATCAAGTCGACCTGCCACTTCGGTGTCGACATGGCAACGCTTTCTCAGCTCATTGCGGCTAACAAGACGGTCGAAGAAATTCGCGATTACATCGACGCTGATTCGCTAGCTTATCTATCGGTTGAGGGACTGCGACGCGCAGTCAAAGCAGAAGAAAATTCTTACTGCAATGGGTGCTTCACCGGTAAGTACCCCATCCCTGTCCAGCTTGAGATGGACAAGCTCGGATTCGAAGCCGCAGCAAGCGTCTAAACCGCTTCCCCACTTGACGGTTATTAGCCGTCAAAAATCCCCCTCGCGAACGTATACTTATTCCTTGTCTTTCCGTGCCCCGATTTTAGGGTGCTCAATTGGGCGAATAACAAGGAATAAACGAGTCTTTGTGGCTCGTTAGGAGCGTGACAGAATGACTGAACGCACAGGCGGCAAAACCTACGCCGCTGCCGGTGTAGATCTGAATGCTGCAGCGTCCGTCAAGGTCACCATCAAGGACATCGCCGCTTCGACCCTTGGAAGTAACGTGGTTGCAGGTCCGGGTGGGTTCGGTGGAGTCATTGATCCAGATCCCTCTGGCGACACTTTGCTCGCAGCCAGTGCCGACGGCGTTGGAACAAAGCTTCGAATTGCTGATGCTCTCGGAAAGCACGACACAGTCGGTGCGAGCATCGTCAACCACTGCATCAACGATATTCTTCCCGCCGGTGCCCGTCCATTGTTCTTCCTCGACTACATCGGGATGAGCAAGTTTGATCCCGACAAGATTTCAGACATCGTTTCAGGTGTTGCCAAGGCTTGTGCAGCCGCCGGATGCGCATTGCTCGGCGGTGAAACGGCAACGATGCCCGACATTTACCACAACGAGGATTACGACCTCGCCGGATTCATTGTTGGAACGGTCCACCGGGATGCGGTACTTCGACCGGAAAACACTCGCGAAGGTGACGTGATCCTGGCAATGAAATCTGACGGCCTGCACACGAACGGCTACTCTCTGGTGCGATCGGTATTCGAGACAGACCAGAACCCTTCTGTCCTTGCGACTAACGTTCCAGGAACATCCCATACTCTTGGTGAGATGCTCCTCCGTACCCACGTCAGTTATCTCGATGCCATAAGTCCGGTTCTCGACAAGATCCGAGGACTGGGTCACATCACTGGGGGCAGTTTCTTCAAAAACATCCCGCGAGCGCTGGCAGACGGTCTTGGTGCCGATGTCGACATTTCAACCTGGGACATTCCGCCGCTGTTCAAGTTCATCCAGGAGCAGGGACGCGTAGACGACTTAGAAATGTTCCGTGTGTTCAACATGGGTGTCGGAATGACCATCATTGTTGAACCAGGTCTTGCTGATGATGTGCTGGCCTCGGTTCCGGGTTCATTCAGGGTTGGTGAGGTCGTGAAGAGAGATGCCGGTGAGGAACGCACCCGACTAATCGGACTCTAGTCCACCACTATTTGTTTCTAACCAACTGAAATTAAGAATCACGAGGAAATCTTGAGAGCGCTTCTATCCGCTTACGACAGGACAGGTTTGGTCGACTTCGCAAAAACACTCGCTGACGCGGGAGTCGAACTCATCAGCACCGGTGGGACTGCGAATGAGTTGAAGAACGCCGGGCTAGATATCACGGAAGTAGCCGATGTGACCGGTGCACCGGAAATTCTTGATGGTCGAGTGAAGACGCTACACCCTCGAATTCATGGTGGATTGCTTGGTAAGCGAAGCAATCCTGCCCACGTCCAAGAAATGAAGGAACAGGGGATCGAGGGCATCGACATTGTCGTTAACAACCTCTACCCGTTCCAGCAGACGATCGCAAAAGCAGGCGTAACTCTCGACGATGCGCTCGAGAACATCGACATTGGCGGGCCGGCGATGACTCGTGCTGCAGCCAAGAATTTTCCTGACGTCGTAATTGTTGTTGATCCTGCTGACTACGAAACAGTCGGTGAAATGATTTCAAACGGTGACGTGACGATGGCGCAACGTCGGAAGCTTGCGGCAAAGGCGTTCCAGCACGTCGCCAGCTACGACACGCTAATATCTGCGTATCTTCGTGAACCTGAAGTTGCAGAATCCGACGATAAATCAGCACTCTTCCCTGAAGAACTCACCTTTGCTTGGAACAGGGTGATGATTCCGCGTTACGGCGAGAACCCCCATCAGGCGGGCGGTGTTTACGTTACTCCGGGCGGGTCTGGTGGAATTGTCAACGCCAAACAGTTGCACGGTATTGATATGTCGTACCTGAACTACTTTGACGCTGATGCCGCATGGGTAGCAGCAAACTCGTTCCCAGCGAGCGACAAGCACTGTGTGTCGGTTGTGAAGCACGCCAACCCTTGCGGACTGGCTCTTGATGACGACCAGGCAACTGCTTATCGGAAAGCGTATGAAGGCGACACTATTTCAGCATTTGGTGGGATCGTTGGATTCAACCAGACGCTTACCGCTGAAACTGCCGATGCCATGCGGGGAGTGCTCTACGACGTGATCGCTGCACCGGGATACGAGCCAGAGGCACTCGAAATCCTTAGCAAGCGAAAGCGGACTCGAGTTCTTGAAGTACAACCATCGAAGTCACCATTACTCACGGCACGAAACGTAACTGGCGGTGCACTGATCCAGGAACCGGACAACATCATCGAAAGTGCTGCTGACTGGAAAATTGTTACGAAGAAGCAACCGACAGACCAGCAACTTGCGGACATGGAATTCGCATGGAAGGCATGTCAGCTCGTTCACTCAAATGCCATTGTTTTCGCTAAGGACAACATGCTTCGAGGTATGGGGGCAGGTCAGCCTAATCGGGCGATCAGTGTCTACTTGGCTGGACGTGCTGCCGGTGATGAGGCACAGGGGTGTGTAATGGCCAGCGACGCCTTCTTCCCGTTCCCAGACGGAATTGAGAACGCTGCGAAAGCCGGCGCTGTAGCGATTGCTCAACCTGGTGGATCAGTGAAGGACCAGGAAGTCATCGATGCCGCGAATGAACTTGGGCTGGTGATGCTGTTCACCGGCACTCGTCACTTCTACCACTAGGCGTATCCGCCGGGCAGACAGACTCACATGGCAACGACAGTCGACATAGTCATACCTGTTCTGAACGAAGAGGTGGCGCTGCCTGTTTGCATCGAGAAAATTTTTGCGTTTGTGGAAGACCATTCTGACCGCGAGTGGCGAGTTGTTGTAGCTGACAACGGATCTACTGATCGAACGGCAGAAGTGGCATCTGAGCTCATCGAGAAGTATCCGAGCTTGCGAGTGACTCATCTTGACCAGCGTGGTCGAGGTCGTGCGTTGAAAAAAGCTTGGACCGAAAGTGATGCCGACGTGCGGCTGTACATGGACGTAGATTTATCTACTGACATCAACCGCATGCCTGACCTGGTTGCTGCGATTGCGGACGAAGGGTACGACGTTGCAGTTGGTTCTCGTTTGCGAAAAGAATCAGAGGTTGTTGGGCGTACGCTCAAACGAGAGATAACCTCACGTGGCTACAACATTATGATCCGCATGATGTTTCCATTGACTAGCTGGCGAGACGCCCAGTGCGGATTTAAGGCAGTGTCGAGAAAAGCCGCGGAGAACGTGGTACCTCTTGCGAAAGATAACGCATGGTTCTTCGACACCGAACTGCTGTTACTTGCCGGTAAGGCTGGCTACCGTATAAAAGAGATTCCAGTTCGTTGGGAAGACGATCCGGACACTCGAGTGAAAATAATCTCAACCGCTTGGGAAGACGTGAAAGGGTTGTTGAGACTGAGGTTCAAAGGCCGTCCTGTACCGCCATCTGCATCTTGACCTTCAAATCTAGTCATGGCTAGAGTGGAGTTGCAGAGTTCGTATTCGCGGCTTGCGTGCACGGTAATCGCAGAAATTTATGACTACTCCCGGTGATTTTGAAATTGGTCGTTCAGTTCTAACTGGATACACGGCCGACAACGAACTCCACAGAGCCCTCACGATCCTTCGAAACGAAGGGGTTAATCCCGAAGTAGTCGTTGAGATTACCGCCGAGCGTGATGGAACCTTCTGCGGTATCACTGAAGTCAAAACCCTTCTCCAAAAAGTTCTCCCTGAAACGGGGCGGGAAGTTTGGGCGCTGGATGAAGGTGTCAACGTATCCGCCGGTGAAGTGGCACTTCGAATACGCGCTCCCTATGCGTCTTTCGGTTTGTTTGAGACGGCAATTCTGGGCACGTTAGCTTCATGTACCGGATGGGCGACTGGCGCTCAGGAATGTGTTGCTGCCGCAGACGGTATCCCGATCATTGCGTACGGCGCGAGGCACGTTCATCCCGAAGTTGTTGGTGTGATGGACTATTCGGCAGTTGTCGGTGGATGTGTGTCCAGCTCCAGCGTTGTCGCACAGCAAATGCACGGACTTACACCTTCAGGAACGATGCCGCACTCGCTGGTCCTGTTGATGGGTGACACCGTGCGGTCGATCATGGCTTTCGACAAGCACATGCCACCGGAAGTTCCGCGTGTTGCTCTTGTCGACACTTTCAAGGATGAGACCGAAGAGGCTCTAGAAGTGGCAAAGGCTTTGCGAGAGCGTTTGCGAGGTATTCGACTAGACACGCCGAAAGAACGCGGCGGGGTGACACCTGAACTAGTTCACGAAATCAGGGCACGGTTGGATCAGGGCGGATATCACCACGTGGATATTTTCGTGAGTGGCGGTATTACACCTGAGCGAATAAACCAGTTCGTGGAAGCTCAAGCGCCGGTCAGCCTGTTCGCTGTCGGTTACTACATTGCTGCTGCCAGCCCAATCTCCTTCACGGCAGACATCAAGGAAATCGAGAACCGGAACATCGCTAAACGCGGTCGGATCCCCGGACTGTCAGTCAATCCAAGACTGTCGCAGGTCCTCTAGCGTCGAACTATTTCGAAACGTACAACTCGATCATCATCGGGCTGTACCTTCGCCCACTCTGATAATCGCCCTCCACCAATCCATGCGATCTCTGAGTTTGCTTCAACAATCGGGACTCGATGTCTCCAACGACGCGGCAACCCTTCGTCAACGAAGTAGTCCTGAAGCTTCTTAGAACCTGTCGCTCCGAGGGGATGGAACCGATCACCGGGTCGTCGATTGCGCACTCGCAAAGTTGCTTCTTCGAGCGAGCTTGAAGCGTACGTGGCTAGCGGATTGTTCGAGTTCAGATTCGCCGGTCGAGGCATGGACTCAGCGACTATTTTCCAGTTTTCTGCGAACGATTGATCCGAGGGTATGTTGAACGTTGCCTCTTCGATCACAGGTGGGTAAGGACAGTCATCCATATCGGACGTGGTGGTGAAGCGAAAGCTTTCCTTATCGACCAGCATTTGAACACCCTGAGGCAAGTCGATTGAAGTTCCGCTGTGACCTCTAACGAGGTGGCTCATCAAGTCCAGGTGTGATCTTTCAAGTTCCTGTAGGTTGCCAGCTGCGATTTCGAACAGGCGCATTAGGACTCTGGTAACAACGGGTTCTGGCAAGTCTGAAATACCCGCCAGGCTATAGATGCCGCCTTCGATCTCAAGATCAGTCACGATGTTCTCAGTGAGCCAATCAAGTGCGTCGATATCCTGCTGAGAGTTCTTCGCGAGTCTGGCGAGCGCTACCGTTGCACCCGGCGAAACGCGTTCCAAGGTTGGCAGGGCATCGTGCCTGGCTCTGTTCCGGGCATAAACATCTGAGGAATTCGATTCATCGACGACATAGGCGAGCGATCGAAGGTCGCAGAATTCGACACAATCGTGGTGTCTAGCTCCGAGCAGCGGGCGGATCACGTTTAGCGACGTTCCGATGGACGCAATGTCCAGGATCGAAAATGCTCGCATTCCGCTCATACCTTTGAGCCCGCTACCGCGTGCAACGTGCAACAAAGTCGTCTCTGCCTGGTCGTCGAGTGTATGACCCGTTACAACACCGAATGCGTTGAACTCCTCAACGACTCCGCCAAGGAGCTCATACCTGACTTCCCTTGCCGTTTGCTCTATCCCTTGTTTGCGGGATTTTGCTTGCGATGGAACATCGGTTTCAAACAATCGGAATTCGACAGACAGTGACTTAGCGATATTTCTTGCAGCCTCGGCGTCTTTGTGTGAAGTCTCGCTTCGAATACCGTGATTTACGTGACATGCCAGCAAATCGAGTGAAAGGTGGTCACGTAGCTCCGCAAGACCCGCAAGCAGAGCGGTTGAATCGGGTCCACCTGAAAACGCCACTACCAGCTTTGAACCGGGCACTAGCTCAGCCTCGGCTAAGCCGGAGCGAAGATTTTCAACAAAACTGTCGAAACTGGTCATAACGACCTTAGCTGGTGACTTCGGCAAGCTCGGTGATGCGACGGACCCTGATCGTTTTGATCTTGGTGCCATCCATTTCACCGACTTGCATTCGAAGGTTGGCGTACATCACGCGTGAACCGACTGTCGGAAGCGTCTGCGCTTGCTCCAGGAAGAATCCGGCGATGGTTTCGTACTCGCCCTCTGGAATATCAAGTCCAAGCTCGTCGTTGGCTTCTCCGATAAGAAGTCCACCATCGAGTACAAAGGTGTTTTCGTTAACCGTCACGAATTGACGTTCTGGCTTGAGACCTTCTTCACCTGTTCGCCCAACGATTTGTTCAACTAGTCGGGTTAGGGTAATTAGGCCGGAAATTCCGCCGAATTCATCGACTACCAGCGACACTTTGTGCCCGGACTCCTGCATTTCTTCGAATAGGTCATCAAGCAGTTTCGTTTCAGGGACGAAGTGGGCTTGCCGCATGAGATCAATCACCGGTTGGTCGAACTTGAGCTTGGCCTCGGATAGGGACGCCAGTACGTCTTTAACGGACAGGATGCCGACCACATCATCGTGGTCTGTTTCAAATACAGGGAATCGTGTGTGGGGCGAGAGTCTGTACGACTCCATAAATTCCACGAACGAAGCGTCAGACCTGATCCAGACTATTTCTGGTCGTGGAGTCATCACATCTCGGACTTCCATCTCTCCGAAGCGGAAGATGTTCTCGAGCATCTCACCGGTGTTCTCTTCCACCGTACCTTCAGCTTCACCAAGGTCGATCAGAGTGCGTAGTTCGCCAGGTGTTACTATCGGAGACGAGTTTGTTCCTTTTCCACCGAAAATACGCATAACGACACGCGGAACGAGCGTGAATGCGAATACCAATGGCCAGGAAACGGTCATGAGGTACAGGACGAGTCTGGCTGTGATGAGTGACCATCTCTCAGATGCTGTGACGGCTACCGTTTTTGGGGTGAGTTCACCGACAACAACAACTACGACTGTTGCCAATGCCGTAGCAACGACAGTTGAGAGCACCGTCGCCTCACCACCACCGATAGTCGAAATGGCAAGGGTCGTTCCTACTGAGGCGACCATGATGTTGAAGAGGTTTCCGAACAGCAGGATAGTTCCGAAGAATTTTTCGTACTGATCGAAAATCCTGATCAAAAGACGTGCGCGTCTGTCGCCTTCTTCGGCTCTGTGTTCGATTCGGTAACGGCTGGCATCGAGCACTGCGGCTTCGGTCGCGCTGATGAATGCGCTACCACACAGACCCAATACGATTAGAACGATTGATGTAGTCAAGCTATATTAAAAGTCGAGGACGGAATGTCATCGTCCTCGACTATCAAGTTTATAGCTCGTGAAAAATTACCGCACGGTCAGGCTTTTCCTGATCGTGTGAAGGTCATTGCTCAGGGGCAGATTCGGTTTCCTTTGTCTCATCGACAGGAATGGCGTTTTCATCGCCCCGGATCGCGGCCTCGATTTCGTCACGAATGTCGGAATTTGTCTTAAGGAAAACCCTGGAAGCTTCTCGACCCTGTCCAAGTCTGATATCGCCGTATGAGTAGAACGATCCACTCTTTTTAACAATTCCTGCTTCAACACCGAGATCGAGAATATTTCCTTCTTTGCTGATGCCGGCGTTGAACAGGATTTCCAATTCCGCCTTGCGGAATGGAGGAGCAACTTTGTTCTTCACAACCCGCGCTCGAACCCGGTTACCAATGATGTCCTGTCCCACTTTGACGGCTTCAATTCGGCGAAGGTCGATTCGTACAGAACTGTAGAACTTCAGTGCCCTACCACCAGGGGTGACTTCGGGGCTTCCGAATACAACTCCCACTTTCTCTCGAAGCTGGTTAATGAAAATACAAACCGTGTCGGTCTTGTGGATGATTCCAGTCAACTTTCGAAGAGCCTGAGACATCAGTCGTGCCTGCAGACCAATCTGCATTTCACCCATTTCTCCCTCGAGTTCAGCTGAAGGAACAAGGGCTGCGACCGAGTCGACAACGATGATGTCTAGAGCGCCGGAGCGAATCAGGTATTCAGTGATTTCCAGCGCTTGCTCAGCAGAGTCAGGCTGTGAAATAAGGAGATTGTCGACGTCTACACCGATCAACTTGGCGTAGGCGGGATCCATAGCATGCTCTACGTCGATGAATGCGGCTTGTCCGCCCGCTCGTTGGGCTTCAGCAACCGCTGACATTGCAAGAGTGGTTTTACCCGCCGACTCAGCACCAAAGATCTCGATGATTCGACCGCGTGGTAGACCGCCAACACCCAGAGCCATATCGAGGGAGATTGCTCCGGTCGGAACTGCCTTTACAGAGTTGGACGCGTCTGAGTCGCCCATGCGCATCACTGCGCCTCGTCCGAACGACTTCTCTATTTGTGCGAGTGCCAGTTCAAGAGTTTTCTCGCGGTCGCTGCTGGAACCGTTCAATGATGCCTTTACCTGTGCTTTCTTGACAGCCAACGTCGCACGTCCTTTTATCGTTGAGGTAGCCGGGTAGTAGAACAAACGAACTACAGTGCCGGGAAGATTAGCACAAGCGTTCTAATCCGTGCAACAGACCGTTGGCACAACATTATCGTTATCCAACGAGGTTGGCTATGAAAAGGGCGATTTAGCTCTCTGCCGAGGTGGCGGGGATATTACTCAGACTTGCCGCGAATGAATTCTATGAACGCCTGGGTGTGACGTCCTCGAACACGACCGGTCTCGTAAACAAGATTCAGGTCTCGGTCTAAAGGCACGCCGTCAATGCGCACAGCTGCGACGCTTCCTGCTGCGTGCTCGACAGCATGGTTAGTAACGAAACCAACTCCGAGGTTCTTCTCGACGGCTGCGATCACAGCTTGAGTACTTCCGAGCGTCATAGAAACGTTGTGCTCTGGGAGCTCAATGCCAGAGGCTGAAAGTGCCTGGATGAGCGTTTGCCAGGTTCCAGATCCACCTTCACGCTCGATGAAGGTTTCATCTCGAAGTTGGTCAATCGTGATCGCTCGTTCACCGGCGAATCGGTGTTCCTTCGATACTGCGAGAACGATCTCATCTTTGGCAACTGGCACAGCGGAGAACCCGATGGCAGTTGATGGCATCCCACTTAGTCCAAGGTCTGCCTGCCGATCTCCAACAGTTCGAGCTACCTGTGCTGAGTCTGCCACGAGAACTTCGACTGAGACTCCCTGGTGCTCGTTGCGGAATTCGGCGACCAGAGAGGGAACTAAATATTCGGCAGGAGTTGAGCTGGCAACGATTCGGATTACGCCAGTCAGCGCTGAAGGGTCTGGACCGAATCGAGATACAAGAGCATCAAAATCAGAGATTGTTCGGATCGCGAATTGCATCGACTCACGACCGGCATCAGTCAGGATTGCACCAGTGCCCCGGCGTTCAAGGAGTTTTGTACCCAGCTCCCTTTCCAACCTCTGAATCTGGCGACTAAGCCCAGGTTGGCTCATTCCGAGTCGATCAGCTGCGCGAGTGAAGCTGCCAGTTTCTGCTACTGCTTTTAGCGCTTCGAGCTCTGCGATATTCATGTGTCATGCCTTTGCGATATTTTCGCCTAATGCCGAGTAATATAGTTTTTGATTTACTTGACGAATCATAACTTATGATTCGCATTCAATCAGCATATTATCCATCTAAAGATGGTGTAATAAAGTGAAAAATTGGTGAAGAGATCCTTTCATTACCTTAAGGTATATAACTAAGATCACTCGAAACCGAATTGAATTGCAGATAGTTAGTGATGCGGTAACAAAAAAACCTGCACCATGACGGTGCAGGCTTTTAGTTTTAAGTTCTCAGGTTACTTACGTGCTTGATGGGCGAGCACCCAATTCCATTGGGATTGAAATCTCAACACCATTTCTCAGAACGCCAACAACAATTTCTTCACCAGGGGCGGTGTTCAGTGCAAGGAAGCCGATTAGATCATTCATCGAGTTGATCGCAGTACCGTTGATCGACACGATGATGTCGCCGTCGAAGTTCTCTGTGAGCAACTGGCCGTTGCTTGACCGTTGTCCAGTGTCACCTAGGAATCCCGCTGTGTCGGCCGGTCCACCTGACGAAACTGTGGCAATGATTGCTCCACGTACATCGCCATCGAGCCCAGCAGCTTCCCTGACCTTAATGCTAACTTCACCACCGCTAATCCCCATCAGCGGGTAGGTGTATGAACCCTCGTCAATAAGAGAAGGGACAACACGTTTCACGAGGTCGACCGGGACAGCGAAGCCGACTCCCGAGTTCTGGCGCGAATCACTTCGAATCTGTGTATTGACTCCGATCACTTGCCCGTCCATGTCGAGCAAAGGACCACCGGAGTTGCCGGGGTTGATCGCAGCATCGGTTTGAACCACAGCTGGAATCTGGTAGGCAGAAAAACCACTATTAAGAGTTCGACTAACCGCACTTACGATTCCAGTTGTCATAGTGAACTCTTCGCCGAACGGGTTGCCGAGGGCGATAGCAAGGTCGCCGGGACGAAGATTACCGGACGAACCAATGGCGATCGGTTCGAGATTGTGTTCGAGGTCAACGATTTTGATCACTGCAAGATCGGAATCAGGGTCGAAAGCGACGATGTCGGCCCGGTACTCGCGACCATCGAAAAACTTTACGAACACGTCCGTTGCACCCTGGATGACATGGAAGTTTGTGACGATGTGCCCGGACTTATCCCATACGAATCCTGAACCGGAACCGGCTCCGACGTTCGAACCAACTCGAATGAATACGATCGAACCGACAGTCTCTTCGTAGAGGTTTGCGAGATGGTCCTGTTGGGCGGCTACGATTTGCGACGGTGTGAGTTCCGTTACCTCGCTTGCGCCGGAAGGTATGTCTCCAGATTTACCATCGTTTTTGTCGTCCGAACCATCGAATTTGGCGGGCTGGTTCTGCTCGTTGTTTGGGGTTGGAGCAAGATCTGGTGAACTAGAAACACTATCTCTGACGAGCGGTGTTGGAGTCACTACGGTGCTGGAAATCGTTTCGTTTACCACATCGGAGGTCGGTGACTGAACGTTTTCGCTCGTCAAACCAGAGCACGCTACTGTCGCAGCAATAAGAATGGTCAATGAAGAACCGATGAGTAAATTTCTAAATTTCTTGGACATATTCATATGAGTTCGATGATTAGTGCTTCGGAAACGTTTCGTGAAATCACCGTCCAAATAAGACATTGATTCGATAGTTGAGTTTCAAGTTACCGACAGAATGTGGAGTAACTGTGGAGAACGTCCTCGCAACCACTGGCGTACGGAGTGCGATGACCTTGATTCGAGCTACCTTTGCCATCCTGAGGCGATTGGAAGTCGACGGTCTCTCCCAAACGCCAAGCCGGTGATTTTGACCCCAGGAGGAGTTTGACGTCGCTTGTACTCATTAATGTCTACGAGGCGAATTACCCGGCGGATCACCGATTCGCTGGCACCGTTTTCGCCATGCTCAGCTTCGCTCTCAATGATCTTCCGGAGTGACAGTCTGTCCTCGATGTACATGTGGATGATTCGGTCGAGCTGGTCGTACGGTGGAAGTGAATCCTGGTCGAGTTGGTCAGGTCGTAACTCAGCGCTCGGCGGCTTGTCGATGATTGCCTGAGGAATGGGAGCGCCAGGACCACGCTGATTTCGGTGTTCGCAAAGCTCGTATACGACGGTCTTTGGTACATCCTTAATGACAGCGTAGGCACCTGCCATGTCGCCGTAGAGTGTGCCGTAGCCGGTCGCCATTTCGGACTTGTTGCCGGTTGTGAGAACAAGCCAGTTGAACTTGTTGGCGATCGACATCATGATGTTGCCGCGGATTCGAGACTGCATATTCTCTTCGGCAAGGCCAGGGTCAGTCCCCTCGAAAGCTTCGTTGAGCATTTCTTCAAATGCTCGGTGCCCCGGCTCGATTGGTACATTCCAGAGATCGACACCGAGGCGAGCACAAAGGTCCGTTGCATCGCTCACGCTACCTTCTGACGAATATCGGGAAGGCAGAGCAACACCAACTACGTTCTCAGCACCGATAGCGTCGACGGCGATCGCAGTAACTAATGCTGAGTCGATTCCGCCGGATACTGCTACTGCTACCTTTTGAAATCCGGTCTTCTTTACGTAGTCCCGAGTACCCAACACCAGCGCACGATAGATTGCTTCCAATCGGTCAAGTTTGTAGACCGACAATTCAGGTAGTTGAGGTTGATAAGAAGACGGAGTAGAGGAAATGTTTACTTCGTGTGCTGTGCCAACTCTTTCGAGATCCGCTTCAGGTACAGCGTAAACAGGATGTTTTTCCCGGATGTCGTCGACCGCAGTTACGTTCAGGTCAGCGGTAAGCAGAGCTTCTTCGAACCTGGGAGCTGTACCGACGAGTTCACCGTCTGGTCCTGCCAGCATTGAGCCACCATCGAAGACGAGCTCATCTTGCCCACCCACCTGATTGGCGTAGAGGGTGAACGCGCGATTCCGACGTGCCAGATTGGTGACGATGTTAACTCGGACACCCTGCTTGCCCGATTCGTAAGGCGAGGAGTTCAGATTTACAACGATCTGTGCACCAGCGACGCACTGAACCTCTGAGGGCCCGACGTCTTCCCAGATGTCTTCGCAAATGTTCACCCCAACACGGATTCCTCGAATCACGAGCACCGGGCACTGATCGCCGGACTGGAAATACCGTTGTTCGTCAAAAACTCCGTAATTCGGAAGGTGAACTTTCCGGTACACATTAACTACTTCACCTTTGTGAAGAACAGCTGCTGCGTTGTACAGATTTCCGTCTTCGTCAGAATCAACGAACCCGACAACTGAAACCACGTCACCAACGGAAGCGGCGAGTTGTCTCAGCGCCATCTTATTGGCTTCGATGAAATGGTCGTAGAGAACCAGGTCCTCCGGCGGATAGCCGGTGATTGTCAGTTCAGGGAATACAAGTAGCTCAACCCCTTGGGCCTGAGCCTTTTCAATCCATTCCTGAATTAGCCGTGCATTACCGTCGATGTCGCCGACAGTCGTGTTGATTTGAGCGGCTGCAACCCTGATGGTTGTTGCCGCTCTGGATGTGTCGGCTTCGGTCGTCATTTTCTCAGCGAACGCTTAGCTGTTGACCATTAACGGTGGTCGAGCGTAACCCGAAACGGTTGGCAGGCGAGAATCGCCGGTCAGGAAGATGTCGATCATCCTTGCTGTTCGGCGTCCGCTGGCAATCGCGTGGACCACGAGTGACTGGCCTCGCTGCATATCTCCGCAAGCGAAGACTTTGTCGAGGTTGGTTTTCATTGATCCGTCCGCTGCTACGTTTCCTCGCGCGTCGTATTCAACGCCGAGAGCGTCTAGAAGACCTTCGTGCTGCGGGTGCAGGAATCCCATCGCAAGGAAAACTGCATCAGCTTCGAGTGTGAACTCAGATCCCGGTATTTCGTTCATGTTGAACCTACCGGTCTCTTTGTCTTTCACCCACTCAACGCGGGCGCACTCGAGTCGCTTTACGTTTCCGTTTCCGTCATCAACGAATCGCTTGGTGAGAACGTTGAAATCTCGGTCACCACCTTCTTCGTGCGCACTTGATGTGCGGAAGATCGTTGGCCACTGAGGCCATGGGTTGGTAGTGATTCGCTCTTCAGGTGGACGAGGCATGATTTCCATCTGAACGATGTTTGCCGCACCCTGTCGGTGTGAAGTGCCGAGACAGTCAGCCCCAGTGTCACCTCCACCGATGATCACGACGTTCTTGCCCTTTACATCGATGGTTTCTTCTGGAGAGAATTCCTGCCCCTTGAGCCGTCGGTTCTGCTGCCCCAAGAAGTCCATCGCGAAATGGACACCGTTAAGCTCACGTCCTTCAACTGGAAGGTCTCTTGGAACAGTTGAGCCACCTGCGAGACAAACCGCATCGAAGTTTTCGAGCAGTTCTTCGTGTGTGATATCGATTCCGACGTTGGTGCTTACTTTGAACTCAACGCCTTCTTTTTTCATCTGGTCGACCCGGCGATCCACAACTCGCTTTTCGAGCTTGAACTCCGGGATACCGATTGCAAGGAGACCACCAATGTACTCATTGCGTTCGAAGACCGTCACCGAGTGACCGGCACGAGCGAGTTGCTGTGCTGCTGCCAGACCAGATGGTCCAGAACCAACAACCGCGACTTTCTTACCGGTTTTATTTTCGGCAGGTTCCGGCTTGATCCAACCTTCTTCCCAGCCACGCTCGACGATCGTCTTCTCGATCATTTCGATGGTTACAGGATCAGAGTTGATCGAAAGTGTGCAGGATGCTTCACAAGGAGCAGGGCACACACGTCCGGTGAATTCAGGGAAGTTGTTTGTGGCGTGCAGTCGCTGGATAGCCTCCTGCCACGCACCGTGATACACGAAGTCGTTGAATTCTGGAATCAGGTTCCCGAGTGGACAACCGCTGTTACAGAAAGGAACACCGCAGTCCATGCATCGGCTTGCCTGGCGGCGTGAATCGGAGTCACTCCACTCGAGGTAGATTTCCTGCCAGTCGCTGATTCGCTCGACTTTGTCGCGACGCGCGGGTGTTCGGCGACCAGCCTCTATGAAGCCCGTTACTTTACCCACGTGTTGCTACTCCTTCTTTCTCTCCTAAATCAGCTTCGGTTGCTGCCAAAGCCCGTTCCCTCAAAACTCTAGCGTAGTCACGAGGGAACACTTTCTTGAATTGTGTGACTGAGTTGTCCCAGTCGGCGAGGAGCCTTTCGGCCAGCTTGCTTCCTGTGTACTCAAGGTGCTTTTCGATCATGTCCTTGAGTGATTTGTCATCTTCTGAACCTGGCTCTACGTCGAGCAGATCGGCAATTGCCGGGTTGAAGTTGCTCTCGAACGAACCGTCAGGATCGATTACGTAAGCAATACCACCACTCATTCCTGCACCGAAGTTTCGTCCGGTTGGACCGAGAATGGCAACCTGACCACCGGTCATGTACTCACAACCGTGGTCTCCAATACCTTCAACGACGGCGTGAGCTGCCGAGTTACGCACAGCGAATCGCTCACCAGCCAAACCATTTACGTATGCCTCACCCCCGGTTGAACCGTAGAGGGCGACGTTACCAATGATGATGTTTTCGCTGGCTTCGTAGTCGCTGCCGGGTGGAGGAGTGATTACCAGTCGACCACCAGAGAGTCCTTTTCCGAAGTAGTCGTTGGCATCACCTTCAACCTTGAATGTAACTCCCTGGACCACCCAGGCTCCAAAGCTCTGACCAGCAGAGCCCTGGAATGTGAAGTTGATCGTTCCATCAGGAAGACCTTTTTCACCGTACTTAGCGGCGATTTTTCCGCTCAACGTTGCACCGACTGTTCGGTTCACGTTGACGATTGGCAGCGTTCCAGAAACCTTAGAACCGCTATCGATTGCTTCCTTGGATAGGTCAATCAACTGGTTGTCGAGTGCCTTGTCCAAGCCGTGGTCCTGAGTGGTGCACTGGTACGGATGGTCCTGTGGAAGGGTTTCCGGTTTTACGAGAATTGGTGAAAGATCGAGTGTCTTTGCTTTCCAGTGATCGATGTTGTCGCGAACTTTCAGCTTGTCGACTCGACCGACCATTTCTTCAACGGTTCGGAATCCGAGCTTGGCCATGAGTTCACGCAGCCCTTCGGCGAGGAACATGAAGTAGTTCACTACAGCGTCAGGAGTTCCGGCGAACTTCTTGCGAAGCTCTGGGTCCTGGGTTGCAACACCTACTGAGCAGGTGTTGAGGTGGCACTTGCGGAGCATGATGCAACCCATCGCAATGAGCGCACCAGTTGCGATTCCCCATTCCTCGGCACCAAGCAACGCACCAATAAGAACGTCTTTCGCCGTCTTCATTTGACCGTCCGTCTGAACGACGATTCGGTCGCGGAGTCCGTTGGCGACAAGAACCTGCTGGGTCTCAGCGAGCCCGAGCTCCCATGGGAGTCCAGCGTGCCTGATTGAGCTGAGCGGGGACGCACCGGTTCCACCGGAGTCACCGGAGATTAGGACAACGTCGCCCTTACCTTTAGCTACACCGGCAGCGATGATTCCAACACCGGCAACGGACACGAGTTTTACGTGTACACGGGAATCGGGGTTGACGTTCTTAAGGTCGTGGATCAGCTGAGCCAGATCCTCAATTGAGTAAATGTCATGGTGAGGTGGAGGTGAAATCAACTCCACACCAGGAGTGGTCTTTCGGATGTATGCGATGTAGTCCGATATCTTTCGACCTGGAATTTCACCACCTTCACCCGGCTTTGCACCCTGAGCCATTTTGATCTGGAGGTCACGCGCGTTGGTCAGGTAGTTGGTGGTCACACCGAACCGACCTGATGCAACCTGTTTGATCGCACTTGATCGAGAGTCACCGTTGGCCTCAGGAGTGAAGCGCTCAGGGTCTTCTCCACCTTCACCGGTGTTTGATCGAGCGTTGATTCGGTTGGTGGCAACTGCAAGAGTTTCGTGAGCTTCACGAGAGATCGAACCGAGTGAAATCGCACCGGTGGCGAATCGCTCGACAATCTTCTCTGCTGGCTCGACTTCGTCTAGCGGTATGCCTTCGCCATCGAATACTGGCTCCAGCATGTTTCGGATGGTGATGTGGTCATCACCTTCCTTGTCGGAGGCTGCTTCAAACCGCTCGTATACAGCGCGGTCGTTTCGGCGCACTGCGTCCTGCAACAGTGAGATGGTGTCAGGGTTCCACATGTGGCGCTCGCCAGTGGAGCGCCAGAGGTAGAGTCCACCAAGGTCCAGTTTCAAGTTCGACGGAATGTTGTCCGGAGAGTACGCCCGTGAGTGGTTCGCGAGCTGGTCGAGTGCTATTTCATTGGTACCGATTCCGCTGATACGTGAGACGGTCCAAGTGAAGTATTCGTCAACCAGTTCACGGCCAAGTCCGAGTGCCTCGAAAACCTGTGCGCCAATGTAACCCTGCAAAGTGGAAATACCCATCTTTGCCATGGTCTTGACCACACCTTCTTCAATCGCTTCTCGGAAGTTTTCCTCGGCAGCATCCTGTGCAGGAATTTTCTCCTCAGCAGTTGGGCGCTGTCGCAAACCGTCGATGGTTTCGAGAGCCAGGTACGGGTTGATAGCCGAGGCGCCGTAACCGAAGAGGGTTGCGAAGTGATGTACTTCGCGCGGCTCACCGGACTCGACAATGATGTCGGCCTGCGCTCGGTTACGTTCGCGAATCAAATGGTGATGGATTGCACCGGTTGCGAGAAGAGAAGGAACATACGAGTTCTCTTCATCAACCCCGCGGTCGGACAGGATCAGGAGTGTGAAGCCATCTTCAATAGCATGGCTCGCTTCCTGGCGTATTCGGTCGAGTGCGGCTTCCAGGGCTTCTGTTCCGCCAGAAACTGGGAACAGAGTCGAGATCGTCTTCGCTTTTACACCTGGGACAGATGATGCCTTGATCTTCGCGAGTTCAGCATTCCTGAGAACGGGGTGGTCGATTCGAAGGGTCTGGCAATGCAGAGGAGTTGTTTCAAAAATGTTTGGTCGTCGTCCAGCAGGAACTGCACGCTGCGTTACGAGCTTCTCTCGAATAGCGTCCAGTGGTGGGTTGGAAACCTGGGCGAACGCCTGCTTGAAGTAGGCGAACATGTTCTGCGGCTTGTCAGACAACACAGCCAGAGGCGCGTCGTTGCCCATTGATCCCTGAGGCTGGTGGCCTGTGATAGCCATCGGCCTGATAAGCATATTCAGGTCTTCTCGGGTGTAACCGAACGCCATTTGACGTGCGACCAGCGAATCCAGATCGTTTTCAGGAACGGTGGGTGCCTCTGGAAGAGTTTCGATCGTTGATCGATTTTCCTCGAGCCACTCCGAGTAAGGATTGGCGTCTGCAAGACGCTTCATTACCTCATCTGGCTCGACAATTCGCTGCTCACCGAAGTCAACGAGGAACATGCGCCCCGGCTGCAGTCGAGAGCGGTACTTGACTCGCTCTGGTTCGACATTGAGAACACCGGTTTCCGAAGCCATTATCAACAGATCGTCTTTAGTTACGGTGTAGCGGAATGGGCGAAGACCGTTTCGGTCCAGAACAGCTCCAATAGCGTCACCGTCGGTGAACACGATCATTGCTGGTCCATCCCACGGCTCCATCAGGTTGCCGTGGAATTCGTAGAAATCCTGAACATCCTTTGGCATTGATTCGTGACCGTGCCATGCAGCAGGCATCATCATTGCTGCGGTGTGTTCAACTGAACGACCACTCATACGCAACAGCTCGAACACGTTGTCGAGTGAAGCGGTGTCGGACGGATCGTCGGATTCACAAATCGGGGTAAGTTCATCGATCTTGTCACCAAAGAACGGTGAGTCAATCGTCTTCTCACGAGCCTGCATCCAGTTTCGGTTACCACGAACGGTATTGATTTCACCGTTGTGAGCAAGCATTCGGTACGGGTGCGAAAGCTTCCACGAACCAAGAGTGTTGGTTGAGAACCGAGAGTGGACCAGTCCGAAAGCACTAACCATGCTCTCGTCCTTGAGGTCGAGGTAGAACTCGCCTAGCTGGTCAACCACAAGCATGCCCTTGTAGATGAGGGTTCGAGCTGACCAGGAACTGACGTAGAACTCGCGATTCAGGACAGTTTTTATCTCTTCGTCAGTCTCGTTCACGATCAGTCGCTTTTCAGCAGACTTGCGTGCGAGGTACAGCGCACGTTCGAGGTCGTCACCTTCAACGCCGTCTGGTGCAGCCACGAAAAGCTGTTCAAATTTAGGCATGACAGCCTGCGCTGTAACACCAATGACAGATGGGTCGGTTGGCACATCTCGCCACCCAAGTATCGACAATCCGTTCTCGTTTGCTGCATCCTCAAGTGCTTTCTTTGAGGCAGCGTTGATTTTCGCGTCGTTCGGCAGGAAGCACATGGCCACGCCGTATCGTCGTTCGGCTGGGAGCTCGAAACCGGATTCCTTAGCGACCTTCTGCATGAAAGCGTGAGGCATCTGGAGAGTAATTCCAGCACCGTCACCAGTGAGAGGGTCGGCACCCGATGCTCCGCGGTGTCCCAGGTTCACAAGCACTTCGAGTGCCTGGTCGATGATTGCATGGGTTCGCTCACCCGTAATGTTCGCAACCATTCCAACACCACACGCGTCATGCTCCAGTTCTGGAACATAAAGACCGCGTTCAGCGATGTCGGTGAAGTCTGGGAGGACTAGCTCAGCATCGGGTCTTGAATCGAAGTTATTCCGAATTTCGGTCATGTTTCTCCTAATTTAGGAAGGTCAATCAACGGGATACCGGCAACGGTACGTTACAGCTGGCGGTATCTCTCCTTTTCGTAATCGGTCACGGTGTTGCAGAACTGCTGCCACTCGAGTCGCTTGTTTTCGAGGAGGTTCGCCTTGACCGTTGAACCGAGAGCTTTCTCAAGAAGCTCGCTTTCTTCCGCAAGTCGAATCGCTTCATCGAGCGTTCGTGGCAGGCGTGAAATGCCACTTGCCTCCCGTTCCTCGTCTGTCAGCCGGTAAACATCGGCGTCCATCGGTTCAGGGAGCGGCATGTCTTGTTCTATTCCATCCAGCCCTGCAGCAAGCAAGACCGAAAAAAGCAAATAGGGGTTGGCGGCTGAATCAGGCGCTCGGTACTCGACTCGGATGCCATCTTCGCGTCCGGGTCGGTAAGAAGGAACTCGGATCAGATTTCCGAAGTTTCCGGTTGTCCAGGTAGTAAAGATTGGAGCTTCAAGACCCGGCAGAAGTCGCTTGTAAGAGTTGACCCACTGGTTGGTGACCACACAGATTTCGCGAGCGTGCTTCATGAGTCCAGCAATGAACTGTCGTCCTGTTTGAGACAGGTGCATTTCATCGTCAGGGTCGAAGAAGGCGTTTTCGTCACCACGGAATAGCGACATGTGAGTGTGCATGCCTGAGCCGTGCTGGTCAGCAAATGGTCGGGGCATGAACGTCGCTGAACCACCTGCCATTGATGCGAGTTCTTTTGCGATGACCTTGAACGTGACGATCGAATCGGCCATTGCGAGCGCGTTCATGTGTCGCAGGTCGATTTCGTGCTGGCCTGATCCAACTTCGTGATGGCTGTGCTTGACCGGGATGCCCATTTGTTCGAGCGTGAGCACCGTGTCTCGTCGGAGATCTGCTCCGGCGCCATCTACTGAAGACTGATCGAAGTATCCGCTCTCGTCAGGCTGGTCGAGTTCGTAGTAGTACTCGATCTCAGGGGCGACGTAAAAAGTAAATCCTGCCTCGGATGCTCGCTGAATGTTCTTGCGAAGCACTTGACGGCCATCTGCTGATGAAGCATCACCGGTTGGCGTTTGCACATCACAGAACAGCCTCCCGACACCGTTCTTGCTGGGACGCCAAGGGAGTCGTTGGAAAGTCGAAGGATCGGGCATGGCAATCATGTCCGATTCGTTCGCACGAGTGAGCCCTTCTACGGCCGCACCATCAAAGCTGGCACCGCTACGAAGCACACTTTCAAGTTCGTCGACAGTTACGGCGAATCCCTTGAGTGTTCCGAGAATATCGGTGAACCAAAGGCGAATGAACTTGATGTCCTGCTCGCGCGCAGTGATCAAGACGTACTTGATCGCCTCTTCATCCACACCGTTGAGCGGTGGGCGCGTATTTCCTGCAGCTTGTGTCATTCGTTTTCGGTGTTTGTTGAGCGTGTTAGCTCAGCGCGCAAATGCGGCCAAACTGAAAAAGGCCGAAGGCTGAGTATTGAAAATAGTTCACTCAATGTCAATTTTGTTTCAGTGCTTGCTCAATTAGGGAACGGGTAATTGTGCGCTCTCGCGCGCGTTGTGCGTGCGCTCACTTGTTAATTCTTTGTTTCAATATCGGCATTTGGTCAGATGGCGGGCGCTTATTCGGCAGCACCGGGTGATCGGAATCGGTAGCCCACGTTCCATTGGGTTTCGATGAAATGATGAGTGACGTCGTCGATCTTGCTGCGCAAGCGACGGATGTGAACGTCGACGGTTCGTGTGCCACCAAAGTAGTCGTATTCCCAGACGCTTCGCAGCAGTGCTTCTCGACTGAAGACACGTTCCGGGTTCGATGCGAGGTACTTGAGCAGTTCGTATTCCTTATATGTGAGGTCGACTTTGCGTCCTCGTAACGTCACCTCGTATCGATCACTGTCGATCACGAGGTGGCCGTGAACGATCAAGGTGTTTGATTCAGCTTCGACCGTCCGAGACATCACCGTGTTGAGTCGAAGCAAAACCTCTTCTGGCGTACAGGGCAGGAAGCAAACTTCGATCTCGGCGCGGTCGGCAGCAACTCCGTTTAGTGAAACTGTCGGCAGAACCACAACAACTGGTATTCCGGCATCGGCCGCCGCATGTGCCAGGCCGGACGGTCCGCCAAGACCAGTTCCGGCTGCCCAAACGATTACGCCGTTAGCGCCTGAAGCTAGCTCTTCCTTGCTAATGTCGTTGGAAAGTTTGGTTAGCTCAAGCGATGAATCGAGCGCGCCGACCCCTGCCGCAAGGCGGTCAGAATCACTGTCGGTGAAGCCCAGGAGGGCAATGGTCGTCACTGTTTGTCGCTCTAATTCAGTAGCATGCCATTTAGGCTCTGCGCTGTGCCGGTTTGAGCTTTCGCAGATGTACTGGCGAACTTCAAATCTCCGACGAAGTGAACAAGGTTATTAGTTTGTGCTGATTTTCACAACCTTTTAGAGGGGTGTTGGCGCGCTCGAGTGCATTTCCACGATTTTGATCGGGATTTACGTTGACTTGCCTGTCTGGGAGTTCGTATACTTGCTCTTCGTGGTCCGAGAATTCTCGATTTGGGCCCGACTTTTTGTGACTGATTTCC
>CAYYMP010000020.1:0-24512 GCA_964472915.1 uncultured Dehalococcoidales bacterium | reverse complement strand
TTCGTATTGGAGTCGGCAGTCCTGACTCGTCCTCTGAGCAGGTTTCTCATGTGCTTGGAACTTTCAAGCCAGAAACCAGGGAACTGGTTGATGATGCTGTGATTCGGGCATCGGATGCGACCGAACTTATCGTTCAAAACGCGATCGATGAAGCAATGAATAAGTACAACAGCAACGGTGGCGATAAGGCTTGATCCGCCGAACGTGGAAATTGATGGCAGTTGGCTCGTACAGGATTCAACTGCTTGTATTAGGACTGCTTTTCATCGTCGTGACCGCGTGTAGCGAATCGACCGAAAACACAGTCGCCCCCCCGGAAACGATTACAGTTTCGATCCCGACCTCAACTCCGGGAATTCCGACCGCCGTGACGAGTCCGATCGTCCCAGCAGCTACTGCTACCACCACGCTCACTGAAACTCCGACCGTCAGTCCAACAGCGACGCCAACACCTACCCGAATCCCGATCCCTAAGGTGACTCCGACTCGCACACCGTCGCTCGCCCCTATTTCGATCCCGATGCCTCCCGATCGTGACTTGGAAGACTTGGGCCGACGATTGGTGCCTGGCTACACGACAAAACCCGTTGAAATATCGGAACCATTGGAAATCGGTGATAAGTTCGATTTTTGGATTTCTCGTGATGCAGGGAGCGTTCTGGTTGACGGAACTGTCATGTACGTATCGGAAAACGCCTACTGGGTGTTCGATAACGACTTCCTGCCTTCAGAATCTGCCATTGAGCAGGCGGCAACGAACTTCGAAAACCGAGTCTGGGATTCAGTTACAAACGTATTCGGGGCACCGTTAACACCTGGCATCGATGGGGATGATCGAATCGTGGTATTTCACTCGCGATTGCGAACAGGCGTGGCAGGTTATTTTTCCTCTGCCGACTCTTTCCCTAAGGCAATACGACCAACCTCGAACCAACGAGAAGCCATTTACATGTCGGCTGATCGAATCGGTCTGACTACCACCGAGTACCTCAGCGTCATTGCTCATGAGCTTCAGCATGCTTCGCACTTTGCTGCCGACAGCAGCGAAGATTCGTGGGTGAACGAGGGACTCTCGGAAATGGCTGCTGAAATTTCAGGTTTCGAGCGGTCAGCAGCAACCGCGTTCATTCGGGCACCGGAAACTTCACTCACTGCCTGGGCACAGGACATTAGTTTTTCAGCGGCGAACTATGGTGCCGCAAACCTGTTTTTCGCCTATCTGGCAGATCATTACGGTGGTGAGGAAATACTGACCGCTGTCACCAACAATCCGATCGATGGCATCGCTTCTGTGGACGATAGCTTGGCGGCACTCGGTTACACCCAAACCGCCGACGATGTGTTCCAGGAATGGATAATTGCCAACTACTTATCCAACAACTCCAAAACCTACTCTTACTCAGACAGGTACCTTCCTCCAGTCAAGAACACATACAAGAGAGCACCTGACGACATAACCGGCGAAGTGAGAGCCTTTGGAGCCGACTATTTTGTTGTTTCCTCCAACTCAGAAGCCCTCAAAATCGACTTCCGTGGAACCCCAGTTACACCTCTACTCGCCGAAGCTCCTTTCTCGGGTGATTCGTGCTGGTGGTCGAACCATGGTGATTCGATCGATTCACGCCTGACAAGAAGCGTAGATCTGAGAGGGGTTACATCCGCAACTTTCAACTACCGAGTTTCGTACGAAATCGAAGAAGGTTGGGACTATGCCTACGTGATGGTCTCGACTGACGAAGGCGTTACGTGGCTGATCCTCGACACCAAAATGGCTCTGAACTACAACCCAAACGGTAATGCCTACGGGCCCGGATTGACCGGATCCAGCGCTGGTTGGGCTCAGGACTCCGTCAGTCTTGATGATTACGCGGGTCAGAAGATACAACTCAGAATCGAATACGTGACCGACGATGCGGTTTACTCGCGAGGTGCATGCTTCGACAATTTCTCAATTCCAGAAATCGAATGGTTCGACGATACTGGTGACCTCGGAGACTGGCACGCTGAGGGATTTTTCCTCGCAAGTGAACACGTCCCAACTCGATATCTCGTACAGGCAATTCACGAGATCAGTGAATCCGACCCGATTGTTTATGTGATCGACATAGGCGGTACCGGGCACGGATCGCTTACCATCGAAAACGTTGGTGAAGATGATCTGGTGACTGTCATAGTTAGTGCAATCACCAGGGAATCGACCGAACCGACCGAATACACACTGAACTTGAACCCGTAAGTCCAATCTGACTTACTCTAGCCCTCCGGAGAAACCGTCATTAGCAAGCTATTTAGTCCCATAGAAATTCGCGGGACGAAAATTCCGAACAGGGTCTTTGTTTCTCCGATGTGCCAGTACTCTTGCGAAACCGACGGTTTGGCGAACGATTGGCATTTGGTCCACCTTGGTTCTCGAGCCAGCGGAGGAGCCGGTCTCGTTATGGCGGAAGCCACTGCGGTGAGGCCTGAGGGGCGCATTTCTCAGTGGGACCAGGGAATATGGTCGGATGCACACGTCGATGCTCTGCGCCCGATTACCGGGTTCATCAAAAGTCAGGGATCAGTTCCTGCTGTTCAGCTGGCACACGCCGGTCGAAAAGCTGCGCACGCTGCCCCTTGGATCGGCACCGGATATCTCGGCGAAGACGGTGAAGGATGGGTCCCTGTTGCTCCTAGTCCGCTGCAGTTCGATGAGAACTCCGGTATACCTGAAGAACTCTCGACAGAGGAAATAGCCGAAATTACGCGTGCATTTGTTGATGGGTCGTTAAGATCGCTCGACGCCGGATACGAGGTTCTTGAATTGCACTTCGCACACGGATATCTCGCATGCGAGTTCTTGTCTCCAATTTCGAATGTTCGAGACGATGAGTACGGCGGGTCGCTAGAAAACCGATCAAAGTTCGCCCTCGACACGATCAAAGCTGTCCGGGCCGAGATTCCCGAAGAAACACCGCTATTTGTGCGAATATCTGCCTCAGAATACGTCGAAGGTGGCTGGGATCTTGAGCAGTCGATTCAGCTGTCTAAGCGGATGAAAGACCTTGGCGTCGATCTCGTGGATAGTTCGTCTGGCGGAAACTCCGCGAACCAGACACTGACCCCGAAACCTAATTACCAAGTTCCGTTTGCCGCCGAGATCCGAGAGAAGACCGGCATATTGACCGGCGCAGTTGGTCTGATCACCGACGCACAACAGGCCGAAGATATTCTCCAGAACGAGGAAGCCGATGCGATATTCATCGGACGAGAACTTCTAAGGAATCCTTACTGGCCGTTGTACGCGAAAGCTCAGCTTGATGGCTCGGCAGATTGGCCGAAGCAGTACATACGCTCGGCCTTCGACGGAACCTATACGGGACCTAAAGCCTAAAGCGCTTCGATTCGGTCCCAACCGGTGTACGGAACTAACTCATCGGGGATAAGGATCGAGCCGTCTTCCTGCAATCCGTTTTCGATCACCGAAATCCAGATTCGTGGAAGAGCCAAACCTGAACCATTCAGAGTGTGAGGCAACCTAGTCGATGCGCCCACTTCAGGTCGGTAGCGTGTGTTGTTACGTCGAGCCTGGAAATCTGTGCATGTGGAAATAGAGCTGACTTCGAGCCATTCTTCGGAGCCAGGCGACCAAACCTCGATGTCGTATGTCTTAGCAGATTGGAATCCAATATCACCGGCACACAGTTGAAGTACTCGGTAGGTCAAACCCAGTCGTCTGCAAAGTGTTTCAGCCTCAGACAGCATTTCTTCCAATGCAGCTTCCGAATCTTCGGGCGCCACGTAGCGGAACATTTCGACTTTTTCGAACTGGTGGACCCGCTTGATACCACGAACATCGCGTCCGGCTGAAGCGTGCTCTTTGCGGAAGCTTGGTGTTTGAGCGACGTACTTCAACGGAAGCATGTCTGGATCGATTATTTGACCCTGGTGGAGTCCGTTAAGAGCAACTTCAGCGGTCGGAATTAACCAGAGTTTCGTCTCATCGTCGTGGTAAAGATTCTCAGCAAATTTCGGAAGATTTCCTGATCCTTGCATCGTCTCAGGGCGCACCAGCAATGGCGGGTCAATTTCTGTGTAACCGTGCTCGTTGGTTTGGACATCGAGCATCCACGCCGAAAGTGCACGTTGGAGCTTCGCCCCCTTGCCCTTCATTACGTAGAAGCGACCGCCAGAAATGCTCGCGCCTGCTTCAAGGTCCAGGATTCCCAACGCCGGCGCTACGTCCCAGTGTGCGTTCCCATGAGACGGGGTATCCCCGCCCGAGGTCCTGACCACAACGTTTGATTCTTCGTCGAGTCCATCAGGCACATCGTCTAGCGGTGTGTTTGGGAGTGGAAGCAACGTGGAGTTCAGCTCTTCCAGAACTTCATTGAGTTCAGCTTCAGCCTTCTTGATGCGATCGCCGGTTTCTCGCATCTCTGCGATTTCGGTTTCGGTCGGCTTCCGCTTCTCGTCACCAATGCGCTTGCTAACCGTGTTGCGGTGAGCACGGTCGGTGTCAGCCTGCTGAATTAGCTCTTTCCGCCTGGAATCAAGCTCAATGATCCGGTCAATTGGTGGGTCTTCGCCCCGACGGACCAACGCCGTTCGAAACTTCTCAGGATCTTTGACTATTTGTTCCAGTGAAAGCATGTGTTGCTTAGAGTCCTTGTTGGATTCTGGCTAAATTTTCTTTGGGTAATTTTGCTAAACATTCCGCATGGCAGGGAATAGCAGTATTTCTCGAATTGATTCCTCACCTGCGATTAGCATCGTAAGACGATCTATACCAAGACCCAGTCCACCGGTCGGCGGCATTCCATGCTCAATCGCAACCAGGAAGTCTTCATCAAGTCGGTCTGCCTCATCATCACCGAAATCTAGCCGCATCCGTTCCTGTTGTTCGAACCGCTCGCGTTGATCGACCGGGTCGTTTAGCTCGGTAAATGCGTTGGCAAGTTCAGATCCCATCACGAAAGCTTCGAATCTCTCAACGATGCCGTCAGTGTCTGGCTTTCGCTTCGCCAGAGGTGACATTTCGACCGGGTAGTCGACGAGGAAGTGAGGTTGAACCAGATGAGG
The DNA here is from genome assembly GCA_964472915.1 of uncultured Dehalococcoidales bacterium. GTDB lineage: Bacteria > Chloroflexota > Dehalococcoidia > Lucifugimonadales > Lucifugimonadaceae > Lucifugimonas. Next base: position 19,454 of record CAYYMP010000020.1, on the reverse strand, counting down.
TTCTACTTCGGATGAAATCACCTTGTCGAGAAGTCTGCCCCATGCAGAACCTTCCTCGACGTGAATGTTTCGCTCCTGCATTGCCTGAGAAAGTGACTCAACATCTCGGGTTTCGACAAAATCGATGCCGGTTCGCTTCTTGATCTCTTCTCTGAGGTCGAGTCGAGGCCAAGGTGGGGTCAGATCTATCTCAGGTCGCTTTCCTTCGACCGCAGGAAGAACCATTGATCCGGTCGTTTCAAGTGCAATGGTCGAAACCATTTGCTCGACCATTTCCATTACGTCGTTGTAGTCGGCGTAAGCCTGGTAACTCTCAATCGTAGTGAATTCAGGATTGTGATCGTGGTCCAGCCCTTCGTTTCGGAACAGGCGTCCAATTTCAAATACACGCTCGATTCCACCAACAATCAACTTCTTCAAATAAAGCTCGGTAGCGATACGCAAATAAAGGTCACGACCGAGCTGATTGTGATGAGTCTCGAACGGTGTTGCCTGCGCACCTGCAGCTACAGGTACTAAGATAGGAGTTTCGACTTCGATAAAGCCCTTCGAGTGCATAAATGATCGCATCGAGCGGACGATCGCAGGTCGTAACAACGCGTTCTTCATCGCCGCGTCGTTCGAAATAAGATCGAGATACCTCTGGCGGAACCTGACTTCCTGGTCCTGGAGTCCACCCCATTTGTCTGGCAGGGGTCGCATCGACTTCGTCAGAACAATTATTTCTTTCGACTCAACACTGATCTCGCCCCGGCGTGTTCGAATAACTGTACCTTCGACGCCGATGATGTCTCCAATGTCGAGCAGCTCGATGATCCCGTAAGCATCGTCTCCCATCGTGTTCTGACGTGAGAACACCTGGATCGATCCAGATCCGTCGCGAAGGTCAATGAAAGATGCCTTGCCCTGCCCGCGCTTTGCCATTACTCGACCCGCAACTCGAAGCGTTTCCGTCGTCAGGTGGTCGTCAGACCCATCTGAATCGGCTTCCAAGGATTCGTACAGCTTCACAGCCTCATCGGTTGTGTGGGTTCGATCGAACCGAGGTGGGTAAGGGTTAACGCCCCGTTCCCTGAGTTGGGCAGTTTTGACGAGTCGGTCCTCAATGAGTTTCTGTTCGCCGGTTGCCTGTGATTGCTGCTCGTCGCTTGTCATATTTCAGTCGGTAACGCTCGAAAAGGTCTCGCTACATTTAGAGATTGGAATCCTGATTCAGGACACGGCAAACCATTCTAGTCCAGCAAGTCGTCTTATTCAGTATGAATTCGTAATCACTTGAAACCACGCTCTCTTCACAAAATCGGCCAAAACGCGTAATTCCTCACGATGGTTGTTTCAAAGGCTAGCGCTGAATAATCGATTCTCACCACGCAGCACGAGGATCTCCAGTTGCAGGTCGACAGAGCTATGAGCAATCGAAGAAAGGATTCGTTTCGAGGGAAGGGTTCACAAGGAACTTCCTCGCTTCGACCTACCACTTCGAAAGTTCGCTCAGCGATCTTCTCGATGCTCGGTCCAGCAGGGCCAAACGGAATGAGAGTTCTGGACATTTATGCCGGAACCGGTGCCCTGGGGATTGAGGCTTTGCAACGTGGCGCAAAAGAAACCGTTTTCATCGAACAGAACTCACGTAGGTGTGACGACATAAAGAAAAGCCTTGAGAGGCACAAGCTCGCGATTCAGGGAAGCGTTCAGCGTGGATCTGCATTGCAAGTAGTAAATCGACTTTCCGGTCAGTTCGACCTGATTTTCGCCGATCCTCCTTACGAGCTAAACGAATTTGAAGAATTGTTTACCCGTCTATCCAACTCGCACCTCATATCCGTCGACGCAATTGTTTTCGTCGAACACTCGAAGATGACAGAACTTCCAAATTTGCTATCTGGTGTTTACAGATCAACTCACAGGATCTACGGCGACACCGCACTGTCCGTATACCGATCCAACTCTCCGCGCGTTGCAGGTGAGGACGAATAAGTGACTAAGGCGATATACCCGGGCACATTTGATCCAGTTACCAACGGCCACGTAGACATCGTTGAGCGAGCTTCGCACACGGTCGATCACCTGACGGTAGGCGTGGTGGAAATCTCAGCCAAGCGCACGATGTTCAACATTGACGAGCGTGTCGAAATGTTCAGCAAAGCTGTGTCGCATTTATCAAACGTTACGGTCCAACCCTATTCAGGATTGACTGTGAATGCGGCAAGAGAAATTGGCGCCACGGTCATCGTTCGTGGACTCCGAATTACCAGTGATTTCGAATACGAGAGTGAAATGGCTCTCATGAACCGAAAAATGGCAGAAGACGTGGAAACGATCTGCCTGTTTAGCGCACTCGAATACCAGATTCTCAGTTCTTCACGAGTGAAGGAAGTCGCGAATCTCGGTGCCGATGTTTCCGATTTAGTTCCCAAAAATGTTCTTGGCCCTCTGGTTGAAAGGCTCAAGAACCAGGCAAGCAATTAGTCGAATAGCTTTGGAGGCAAAGTAATCATGACACTAATGTCACAACTCGAAGATCTTGAGGCAATGATCGCGAAAGGGCGAGTTCCTGGAACCGCACGAACGCTTATCAACCTCGACCGCGTGATGGAAATCATCGGTGACATGAAGGGTGACCTTCCTACCCAGATGAACGAAGCAGAAGGCGTTGTTCGTCAGAAGGAAGCGATTATCAAACAGGCTGAACTCGAAGCTCGCAGGATCAGGGCTTACGCAGACGAAGAGGCAACCACAATTCGTCAGCTTGCTGAAGAGCAGTCAAACACCCTTCTTTCAACATCCCAGGAAGAAGCACGCAAGCTCGTTTCGGACACCGAAATCGTTCGCATGGCAAACGAGAAGTCCGACGAAATCGATGCTGATGCTCAGAAGCGAGCAGAGAAGCTGGTTAGCGACGCTGAGAATCGAGTGAACATGATTCTCAACGACGCCGAGAACCAGGCAGAACAGCGACGCAAGGGTGCGGATAACTACGCACGCGAGGTCCTGTTCACGCTCGAAGAACGTGTTGCTGACACCCTCGGTCAGGTTCGAGGCGGAATCGACCTACTAGACGCTCGACCTACAGCTCAGGTCGCCGACTAGAGAGTTATCTGGTTATTTCCACCTGGCTCGAACGACGCATTTGGGACCAGGTGTGACGTAACGCGCAAACTAGCATTACGCCTCTAGCTAGTTCGACACAGGACTGCCGTCGGCTGATCCCCGGCGGTAGTCCAGGCAAATCAACTTCAGCCCTGCTCATCGAATTCGACATCGGTGCAGGGCTGTGCCGCGTCCGAATATTGAACTAGACGAGTCCCGAAGCCCAGTCTCCAGACAACACGGTTTCGAACATCTCGGCGTGCTGGGTGCTCCAACCGAATCGTCGAACGAGATTGAGTCGGTAGATCAGTTCGAGAGAGCTTAATCGGAACGAGAGTTGCTGCTCTGTCAGGTCACCACGGCAAAGATCCACAAACGGCTGTAGCAAAGTAATGTCTAGCGGGTGTTCGTACGTTGCTTCGAGCTGCTCAGGAACGAAGTTCCATGGGTAACGCCAGAAGCGCAGGAGCATATCCAGCTCGTAATCAGGTGGTGCTAGAGACGCCCGGTCAAAGTCCAGAAGTCCGGTCAGATTACCTTCTTGATCGACGAGCAAATTTCCGAACCACAGGTCTCCGTGGCATAGCACTCTTTCTCTGTCCACCATGGCACTCGACCATTCGGCAAATGCCCCTTGAGATTGGGTAAGTACACGCCCCGGAACGATGGAATCAACGGCACGTAAAGCCCGGTTGAAAGATAGTCGTACGTGCTGGGACCAGTCCGCCGTTTCAGCTTGAAGCATTGACTCGTCCGGGCTAAAAGCCTGGAAGGATTTGAGCGCCTTCGCCAGTTGACTTGTCAATCTGGCTTTCTGATCTGCGGTAAATCTTGGCCACAAGTTGTAGGGGATCACGCCGTCAATGCGGTTGAGGATGATCCATGATCTTCCCTCGAGCGTTCCCACTTCGAGTACTTTCGGCGTCGCAACGCCGGGGATCTCAAGATCACTCAGAGCTAGTTCGTGACCGAACCTATCTGGTCTGCCAACTTCCGGGTCAATCTTGATGACGGTTTGCTCACCAATGAAAACCCAGGTTCCGTACCCGAAGCCGTATTCAACGGTCCCACCAACCTTGGACGCAGCCCACTCACGAATGCGGTCGAGCGCTTCGTGATCGTCCTTTTCATAGTTTCGAACCCACGGGTTAATGAGCATGGCTGACTCCAGTGTACCCACCGAAGTCAGCCATTATTTAAGTTCCTTGTTAGGGCTACAGAGGTTTGAATGCGCGTAGCGTCAAGTTAATCATTGACGATCTCCAATCGTCAGCATCGGCACGACTCTTGTCGGCTTTAAGCGATTCAACCCGCTCAAAACCGGTGTCATCGACCAATTTCAAGTAGTCGCTGTAGACAGCGGCACCGCCAACGCACTCAACCCATTCGGCTGCAGACGCACGAACGTCATCGGGGAGCGGTTTGTCGGTGACGACGTCGGAAATCACAAACCTGCCACCAGGCTTGAGAATTCTGAAGATTTCGGAGAAAACCCGATCCTTCTGTTCAGACAACGCGATAACGCAATTGGAAATCACGAGATCAACCGTGTTGTCTGCTTGTGGAATTGACTCAATGTGACCAAGTTTGAAAATCACGTTTTCTGTCTGGAGTTTTTCGGCATTCGCCTGGGCTAGCTCAAGCATGCGGGGAGTCATATCGATCCCGATCACAAACCCTTCTGGCCCAACTTCTTTTGATGCGAGGAAACAGTCGATTCCTCCACCAGATCCAAGATCGAGAACGGTTTCGCCCGGTTTAGCATCAGCAATTCCGACCGGGTTCCCGCAACCGGCAGAAGCACCTTCGGCATCATCAGGAAGTGCAGCACGCTGCTCTTCCGTGTAGTACTTGTCGGTCGCTTTCACCTTTGAGCTGTCGGCCGCTCTTTCTGAAGCGGTGGCAGCAATTGCGCCATAACGCGCCTGCACAGCGGCAGTGATCGACTCAAGGTTTTCGTGGGTCATCTCGATTCCGGCACCGGGATCACAACAACCATCGTCGCCACAGCACGATGAATCGTTCGTTAAGGGGGTTAAAGTTCCAAGAGGTTTATTTTCTGCCATCAGTTAATCTCCAAATACTGACGAATCAATGACTGTCGTTGAACAGCAGGCAGTCTCCACTCCTGCTTCTTTCACCGCTGTTTCGAGTTGGGGAAGTACGTTCGACCACGCCGTTGCGGCGGTTCGATAAGCGTCGATGCCACGTTCCGTAAGCGAATAGACTTTGCGTTGACGACCGTTGATTACCAGAGGTTCAAAACTTACAAATTTGCCCTGTTCCAACTCCTTGAGCATCGGGTAGATCATGGCGTCGGTCGGTCGTGCGTCACAGCAAAGTGCGATTCGGTTGGCTATCTCGTAACCATGTAACGGTGCCTTCGACAGTTGCTGGAGCAAGAAAAACCGGAGCAAGCTCTTTCGGTTGAGAGCTTGCCAGTAGTCGATCGATTCCAGTTCGTTGAAATACTTTTCTGCGGTGGTCATGTACTTCCATTGACTGCTTATACCTAGCAACACTATATATCGCCTGGATAGGCATAACAAGAATTCTTTGAGACAGATGTGCCGAAACGTATCGAAGCTATAATCCGCTGACCTTCCCGCACATCTGAGCAACAGAACAGGAACCCATGACGACCACACCGATCAAAGACGACCAACTTTTCCTACTCGTTGATGGTCATGCAATCGTGTTTCGAGCCTGGTTCGCGGTGCGGGAACACCTGATCACTTCGACCGGTCAAAACACCACAGGTGCGAGCGGTTTCATGACGATGTTCCTGAGGGTTTTACGAGAACAGTCTCCGTCACACATAGCGGTGACGTTCGACACCAAGGCTCCGACGTTCCGTAAAGAGAAATTTCCGGAATACAAAGCCCAGCGCCAGGAAGTCGATCCTGCCCTCCACGAGCAAATCCCGATCGTGAAAGAGATCCTCGGTTCGTTAGGTGTGCCTGTTTATGAGTATGACGGTTTTGAAGCCGACGACCTGATCGGCACACTCTCAAAACAAGCTGTCGAGAATGGCTATAAAACCCTGATTCTCACCGGTGACGCAGATCAACTTCAGCTTGTCGATGAGAACACATCGCTCCTCATGTACACCGGTTTCGGCGACATGAAGACGTACGATCCAGCTGCGGTTACCGAGAGATACGACGGTTTGGGTCCCGAATACATCGCGGAGATCAAGGCACTTGAGGGTGATCCTTCCGACAACATACCCGGAGTGCCTGGAGTCGGAAAGAAATCCGCACGTACCGTTCTCAAGAAATTAGGTCACTTCGATTCACTTTTCAGTCAATTAGAAGAGGTCGAAAAAATCGAAGGTTTACGCGGTGCGAAGCGGACCATGAACCTTCTCGACGAACATCGGGACACGGCCGCCCTGGCACTGGAGCTAACGACCATCATTCGCGACGTTCCAGTTGAGTTCGACGCTGATAAATCGAGGTTTGGCGACTTTGATCGCGAGTCCGTTGTCAAAGCGCTAATGAACTATGAGCTGCGCCGGGTAGTTGGACAACTTCCAAAATCCGAGCAAGAGGTTGCTGAAACTGCCCCGGGCTGGGACGTTCCAGCCGATCAAACCAACGGCCAGACCAGCTTACCGGGAGTATCCGAAACTGCTGCGCTGATCGAGGTTCCAGCACCACTTGGTGATTACGAGATCGTTTCAAACTCTGACCAACTCGACTCGATGATCGAAAAGCTTAAAGAGTCTGGAGAGTTCGCTTTCGACACGGAAACAAGCGGACTGGATTCGATGACATCTGACCTGGTCGGCTTGTCTTTCTCGATAAAATCTGAACATGCCTGGTACGTACCGGTTGGTCATACCGAAGGTGAACAACCTGCCTTCGCTGAAACCCTGGCTGCACTTCGCCCATTGTTCGAAGACTCGAAAATCAAGAAGATCGCGCATAACGCGAACTTCGACATGATGGTGCTCGCAACAGCTGGCATTGACGTCGAAAATCTTTCGTTCGACACGATGATCGCTGCTGCATTGTGCGGTGAACGTGCGATCGGACTCAAGCAGCTTGCGCTGAAACTGTTCCAGGCAGAAATGACCGAAATCAAAGAGTTGATCGGAACTGGTCGTAAGCAAATATCAATGGCTGAGGTACCGATTGAAAAAGCAGGTCCTTACGCTGCAGCTGACGCCGACTTCACATGGCGGTTAAAAGAACACTTCGAACTAGAAATCGACGAGCACAACGCTCGTTATGTGAACGAGGAAATCGAACTTCCGCTCCTACCTGTGATTGTCGAGATGCAGCAGAACGGAATGCTGATCGACAAGACTGCGTTAGCCGAATTTTCTGAGCAACTGGCGGGTGACATCCAGGAAATCGAACAGGCAGCGACCGCAGTCGTCGGTGGTCGTGATTTGAACCTGGCATCAAATCGACAAATCGCCGATCTCCTGATCGATGAGTTTGGTGCCCCAAAAACGCGCAAAACCAAGACTGGTTGGTCGATGGACGCCGCCGCACTCGACAAAATTCGAGATACCGAAGGACTCGACGACCGCGTTTATCAGATTGCAGACGCGGTGCTGAAATACCGCGAACTCACCAAGCTCAAATCAACATATGTCGACGCTCTACCACAGCTGGTCAATCCAAACACCCAGCGGGTGCACACGAGCTTCAACCAGGTTGGATCTGCAACGGGCCGACTTTCCAGTACTGATCCAAATGTGCAGAACATTCCTGTCCGAACTGAACTAGGTCGACGGGTACGCAAGGCGTTTGTTGCAGACGCATCGAATGGCTGGCAGTTTCTTGCGGCTGACTACTCGCAGATCGAGTTGAGAATTCTTGCGCACCTGTCGCAGGAACCGGGACTCCTGGAAGCATTCAAGAATGGCGAAGACATTCACGCTGCGACGGCCCGCGCCATGTACGGTGTCGAGGACGTGACATCGGATCAACGTCGAATTGCCAAGATTCTGAATTTCGGAGTGATTTACGGGCTCGGGCCGGTAGGTGTTGCGCGGCAGACAGATCTCACTCGCCAGCAAGGCCAGGAATTTATCGATCTGTACTTCGGCAAATACCCTGGGATTCGTGATTTCATCGAATCGGTGAAACAGAAAGCCCGTGACCACAAGTTTGCCGAGACAATTACTGGCAGACGTCGCTATCTACCCGATATAGATGCCGGACACCCAGGCCATCGCGCGGCCGCGGAGCGAGTTGCAGTAAACATGCCGATCCAGGGGACGGCAGCAGATGTGATCAAGCTGGCAATGATCAATATTGATGCCGAGCTGAAGAACCAGAAGATGCAGTCAAAAATGTCGATCCAGGTCCACGACGAACTTATTTTCGAAGTTGCCCCCGGTGAACTCATGGAAATGCAGTCGATGGTTACATCATTGATGCCCGCTGCGATGGATCTCAGTGTTCCACTACTTGTCGAAGCAAAGACCGGCCCAACATGGGGCGACATGGATTCCGTGGACGAGTGAGCTCTATAGGTTTCGACTGTCGCCCCCAGTCATCCTGAGCCTGTCGAAGGATAAGCCCGGTTCTCACCACCTCACCGAAGGTCTCTCCAACAAGGTCGATTTTTTATCTGAATAATGCCCGAACTGCCTGAAGTTGAATCGCTACGTCGCTATCTCGTTGGAAACGGGATGATTGGTGCGACGTTCGACCGGATAACTCTCGAAGACAAACCGAGTCCGAACAAGGGGACCGGCAGCATCAGCGGCATCGAGAAAGTCGAAGGCAGGACGGTCAGATCAGTCGAGCGTCGTGGCAAGCAACTAGCAGCCGTGCTCGACGACGGCGTGCTCGGGTTGCACATGGGCATGACAGGTCAGGTGAACATCCTTGACCGGGACGAGCAACCTGGAAGATTTTCGAGGGCGTTGTTCGAGTCGAATTCTGGTTTCAGGATGAGTCTCGAAGACTACCGACGCTGGGCATCTCTCAGATATTTCGAATCAACCGATGAAGCTTTCGAAGGCCTTGGCCCCGACGCTCTCGAATCGTCGATCACTCCAGCAGAATTCGCCGAAGTTATCGGCGATCGAAAAGCGCAAATAAAGCCGCTACTGCTCAATCAATCGGTGATTGCAGGTGTAGGGAATATCTATGCAGACGAGGCGCTGCACAAGATCAAGGTGTCGCCCACGCGAAAGGCCCACCGAATTTCGAAAACGAAACGGATTGCCTTGCTGCCCGCGATTCACGAATCTCTAGAGCATGCGCTTGAGTTCATCCTGAGCAATCCTGATGATCGTGGTCGACCGTACATCGTCGATGCGTACGACGACCGTATGAAACTGCATCGCAAACCGTGGTCGTTTTGTCCAAGATGTGAAATCCCGCTCAAAACGGTGAAATTCGGAACGAGGACTTCCTACTTCTGCTGGAATTGTCAGAAGTAGATCGGAAGCAGAAAGTCCTAGTTGAACCCAACATCGTCGAGATCTTCCGATTTACGATCTCGCAGTCGATCACGCAGAACCGACCAAAAAAGTATTACCGCTCCCAGAGCAGTTACACCCCAACCGATCGCGTAAAAAATCCAGGTCTCTTCACTGACGATCAGCACAACGATTCCGATGATGGCGATCGCGGCACCAAGCAGGATCACAAACATACCCGAATTTTCGAGCAGCTGACGAATGGTCATGAGTGCCTACCTTTCAGTGTGGAACGCAACACGAAGAACGAACCACCTGTGGACAATTATCCGCTATGAATGACAATTTCGTAGTTTTCAATCTCTGAGGAAATCGTAGAAATCGTCATTTCAAGAATCCCACGACTGTGATTAGAATTGATTCTTGGTCGGACGTCCGCATCTCCGCGGAGGGGTGGCAGAGTGGTTGAATGCGCTTGTCTTGAAAACAAGTGTCGTCGTAAGGCGACCGCAGGTTCGAATCCTGTCCCCTCCGCCATTTTTCATTCCTACGCCTAATTGATTGGCTGTTTAGTCACTTTTCCGGCGTACTCTTCGCTGATGTAGAGAGTCGAATCCGTCGCCCACAGGCCGGTCGGTGACACGGCGCTAGAGACGAACACGCTCAGTTCGCCATCCTTCCAGGCAAGAACTCGACCCGGGTGTGCCGCGGAACTCTCGCTGTAGTCGGTACTTGAAAACACCGTCTGGGTATCCAGCGAGTATTCGGCTATATACAGAGTTCCATCTGTACCGAAAATCACGTCGGTTACTGCGGTAAGTCCAGTGACGTACTCGGTCGCTTCACCTTCGTCCATGGCATCACCGTCGTTGTTCAGGTCTTCTACTCGCCATACACTTGCCGCACCTTTCGGGTGTGGCCAACCTGTGAGAATGCCAACATAGAGCGCACCATCGGGACCTCGAGTTATACCGGTTGGGACTGTTTCGATGGGGAGCTCGACATCTGGAACCTCAAAATTCTCGAAAACGATGTAATCGCGAACGGTTCCATCACGATCAACTGCGAGAAGCGAGTTTCCACCTGGCTCCGCAACGACCCATCCACCGACTTCAGGTGCATCGACTATGTCATACGGGTTGGAGAAACGGTTGGAAAGCGGTGCGTACGGATCAATCGCGTCAGTTACAGGCTCGAATCCTGGTTCATCCGTGAGTACGAACATTCGGGATGAAAAACTGCCTCGGAATTCGCCTGTAATGAAGTAGGTTTCGCCATCGAGGAGACTGATAGCGGACGGACCGGCCCGATATGCGTTGTCAGGTCCGGTATTGAGTGCGTGCGGTAGCTTGGTCGCAATCTCTTGAAGTTCTCCGGCAGGAGTTACTTTCAAGAGTCGACCACCACCGACTTCAGCAATTAGCAGGTTCCCCTCTGAATCCATTATGAGTCCACGAGGAGAGGTGAGACCATCAACAAACACCTCCCGCTCGGCGTCTGCTGCGTCGTGCACCGGTAATTTATCGTCACTCTCGCTGCTGCAGGCCACAGCAACGAAAATCACGAGCAACGACCCAACTATCGCAACCCGGAAAAATAATGATTGAAGGTTCCGAGTGAAAAATTTACGAGGTTGGATCATTTGGAAATAACGACTTTCTAAGAGGTGTGTTGAGCGTGATGCTATAAACGAATCAATTGAGCGTCTATCGCGATTCGGGCACCGTGCAGCTGAACAGTTCGATTTTCAGGAAAACCTCATCAGCGTAAGCGCATTGCCAGCAACACGTTACATACAGGTGCTCGCAGGAGTGAGATTCCGTGTACCTCAAGTTTGTCGACAAGGTCATCAAAGTACATTTAAACTTTGTCTAAGAAACCAACCGCCCAATCTAGAGGACTGCGATCCACCGATGCCTGAATCTTCAGAATCCAAGTCAGGGTGCCCAATGCACAACGCCTATTCCCACACCACCGGGACTGTCCGATCCAACCGTGACTGGTGGCCAGAGAGCTTGAATCTCAAGATCCTTGCTCAAAACTCGGAAATGGTTAATCCGCAAGCTGAAGATTTCGATTACGCAGAAGCGTTCGGAAAGTTGGACTACCAGGCACTCAAGGCTGACCTCACCGCACTCATGACCGAGTCGCAGGACTGGTGGCCGGCGGACTACGGGCACTACGGCCCTCTCTTTATTCGTCTTGCGTGGCACAGCGCGGGCACATACAGAATCCACGATGGCCGAGGCGGTGCATCTTCAGGCACGATCCGATTTGCCCCTCTCGCAAGCTGGCCTGACAACGCCAACCTCGACAAAGCACGGCGTTTGCTCTGGCCGATCAAAAAGAAGTATGGATCCAGCATTTCCTGGGCTGATCTATTGATCCTAGTCGGCAACGTTGCACTCGAATCAATGGGTTTCAAAACCTTCGGATTTGGTGGCGGACGTGTTGACGTCTGGGAGCCAGAAGAAGACGTCAACTGGGGAGCTGAGTCGGAGTGGCTCGGTGACAAGCGTTACAGCGGCGAACGAGACCTTGAAAAGCCGTTCGGAGCTGTCCAGATGGGTCTCATATACGTTAATCCGCAGGGGCCTAACGGAAAACCCGACCCGATTGCCGCCGCTCGGGACATCCGAGAGACGTTCGCACGCATGGCAATGAACGACGAAGAGACTGTGGCACTCATCGCTGGTGGTCACACATTCGGAAAAACTCATGGGGCTGACGACGCTGAGAAATACGTCGGGCGAGAGCCAGATGGCGCACCAATGGAACAACAGGGACTTGGTTGGAAGAACAGCCTCGGAACCGGTTCGGGTGAGGACACCATTACGAGCGGACTTGAAGGTGCATGGACAAACGAGCCAGCGAAGTGGGACAACAACTTCTTCGAGAATCTCTTTGGTTACGAGTGGGAACTCACCAAGAGCCCGGCAGGTGCTTACCAGTGGACACCGAGCGGCGGTCAAGCGAGCGACGCGGTAGCCGATGCACACAACCCGAACAAGCGCCACGCGCCAATGATGGCAACAACTGATATCGCACTGAAAGAAGACTCGATATACGAACCAATTTCGAGACGATTCTTTGAGAACCCCGATGAATTTGCGGACGCTTTTGCACGGGCTTGGTTCAAGCTAACTCACCGGGATATGGGACCGATCGCAGGCTATCTCGGTCCTGAAGTACCTTCCGAAGAATTGATATGGCAAGACCCCGTCCCAGCCGTAGATCACGAACTGATCGACTCCAAGGATATTGCGGAACTCAAACAAGAGATTTTGGAATCCGATCTGACCGTCGGCCAGCTCGTTGGCACAGCGTGGGCATCCGCATCGACGTTCAGGATTACTGACAAAAGAGGTGGCACAAACGGTGCTAGGTTACGTTTATCTCCACAGAAAGACTGGGAAGCAAACGAGCCTGAGGCATTGGCGAATGTTCTCGAGGCACTTTCGAAGATTCAGTCGGGCTTCAACGGACGCCAGAGTGGTAACAAGAAAGTTTCGCTTGCCGACCTGATCGTTCTCGCTGGTGGAGTTGCCGTTGAGAAAGCGGCAAAATCCGCGGGGCATGATGTGGAAGTACCGTTCCAACCAGGACGTAGCGATGCATCTCAAGAACAAACAGATGTCGAGTCCTTCGCTGTCCTTGAACCGAAGTCTGACGGGTTCCGCAACTTCCATGCAGCAGACTTGGACGTTGATGCTGAAAGAATGCTGCTCGACCGAGCGCACATGCTGTCCCTCACGGCGCCTGAAATGACAGTGCTCGTTGGTGGATTGAGAGTTCTCGGAGCGAACCACGGAGGTTCAGAGGCAGGTGTGTTTACCGACAATGTTGGTTCACTTTCGAACGACTTCTTTGTAAACCTCTTGGACATGTCGGTCGATTGGGCACCTGGATCGGACTCGAACACGTACGAGAGTTACGATCGAGTCTCAGGCGAGAAGAAGTGGACAGGAACCCGCGCCGATCTGGTGTTCGGAGCCGATTCTCGGTTGCGCGCGGTCGCAGAGATTTACGGCAGCGACGATGGTTCAAGCAAACTGGTGCAGGACTTTGTAAGTGCCTGGACAAAAGTAATGAACCTGGGTTGCTAGGACCCGACACATAAAATAATTCAGCAGTGGCGTTGATACACCTCAACGCCACTGTCTTTTAATCGATGAATATTTCCTGCTGCGTGCGAGATGATTCTTCAGCGGCTTCCAGGATTTTCAGAATCCTCAGACCGTATTGTTGAGGAACAGGTGTGTCTTCGTCTCCGCGTTCTAGTGATTTGATGAAAGCCGAAAATTCGTCCTGGAATGAGTTTGTTTCAGGAACTGGCTCGAATGTCCATTCACCTTTTTTGGAATCTGCTACCCACACCCCTGTGTCATCGCCTTCACCACCGTAGGAAATACGAAATTTCGCCATCCCGTTCTCGAAGAAAACGTCGCCGCCGTATTCCGTCGCCCCTCCTCGCCAGGCACACATGGAGAGTGTCGCAACCATCCCGTTTTTCCAACGCAAAAAATACATAGCCGAATCATCGGATTTGTCCTGCTCCGGGTGAGTAAGCGCTCCTACCCTCGCCGTAACCGAGAGAACATCATCACCGAAAAACCAGAGCAAGCGATCCAGTTGGTGTATGACCGCCATTAGTCCCATTCCGCCGCCAAACTTTCGATCAAGCATCCAAGGTGGGCGTACCTGCGGACGGTAGTCAAAGTGCCAGATGTCGTGAGCCATGATTGGTTTGCCGAATCTGCCTGAACGAATAATTTCCTGAATCGCAATTACCGAAGGAAAGTAACGCTGGGTGTGAGCAGTCATCAGCTTCACACCGGCTTTCTGCGCTTCGCCCATCATCTCTTCGCCATCCGCTAACCAGGCAGCGGTAGGTTTTTCGGTATAGACGTGTTTGCCGGCACGAGCTGCCTCAATTGCAGCGTCTTTGTGTAACCAGTGCGGGAGCGTGCAGATAACTATGTCGACATCATCCCGATTGATTGCTTCTCGAAAGTCCGCAACAAACTCGACGTCTGGGTGTTTCTCCTTGAGCGGAGCAACCTGTTCCTCCCTCGGTTCAGCGACAACCACCATTCGAGCACCAGGAGTTTCCTTGGATACATCGACATAACCTCCGCCAATTCTTCCTGTTCCTAATACAGCTACTCCAAACGTCATGCTCAGTTCCTTGCTCACCTATTTGTGGGTGTGTAATCTGCGGCAAATTTCATCGCTGGCACGATACAGGTGTGCACATCCGAAAACACCTGAACCGGCGTGATTCACACGTGTAATTCCTGGACGGACCCCTATGTACGTTGGCACTCAATACCCGATTCACAGCGATGTTGATTACGAAGTACTGGCGCAACTTGGCGTAAATCACATCAACGGGTATCCACCAGGATCTGCTGATACATGGACCGCGGACGTGCTGAATGCGTACCGAGAAAAGGTAGAAAGCTACGGCATCAAGGTCGATATGGTTGCGCTGCCCATCGGCACGAAACCAGAAGATGGACTTTCTCCGAACATCACTCTAGGTATTTCACCTGATCGTGACCAAGAAATCGAGGTTTGCCAGAACATAATTCGAGCGTGTGCCGCGGCAGGAATTCCTGCTGTGAAATATCGACTGTTCATTATCGGGATCACCCGGTCGGAGCCAAGGCAGGGCCGCGGAGGAGCGTTGCGGTCCAGCTTCTACTACGACGAACTGGACGCCAATGAACCACCCGGTATTTGGGGAGAAGTCTCGGCTGACGAATACTGGGAGCGAATCGATTATTTTCTCGAACGAATTGTGCCGGTCGCTGAAGAACACAACATTAAGCTCGCCTGCCACCCTCACGACCCACACACTCCCGACGGGTACCGTGGTGTCTCACGTGTACTGGGTACGGTCGACGGCATGAAAAAATTTGTGCAAATGCACGAGAGCCCGATTCACGGTCTTAACTTTTGCCAGGGCACTATCTCAGAAATGTTGGAAGATCCCGGCAAGGAAATTTTCGACGTAATCCGTTGGTTCGGTGAACGGAAGAAGATTTTCAATGTTCATTTCCGAAACATTGCCGGTAAGAAACTCGCGTTCGAAGAAACATTTCCGGACGAAGGCGACATCGACATGATCGAGGCTGCAAAGGTCTACCAGGAAGTCGGATACGACGGGATGATCATGCCCGACCACGCACCGAAAATTTCGGGAGCAAACGCCGACACCGTCGCATTCGCATATTGCTACGGATATATCCGCGCTGCTTTGCAGTCGATTGGCGAGTTGAAGGATTGAGCTAGACTCTCGCTCAGTCTCGGATTCTCATACATGACCTGATCCGAATATGGTGATGTACGATTCGGTCTTCACCAGTTGAGTAGAACGCCTTGGAATTTTTCGGTTCGTCAATATTCGTGGCATCAGCCACCTTCGTCGGAGCAGTAACTGCGCTCATGATGACTGCGTTCATGTGGAGTCGACGAAGAGCTCCAGGTGCCGCATACGTTGCGTGGCTGATGATAGCCGCAGCAACCTGGTCGATCGGATATGGATTCGAAGTTGTAGTCAATGACCTGGATGAGAAACTCCGACTCATTCCGATTGAATACGTCGGGATATCGACCGTTCCGGTGTTCTGGTTTCTGACTGCTGCTCAACTAACGGGTCGTATCCGCCAAGTCAAACCACAATACGTCGCACTTGTACTGATAATTCCGGTTATCACGGTGGTGCTCACGAGTACAAACAGCTCCCACCACCTGATGTGGAACAAAGTTGAACTTGTCGGCGCCTCCGAGGGTATATCAATAGTTTTCGAACGAGGCACCTGGTTCTGGGTCGGTTGGGTCTACTCGTATGCGATGTTCTTTGGGGGCTTCGGGTTACTTCTTTACAGAGCATTCACCGAAGTATCGATGTTTCGCAGCCAGATGGTCACGACTATGGCTGCCGGAGTTATCCCACTCATCGCCAACCTCGTTTTCCTTACTGATCTGAATCCGCTTGGTGAATTCGACCCAACTCCCATGTCGTTCACCGCTTCCAGCGTGATCGTGGCGTTCGGATTCATTCGGTTTAAACTGTTCGACCTTGTACCTGTAGCGGTTGATGTGCTGGTCGCTCAAATACCCGAGGCGATGTTTGTGATCGATCCAGCGGGTCAGATCGTGGAGATTAATCCGGCAGCCCACAAGCTGTTGACGCGTCCAGATGAACATCCCGTCGGAACTCATATTTGTGATGCGGTCGTCGGAGTCCAAGAGGATCACTATCTGTGTCAACTGGCACCGCCCGAATCAGCTGAGGCATTAGAGCTCGAAGTTGAAAAAGATGGCACAGTGGCCATTTACTCGGTAACTGTAAACCAACTTCAAGAGTCTCACGGGCCATCCGGTCGCATGGTGATTATGCGGGACATCACCGCAGAGCGTGAGGCCGCTGACACCCTCCGTCGACTGGCGAGAATAACGACACTCAACTCGATAACAACTTCGATCTCGGCAGCACATGATATTGAATCTGTGATGCGCACCGCTGTCGAACAAACTGGGACACTACTCCCAGCCGATTTCGCCGCAGGAATGGTCACGGATGTACTGACGGGAGAACTACAAATCCTCCACACGTTCGGAGAGCCTCAGAAGGAATTCGAACACGGGAGTATTGCGCAAAAATCCCTCATCCTCGGAGATCTTCAACAAACTAGGTTGTTCAATCTAGAAGACGATGATACAGCTCAGGATTCATTGACCCACTCTCTAGCAGATGGCGGTCTCAAGACCGTAATGACGCAGCCAATCAGTTCTGGCGGAGAAGCGTACGGAATGCTGCTTATTGCCCTCACCACTCCTGAATCGCTTGGAGATGCTGAAATTGAACTGCTGAACGCGATTGGGGGTCACACGGCTCAGGCAATCTACGGAGCACGCCTGGTTGATGATCTGCGCTCTACCAACGAACAGCTTGTCTTGACCCGCCAGCAGGCAATGCGACAGGAACGGCTGCGTGCGCTTGGTCAGATGGCATCAGGTATTACGCACGACATCAATAACGCGCTGTCACCAGTCATCGGCTTTTCCGACATGTTGCTTCAAGAGTCGAGCGAACTTTCTGAAGATTCTCGCAAGCTCCTTCAACTTATCCGACTCGCAGCACTGGATATTTCGAGAATCGTCGAGCGGATGAGGCAGATGTACCGCGATAGAGAAGCGGCCGTTGCCGAAGTCGGCGTAGTTGATCTCAGACAGATCGTGAAAGAAACAATTGAACTCACTCGACCGACATGGCAAGACCACCCTGAGGGTGAAATAAGAATCACAACCGATTTCGGCAGAGCAATCCCGCCTATCAGTGGAATAGACACAGAAATCCGTGAAGCCCTGACCAATCTTGTTCTGAACGCTGTTGACGCAATGCCATCGGGTGGAAACATTGAAATTGCGCTGTCTTCCGATCCAGATACAGAGGCAGAAAGTGCACCTGACCCAACTCAGGTAACAATTGCGGTAAAAGACGCTGGCTCGGGAATGTCACCGGAAATTGCCAGCCGCGCCATAGAGCCGTTCTTCACTACAAAAGGAGATGCTGGCACCGGTTTGGGATTACCGATGGTTCAGCAGGTGATGGAACGGCATCAGGGCAAGTTGAAGATTTCACAGAACTCGCCAGTCGGAACTGTAGTTGAACTTACATTCCCGATTAAGAACGAACGGGTAGTAACGACTCGTGCGGCCGAAGATGACTCAGCAACAGCACAATCTCTAAAAGTTTTGGTCGTAGATGACGAGCCGATGCTAAGGATGGTCGTCGAAGAAATGTTGTCGGCCGAAGGTCACAGTGCCATGTCAGCCGACGGCGGTCCAGAAGCATCTGAACTGATTCTTGAACACATGAACAACGGCGAACCATTTAACGTTGTAATCACCGATATCGAGATGCCGAAACTCAACGGTCGTATGTTGGCGGACTTTGTTGAGAACAACTCGCCAGACACCGATGTGATCTTCATGACTGGTTACGCTGACAATCGAATTGACTTAGACAGCATTTCAACTCGAGTAATCGGGATTGTCCACAAACCGCCCAGGCTCGCCGACATCAATGCCTTGTTGTCGGTTGCAGCTATGAACTTCTCGCCGCCGGAGTAGAGCGGGCATCCGCACTGCCGATCAAAACCGCTAGCGATTTATCGTAATTACTCGTGATTACTGGGGCGCCACTAGGTAGTTTTACCGATGTCTCACAATTTGCCGCGCCATAGAGTTGTAGCCATTGAATGAGGTCAGAACACCAACAGGGATTCAGCCTCAACCAAAAGAAAGCATCTCAAAGGGGATGCAAGAAACAACCTCAAAAGGTCAAGGTTCTTACTCATGCGGCAAGAGTTTGTAAACCCATTCCTTGGACCTGCCCAGATGGTCTGGCAGAAGGAATTCGGGACTCCACTCGAAATCGCTGGTGCAGAAGCAGTCTCATACCAGTACACCACTGACGACATCACCGCCATAATCGGTGTAAGCGGAAAACTCGAAGGAAATGTTCTTTACGGGTTCAGTGACGAGGTATCCGAAGAAGTTGTTCGTCGAATGATCGGCGAGGACATGGATGCTCGTGACCCAATGGCTCTCTCAGCTCTTGGTGAAATCGCAAACGTTATTACAGGAAACGCAGCCACTGAATTGGCAGCCAACGGATTCACCTGTGACATTAGCCCACCGGTGATCATTGAACCTCGTGGCTCAACACTGACATCTACAGTTCCAAAGCAGATTCTCGTGACGTTCAAGAGTGAACTCGGAGTTCTGAGCGCACGAATCGGGTTGTCTGAAAACGCCCGGTACGAAGAAAAAGCCGCATAAATAGAACAGATCTTTGTAAAAGAGCTCGCCGTTGTGGCGAGCTCTTTTGTATTTAAACTTTCACGACTATTGATCCCCGCAGGGTTACGGATTTCGTAGACACCTTTATTTGTGCTCG
>CAYYMP010000019.1:0-25248 GCA_964472915.1 uncultured Dehalococcoidales bacterium | reverse complement strand
ACTGCATCTACTCGAAGCCAGGTGACACCCAGTTGTTCATCAACCCGGATGAATGTATCGACTGTGCTGCGTGCGAGCCAGTATGTCCAGAAAACGCGATCTTCCCGGAAGACCAGGTTCCTGCAGACCAGCAGGAATTCATCAAGCTCAACTACGATTACGACTACGACTCATCAGAGCCTGGCGCAAACGCTTAGTAAGCTACTAACTGATCAAAAACGAAAGCCCCGATCATTTGATCGGGGCTTTTTAGTTGCTTCAAATCCGGTGATCAACGCTAAACCATTGCGTCAAGAGCTTCCTCAATTGGCATGTTGATCGTCGTGAAAATCGGGATCTCAGTTGCAGTGAACTGTGCCGCTGGGACTTCACGCAAATCCATAACCAGTGAAACGAAGTCTGATGGGTCATCCATTTCAAATCCAAGGACGAACTCGGTGTCATCCAGGCCGAACGCGTAAGTCGTGTTGATCTTGACCATCGGATATTTATGACCGACTCGGAAATGATCGTTCATCATTTCCTGGCGTTCTTTCATAGATTTTTCGTACCACGGCCGAGTCTTCGTCATCGGGTAGACGACCATGTACTTGTAGCTTTCCTTCAAATCAGGTGCCCCACCGCCGTGCTTGTAACGACTTTTACGCCGGATGGACAGGTACGAATACGGTTGGTCCAGGAAGCTTCCAAGTTGAGTCTGGTTGATCTTCTTGGCAGTCTCGTGGAAAGCATAGACCGACGGAGAATCCTGAATTGTCATCAATTCGGCGTCGGCGCGTGTTCCAACGGTACTGAACGTCCTGATCTCGTTTTCAGCTGAGCACGCAGAGATCACCGATGCGAATTCGCGCTTCGCGTTTTCTCGCTCGTCAGAATCGAGTCGTCGGAATTCCGGGTTGAGTTTGTAAAGGTTTATCTTGACGAAATTGTCGTACTCGATGTCCGGCATGATGTGGTGCGATTACCTATTTACTATCTGGGTGGTGTGCGATGATAAATGTCGCAGGAGAACGAATTCGAGTATAGCAACGTGATTGCCGTTCACCTTGCAGGTTTCTTCAATGCCAGATACGCCAGATAAACCAAAATTCGAACGCGAAATCGACCAGATCATTGCCGATTCGGAAAAGAAAACAGGCAAACAAAAGGACTTTGTTCCGTTTAGTCCTACTGTTAAAAAATCGGCCAATCCCGCCCGTAAGCGATCAATATCACTGAACTCAGGAACAGCCATTTTGGCGGGAGTTGTTTTCTTGATCGGTGCCGCTGTTTTACCGACGATGCAAATGCCGTTCGCTGTACTCGGGATAGCCTCGTTCGGCCTTGGTTACTACTTGTGGTTTAAGCGTGGACGCCAACCACAGGTCAATTGGCGGGGTCGAAGCACCGAGCGTCAAGACCCACCAGCCAAGTACTGGAGAGGTCGGCGCATCGAACCGAAACCTGAGAAATCAGAAAACAAGCCTCAAGGTCGCGGCAAGATTCTCGACTTCGGAGATCCCGACAACAAGTAAGGGTTAATCAAAAAGGACAGCGATCGCTCGCTGCCCTTTTGTATTTTTTGGTCTAGCTAGCTAGCCTAAACGGCACACTCACCTTCACCGCGCTCCAACTTGTAAATCACGGTCTTACCCCAGTCCATGTAGGTTTCAATGTGATCTCGGTCGAGCGGTCCAACCTGGGTCTTGAGCTTTCCAAATTCTTGCTCGAAGTAGTCGGTTCCAAACCGGTCGATGAAGTCTGCGAACTCTTCGCCATCGTTTCGGTTCTCTTTGTAAGTATCCAGAACCTGCTTAAGGGCCTCTGGTGCGAGCTTCGCAGGAATTCGAGCCTTCACTCGAGCACCAATACGGGTGCCTTCCTTCTCATTCGATCGCCCACCAAGGAACAGTTCGTACGCAGGCACCTGACCACCAGGTCCCTTCATTACTGCACCGTGGAAACCAATGCTTGCGATGTGGTGCTGCCCACATGAGTTCGGGCAACCACTTGCTTTGATGTGCATTTTCTCAACGAGTGGATCCGAAGTATCCATTTCGTCGAGTGCTTCTCCGAGTGCTTTGTTCAGACCCATCGAAGATGTAATTCCGAGTTTGCAAGAGTCTGTACCCGGACAGGTGACAACGTCTCGGATTGTCTCTCGACCAGCTGCCGAGAATCCGATGTCACCCAATGCCTGGTAGATGTCGTACAACGACTCAGTTCGGACCCAGCGGTAAACGAGGTTTTGCTGCTGGTCGAGTCGAGCACGACCACCAGCGAATTTTCGAGAAATGTCGGCAAGCTGCGACCACTGATTGGCGTAAACGTCACCTCGCTCGACTCGGACGAACACCATGTTGAATCCGTCCTGTCGTTGCTCGACAACGTTTGTGCGCTTCCACTCGTTGAATGCAGCATCGTCAGTCGGTGCCGGTGTAGCGTCCGATGGGACACCCGGAGCATCGGCTTCTTCGTCGTCTACGAACATCAAAGATTCGAGGTCGATTTCTTTCTTCGCCCAGTCTCCTTCAAGTTCTTCGGCAACCATTTCACGGAACTTCTCGATTCCAAGGCGCTTAATCGTGAACTTGATTCGTGCCTTCATGATGCTCTTTCGCTCTTCGTCCTGGCGGTTGAAGATTCGAAGCACAGCTTCACAGTGCTTAATGAATTTCTCGACTGGAACGAATTCTGAAACAGTCTCTGCCATTGATGGCATGGTGGAAAGTCCACCGCCGACCACGATCTTGAAGCCGCGCTTGCCATCCCTGACTCGGGCGAGCATTCCCACGTCGTGCATTAGAACCATCGCCTCGTCATCCTCGGATCCAGAGAAGGCGACCTTGGACTTGCGTGGCATGTTCTGAGTGGTGGGGTGTCGTAGGAAGTAACGGGCGTACGCAGCAGCGTAAGGAGTTACGTCAAATACTTCAGTCTTCGATACTCCTGCGGAAGGGTGAGCAACAACGTTTCGAACGACGTTACCGCAAGCCTCACGGCTGGTCATTCCTGCGTCACCGATCATGCGGAGAAGATCGGTTGTCTCTTCAAGCGGCACGTGGTGGTACTGAACGTTCTCACGTGTCGTAATGTGTCCCTTCTTAAGGGGAGCGAATTTTTCGGCGACCACACCGAGCACATCCATCTGGTCTGCGGTAACTCCACCAAACGGCAGTTTTACACGGATCATCTGGCGGTCTGGCTGTCGCTGTCCGTACACGCCTTGCCGGAGTCTAAAACGGAGGAACTCGACCTCGTCCTTTTCTCCTGACTGGAACAGCTTTACCTGATCCTCGAAATTGGCGATTTCGGGACCGTCAATCTTGAGAACATGAGCGTTGTCGGGATCAGGAATCCAATCCTTTGTGTCTACACGACTTGTCGTCACCGCTTCATTCCTCTTTCCTTAACTGAAATGGTTCAGCCCTAAAAATAAAAAACCCGCCTTTACGGGCAGGTCAGTTCAATTGCGACGCGCGAACTCTCTACCCGTTGTTTTGGGAACAACAAGTACAAAGACAGGTTTGCGAGTCAGGTTTATTCAACATTGCGGGGCATTTTAGCAAAGGAATCCCTGAAGAAACTAATTGAGGCATGCGCCTCAGTTCTGGAAGCTATTGATTCCCTCGGTACGAGAGATCACTATTTAGCGATTCGCTCATCCATAGTTACCGATTCCAGGAGTCCACATTGCCAGATAACAGTCTGAACGGCATTCACTTCATGTTGCCTACACCGTTCGATGAAAACGGAGATGTAGACGCGAACTCATTGAAAACATTGGTGAATGCGGCAAGGTCTGCCAGTTGCAGAGGAGTCGTAACCCTTGGGGTGATGGGTGAGGCTCATCGCCTCATCGACTCAGAGCGGTTGCCAATTATCGAAGCGGTTAAAGCTGCTGCTGGTGACGACCTGACAGTGACTGTTGGAGTTAGTGCAGAGAGTGGTCGGGCAGTTGCAGAGCGGGTAAAAGAAGCTCAGTCAGCAGGTGCTACAGCGGTGATGATCGCACCAGCAAAACTGGCTAAACCGAACCCGCAATCGACTTTCAGTTATTACGCAGCCGCTCAGGAAGTCACCCGGATTCCAATCGTCGTTCAGGACTTGCCAGAACAAACCGGTGTTCACATGGACCCAGCGTTCATCGCAAAACTCCACGGTGAACTGCCTGACGCAAAATATTTGAAACTTGAGGACCCGCCAACACCTCAGAAAGTCACACGAGTCAAAGAAGCCACCAACGGTTCTATGGGAATTTTTGGTGGACTCGGGGGGGCGTTTCTATTCGAAGAACTGCGCCGAGGTGCTGTTGGAACGATGACCGGGTTTGCATATCCAGAAGTTCTCGTTGCGATTCACCGCTACATGTCCGAAGGTGACACCGAACGCGCCAGGTCGATTTTTTACAAGTGGTTGCCAATCATCCGTTACGAAAATTCGGCCGGTGTCTCGCTCGCAATACGAAAAGAAATTATGAAACGCCGCGGATTCATTAGTAGAACTGACGTTCGCCCGCCAACACCGCCGATCGGAGACGACACTCTTGATGAACTGACCGACCTGATGAACTCGCTCGATCTCAGCGTCGATTCGCTCTAGCCTGCAAGACAAGTCGCAACTGTCCGAATAAACTGAACTCGATGACAACTCCGACAAATCCGTCCGCACAGGTTTACTGCGCTCACTGCGGTACCCAGAACTCTCGCGGAATCTACGCGTGCTCACGCTGTGGTGAACGGATTGTCGAAATTACTTCCGATACTCACTCGCCTTTGGGCTTAGTCTCGTGCTCTCACTGCGGCAATGCAAACGAAGCTCAAGCCGTCTACTGCTGGATTTGCGGAGAAGAGATGAACGACGCAGTTCGTATTTCACCTACTCCGCCGGCGGTTGAACGCAAACCTCAGCCCGTTCGGCAGCAGCCAACCTCTGAAACGGCCAACCCTGAAACATCGGCTCCTGATGAAGTTCAGGCTGAGTCGGAACCACCTGCTAAAAAAGCGGGAATCGAATACTCAAAGTTCGATCCTTCAACACCAATCGCACCTGAGCCCCAGCTTGAAAATACCTCCGGACTCAAGGACGGAGCGATACCAGCTGGAATCCGCGGCTGGAACTGGGCTGCGTTCCTTCTGGCGCCCATTTGGGGGATTTTTTCAGGGGTTCCTTACACTGTGATTCTGTTCGGTGCGTTCCTTTTACCACCGGCGCTTCAGTTCAGTCTTGTAGCTGCCGCAAGTGTTTACCTTGGGTTCAAAGGTAACGAGCTTGCCTGGCGAGGCCGCAAGTGGCGTTCGGTCGAACACTTCCGCGAATTCCAATCGAAATGGTCCAGCTGGAGCATCCGAATCACGATCCTGTTCGGACTTGTTTTCCTGTACCTGGCAGCAACCGGCGGGAACGCCTAGTCCTCGGATATCTCCTCAGACGGACCGCCATAACCCGGCCTTCGTACCCATCCGTAACGACCTGCGTGGCTTTTCACCAACTGCTCGAACTGCGATCGAAAATCTTCGTTGACTATTGGAGACGTCGTCATGATTAGAGCATCTTCACCGTTGTCCGAGTAGTACCTGCGGCGTAATCCAACTTCCTGGAAGCCGTACTTCTTGTACAGCTCGATCGCAGGCGTGTTCGACTTCCTGACTTCGAGGGTCACGACCCGTGAACCTCGATCTGAAGCTTGCTCGATCGCGCTGATCAGGAGTTGTTCACCGATTCCCTGGCGACGTTCAGTTTCACGAAGACCGATGATCACAACGTGTGCCTCATCGAGCACAAACCAGAGCCCAATAAACCCGGCTATGTAGTCAGATGGCAATCTGGGTCTAGTCACGCGGTCCAGCACAAACTTGTCGAAATTGCGTTTTAGGCGTGCTGAGAAACTCTCATCTTCCAGCTCGGTTTTTGTTGCGACAGCCAGCCTGGGACCAAGCTCTCGTTCTTCGTTAGTCCAGTCGCGAACAGCAGCCAGATACAGACCGTTTTCCCTTAGCAAGTCTCTAGAAATTCGAGTGACTGGAAGCATTCCGGGGAACGCTTCGCGCTCGATGCTTTCGAGGATCAGCCCGTCATCCACACTCGCCTGCCTTATCGCAAACGGGTTCTGCTCTAAAGCCTTGGCTTGTTCAGCCGACTCTTTGATTTCATCCTTCAGGTTGCCGGCGTCGAGGTTTGCGAAGGCAGTTGCGAGCTTGTTGTCAGGATCGTTGAATGTCATTTAATGGGCACGGTCGTTTGATAGTTCTGCGTACAACCGTCGAGCAACGAGTGTATCGCGAATTCAACAGGTAACCACACTTGCGTAATTTGGTTAATAAATTCGACGCATTCCTTGTTGTGCTGCGCGATGCTTATAGGCTGTGAAAACCATCCGGGAGGAATCCAAACGGCTACGATACCCGCAAAACCCGTAGGCAAAGCAGCAGGAACTTCGTCGAGACCAGTCGAAGGCACCAATTCGATGGATGTGTTCATGCGCATAACGCGTATGGCGCTGCGCTACCGAGCTCGGATGACGTATGGGATCATCGCGATCTTCTTCGCATCAGCATTCCAACTCTGGATTCCACTCCTCATTGGTGACGCTGTAGACGCTGCAAAAAACCTTCTAGGCGATGGCGATCTTGCCTCTGACGACGCTGCACGCGATGCACTTGTCCTCACAGCGATTCTCCTGTTCGTTGCATCAGTCGGTCGTGGGCTATCCGCGATGTTCCAGAACTACATGGGTGAATCGGTCGGTCAATCGATCGGTTACGAGTTGCGGATGCTGTACTACGAAAAGCTTCAGCGACTTTCGTTCAGCTACCACGCTGGAGTTCACACCGGAGACCTAATCACACGAGGAATCCTCGATGTTGAGGGTGTCCGCATGTTCGTTCAGACAGCGTTGTTGCGGACTGTGTTCCTTGTCGTTTTGATTGGCACAGGAATGTACCTGATGCTTTCTGCCGACTTGCTCCTTGGTCTAATCAGCCTCAGCTTCGTACCGTTCGTCGCCTGGCGAGCAACTGCAGCTCGATTGAAGTTACGATGGAACTGGTACAACCTCCAGGAGAAACTGTCTGCCCTCACGAAAGTGATGGACGAAAACCTTGGCGGAATCAGGGTTGTTCGAGCGTTTGCTTCTCAAGATTACGAGATGCGAAAGTTTGACGAAGCTTCCAACGAAGCACTTCAGCTTGCCAACACACAGGTTGGTGTTCGTTCCGCAAACATTTCGATAATGACCCTCGCATTCATGCTCGCAATGGCAGCGGTTTTGTGGGTCGGCGGACAACGAGTAATCGACGGTGAGATGACTGCAGGTGAACTGACCCAGTTCCTTGCATTCATGAGTATTTTGAACGCACCTGTCCGTCAAATCGGAATGATGGTCAACGGTTACGCCCGAGGTTCAGCTTCCGGTGGTCGACTGTTTGCAGTTCTCGACATGGATCCCGAAATTCAGGATAAGCCGGGAGCGCATGACCTTGAACTGTCAGGGGGCGTCCTCGAATTCCACGATGTGCACTTCGGATACGAAGGTGAACACACTCTCAACGGCGTTTCGTTCAAGGTTGAGCCTGGTCACACGGTCGGGATTGTCGGACCTCCAGGAAGTGGTAAGTCGACGATCGCCCACCTGGTTCCGAGATTCTATGATCCTGTTAAAGGTCACATCACGATCGACGGTCAAGACCTTCGGGATGTCACGCTGGACTCTCTGCGTAGAGCAGTCGGTGTAGTGGAACAGGACACATTCCTATTTACTGCTTCAGTTGAACACAACGTTGCATACGGTGACCCTTGGGCGCCAGATGACCGAGTTGAACACGCGACCAAATACGCACAACTCGGCGACTACATCGACCGGCTTCCGCAAGGCTACAACACCATGGTTGGTGAGCGTGGTGTCTCGCTTTCTGGTGGTCAACGTCAGCGGCTATCAATCGCCCGTTCGATAATGCTGAAACCGCAACTGATCGTTTTCGATGACTCCACTGCCGCAATTGATGCAGCCACCGAACAACGCATTCGAGCGGCACTTCAGGACGTGACTAAAGACCGAGCAACGATCATTATTTCTCACCGTCTCAGTTCACTAATGCACGCTGACGAAATCCTGTTCCTCGACGAAGGAAGAATCATTGAGCGGGGAACTCACGAAGAACTGCTGGCATCCGGTGGTCACTACGCCGATCTCTATGAACTTCAGATCAGGCCAACCGATGATGTGAATCCTCTCGGAAATGAGGAGGATGCGTAATGGCTACTAAAACCAACCAAGACCGAAGTCACGAAATTCCGCCTAAGGCGTCAGTAAAACGAAGTACTCAGCAAGATGAAGAGTTCTTCGGAGAGGCCTTCAATGGACAGGTAATAAGCCGGTTCATGAAATATGTTGCCGTGTACAAAACGCTTGTATGGGTAGCCATTCTTGCCGTCGTTGTATTCACGATTACATCTGTAGCAATTCCGCTGATCGTAAGGGACGTTTTTGACCGCGCCTTAGTGCCTGGCGAATTCGACAGGGACGTATTAAGAAACCTCGTCTTCGTGTTCCTAGGTGCGGTGATATTCAACTACATCTCGAACTATTTCCAGGAACTCATTGTCGGAAGGGTTGCCGAAAGAATTCTCGTCGATATGCGACGGGCAATGTTCCTCCACCTCCAGCGCGTATCACTGTCGTTCATGGATAAGACGGAAATCGGTCGAATGATGTCTCGACTTCAAGGTGACGTTGCTGCTCTGCAAGAGTTTCTGCAAACAGCCGTTTTCGCTATCGGAGACTTCATCCTCCTGATTGGAATTATCGGAGCGATGGTCTGGATGGACTGGCGCCTCGGATTGATGACCCTCGCGGTTGTTCCGGCGTTGTTCATCGTCCGAATTATCTGGCTCCCGTACGCTCGTCGAGCGTTCCTGCAAGCCCGTATCAACTCATCGATCGTATCCGGCGCACTTGCCGAAAACATCAACGGAATTCGAGCTGTACAGGGTATGTCGCGGGAGTACGTCAATTACGACCTGTTCGACATCCGGGCCACCGACAACCTGAGAGCCGCCAACCGAGCTTCTAAGTTCGGTGTGATGATGCTCCCGATTGTCGACACACTGACTGGAGCAGCCTTCGCTGTTCTAGTTGTTGCGGGAGGTAGCTTCGTTCTAAACGGAACTATCGAAGTCGGTGTGATGGTCGCTTTCGTACTATTCATCCAGAGGTTCTTCGACCCGATCCGAGCTCTAACGATGCACTACAACGTTCTGCAACGAGCGATGGCATCTGGTGAAAGAATTTTCGAAGTTATCGACGTACCAGTCGAAATTGAGGATAAGCCAAACGCAGTTTCCCCTGAAGAAATTGACGGCTCAATAGAGTTTGAGAATGTAACGTTTGGTTATCTGCCTGATCAGCCGGTTTTGAAGAACATCAACTTCAAAGTAAATCCGGGTGAAACGGTAGCGCTTGTTGGACCTACCGGATCCGGGAAGACTTCAACGACTTCACTAGTTCACAGGTTCTATGAAATCTGGGACGGTTCGGTAAAAGTCGGCGGTCACGATGTTCGTGATATGACACAGGAGTCTCTCGGGAAGCACGTTTCCATGGTGCTCCAGGAGCCGTTCCTGTTCACCGGCACGATTTACGAGAACATCCGGTACGCCAAGGAAGATGCAACTCGTGAAGAGGTTGTTGAAGCAGCACAGGCAGTTGGTGCCCACAACTTCATCATGAATCTCCCAGACGGGTACGAAACCATGCTCGAACAGCGTGGTGGAAACCTATCACTGGGCCAGAGGCAGTTGATCTCATTCGCTCGAGCGATCGTCGCTGATTCGAAGATTCTCGTGCTGGACGAAGCAACGGCGAGCATTGACTCATACACCGAGATGCTTATCCAGCAGGCACTTCAGCGCCTGCTAGAAGGTCGCACCGGAATGGTGATAGCTCACCGCCTTGCGACGATCCGCGGTGCCGACAGAATTATCGTTCTGCAGGATGGAAACATCATCGAGTCTGGATCACACGACGAGCTTATGGAACTCGGTGGATTGTATTCACGCCTGTACTCGATGAACTACGCGTCGTTCGACGACATCCCAGACGAGCTCATCCAACAAGCTGCCCAAGCTTCGGAACATTCCGCTACTTAAAGGTTATCTAAAGTAGTTTGCCCTGACCTGCTTGCGGGTCAGGGTTGATCGGGGCAATCCCGACATGACCAAAACCTTCAGGTGTTGTGCGGCGACCTTGTGGTGTGCGCACCATGAAACCGACTTTCAGTAGGAACGGTTCGACAACATCTTCCAGAGTTTGTTGATCCTCGTTTACGGTCGCGGCGAGCGCCTGGATACCTGCGGGACCCCCCTGGTAGTTCTTGGCAAGGGTTGTGAGATAGAGCCGGTCTAATCGATCCAAACCAAGTTCGTCAACGCCTTCCATTTCAAGTGCTTCAGAGGCGACATCTTGGTTAATCACGCCGGAGTACTTCACCTCGGCAAAGTCCCGGACCCTTCGAAGTAATCGGTTCGATATTCGAGGTGTACCTCGAGATCTCCGGGCAATCTCGAGCGCACCAGGCTCGTCGATTTTTACTTCCAAAATCCCGGCAGAGCGCAACACGACCTGCGCTAGTTCCTCGTCCGAGTAGAAATCGAGGTGGTAGGCGAGACCAAAGCGCTCACGTAATGGAGCGCTGAGCATTCCTGCCCTGGTTGTAGAGCCGATCAGTGTGAACGGTTGCAATGGCAAATTAATCGACTTGGCGAACGCCCCAGAGCCGGTCATAAAGTCGACTCTGAAATCCTCCATTGCGGAGTACAAATATTCCTCGACGGCGTGTGACAACCGGTGTATTTCATCGATGAAAAGAACGTCCCCGCGCTTGAGGTTCGATAGCAATCCAACAACATCAGCAGGTCGCTCCAAAGCGGGACCTGATGTGTGGATCAGCTGGGAATCAAGCTCACGCGCAATGATGTGAGCAATGGTCGTTTTTCCAAGACCCGGTGGGCCGTGAAAAAGCGCGTGATCCAGTGTTTCACCACGCTTCTTCGCCGCCATAACGGCAATAGAGATGCTGTCTACAACTGCTCGTTGACCTACATATTCCTGGAACCGTTTGGGCCGAAGGTCTTTGGTCAGAGCTTCTTCAGATTCTGTTTCAGTAGCAGCAAGGATCTCGGCTCTCTGCTCTAGCGCGCGCTCTCCTTCAGAAAGCTGAGCGTCATCGTTGGCTGAGCCAACTATCCGCTCTCGTCCTCCACCGTCTGAAGATGCTGTCAACTATTACCTCTGACCTAACTATTCCTGTTGCGATATTTGCGCCTTGAATACTTCACGCATCAGTTCCTGCACATCGTCAACAACTTCAGGGTTTCGGCGCAAAGCTTCCTCAACCTTATCCTGCGCCTCAGTCGGCCGATAGCCAAGAGTTACAAGTGCTTCAACTGCCTCAGAACGGGCATCTACCGGAGGAGCGGTGTAACCTTGCTCAGTGATACCAGCATCTTGAAGCAGTGCCGTCGCTGCAACTTTCCCCCGCAGCGTTGCGACTATTTTCTGCGCCGCCCGACTTCCGATACCTGGCAGTCGTTGCAACGTCGCATAGTCTTCCGTCTCTATGGCGGAGGCAATCGCCGAAACAGGAAATACTAGTGCCGCCGCTGCTTTGGCAGGGCCAATGCCCTCAACCTGAATTAGTTGCTCGAAAAAATCTTTCTCGCTCGGATGACGGAACCCGACCAGCATCGGCTTCGGTTGTCGTTCGGTCACGTGGTAATAAATCTCCAGGTCTATTTCTGAACCTTCTCGAATGCCATCGTTTGCAAGTGACTGCGAGACGTACGTTGGCAAACTGACTTCGTAACCAACTCCTGAAGCCACCACAATCGCCTTAGCTGGTTCGCGGGTAAGAGTCCTGATTGTTCCCTGGATAAAACTGATCATAAGTACAAATTTACTTCGAGGCTTGAATCGCTTCCATTGCCGGACTGTCCGACATGATTGCATGGCAGATCGCGATCGAGAACGCGTCAGCAACGTGCTCGTTCTTTGCCGCATCTGGAGTTCCAAGATGAGCGGCTACTGCTTGCTTTATTTGATCTTTACTTGCCCGTCCTGATCCCGTCACAAGATTCTTAGCACGGGTTGGCTGGTAGTTGAATACTGGTACGTCGGCCTCACCTGCTGCCATTACGGCAACCCCTCGGGCGTGCCCGAGGAGAATCGCGGTTTTCACAAACCGAGCATGTGAGTGCAGGTCTTCAATTGCGACAGCGTCGGGTCGAAACTCAGAAATTACATCTCTAATGGCTGAATAGATCGTGAAGAGTCGCTGCTCCATCGGGACATCAGCTTTTGTACGAACGACTCCGCCCTCAAGCGTCGAGTAACTACGGTCACGAACTTCAATCAGTCCGTACCCGGTGTTAGTCAATCCCGGGTCAATACCAAGAATTTTCAATGGGTTTCCTCAATCGCGCTCGTCTCGAATAATCGAGACTCGACTCAGATTCTCCTACCCCTTACCCTTTCCAATCCGGAAAGGGAATTGGACAAATGACACGACGACCTTGCTGGTACGGCAATATCCGAACGCAGTTTATGCGTCTCCCTATCTAAACACGAAGTTCAATTGACGATCGCGCCGCACTTGTTAAGCGGTCGGTGTATCGTTAGCCTTCATACAAGCTGAAACCCTCCACCCTGAGTTCGGATTCTTTTCAAATAAATGCAGCCCTTCTACACAGAACAGCAAACTATGTTGGCAACCACGGTGCGAGAGTTCGCAGCGAACGAAATCGCCCCCAAAGCAGCGGAAGTAGACGATAAAGAAGAGTTTCCTTTCGAGCAGTTCAAAGGTCTCGCTGACCTGGGAATGACCGGAATGACGGTGCCTGCCGAATACGGAGGTTCCGAAGGTGATTACAGGGACTTCATGGTCGTGCTTGAAGAGGTGGGAGCAGCGTGCGGATCAACTTCAACCGTTTTGATCACACACGTTTCACTTGGCTCGCAAACGATTTATCACGGTGGCAATGAAGAGCAGCGGCAACGATGGCTCCCTTCGCTCGCATCAGGCGAGAAGGTCGCCGCATTTGCACTCACAGAACCTGCAACTGGTTCTGATGCCTTGGCACTCGAAACAACCCTCACGCGTGACGGTGACGAATACGTTTTGAACGGTTCAAAGCTGTTCTGCACCAATGGTGCCGTTGCTGACGTGTTCTCGGTGTTTACAAACCATGATCGTGATGCCGGACACAAAGGCGTCACAGCGGTTGTGGTTGAAAAAGGAACTCCTGGCTTCACTATCAATCCACAGCACGGCAAGATGGGTATGAAGGGCTGTGCGACGGCTGAGTTGGTGTTCGATAACTGCCGAATTCCGGTCGACAACCGTCTCGGAGAAGAAGGAGAGGGTTATCGACTAGCACTAAAAATTCTCGACTCAAGCCGAATCATGATTGCCGCACAGTGTCTCGGACTCGCTAAAGGTGCTCTTGATGCCGCCGTTTCTTACTCAAAGCAGCGTCAAACTTTCGGACGACCAATTGCCACTCGACAGGCGCTTCAGTTCGCTATGGCGGATATGGCAACTGAACTTGATGCGGCTCGGCTCCTTACGTACCGAGCTGCAGCTCTTTACGACAACGGCTTGCCTCACGGCAAAGAAGCAGCGATGGCGAAGGTTTACGCGTCAGAAGCAGCAGGTCGCATCGCCAGCAGAGCTCTCCAAATCCATGGCGGTGTTGGATATTTCAAGCCATCTGCGGTTGAGCGAATCTACCGCGACCAAAGAGTTACTGAAATCTACGAAGGCACATCAGAAATTCAGCGGTTGGTAATCTCACGGGCGGTTATTGGAGAAATTTAGGTATTTGACTGACTCCAGCGAGAAAACATCCTCAGGCTCGCTCTACTACGAAGCAATCTTAATGCCGTGGGGTCTTCGATGGATTTTCTATATCTCCACGTTGGTGATGCTGTTTGGGATAGTTGGGCCACTGATTTGGACAGATGATGACATCTCAGGTTGGGTAATTTGGGTCTACTACCCGAGTATGGCAATAGGTGCGATAGGAATGGGTTTTGCCAGCTACTGGTTCAGAACACTCATCGTGTGGGTTGACGATTCTTACGTGGCGTTTGGGTATGGCAGGTTTCGAAAACGCTTCTCGTTCGATCAAATATCAGACGTGAAGACTGAAAAGTACGATTTCGTGAAGTACGGTGGGGCTGGAATCCGATTTGCTCGCGGGGGATTCAGAGCATGGTCAATCCCATTCATGTACACAGGTGTTGAGATTTCTGTGACTGAAAGCGGCAAGGAGCGAACCTATTACGTCTCGTCGAGGAACCCCAGTGAACTTGAACAGGCAATAGCAAGGCGACTGGAGCCTGTCAGCTAAGCCAGGGTTAGTCGGGCTTGAATCCCACGCACCCTGGTTCAAAAACTGCCAGCCGTTTTGCAGCGATCTGAACCGCTTCCTCGTTGGCATCGACCAGCACGAATTTGCGGTCGTTTGTTGCCGCAGCGACACCAGTGGTGCCTGAGCCCCCGAAGAAATCGAGCACGATGTCGCCTGGATTTGAGTGAACTTTTACGATTCGATTGAGAATCGCCAACGGTTTCTGGGTTGGATAACCGGTTCGCTCTTTGCCATTTGTTGGCACGATCGTCTGCCACCATACGTCGGTGGGGACTTTTCCTCGCTCAGCCTTTTCTTTTCCAACCAATTCCGGTGCCAAATACGGAACTCGATCGATCGAGTCATAGTTGAACGTGTAGTGAGTCAGATCAACTGCGTACCAGAAGATCGTATCGTGTTTTGATGGCCATCTTTTCTTTGAGCGACCGCCGTAATCGTATGACCATATGATCTCGTTCATAAACGAATCGCGACCGAACAGTTCGTCCATCAGAACTTTGCAGTAGTGGCTTTCGTGTTGGTCGACATGGAGGAAGATTGAACCGGTAGCGGTTAGGACCCGTTTCGCTTCTTTCAGGCGAATCCTTAAAAACTCCATGTAATCGTCGAACGAATCTGAATAAGCGGCACTTCCCTGTTTTTCAGTCCGGTATCGCCGTCCCTGAAAGCCGACTCGATCCCCATCGTCATCTTGAACGGTCTTCAATCGGACCATCTTCTGCGTCTCACCTGTGTTGAACGGCGGATCGATGTAAATCAGGTCGATTGTTCCCGACTCGAGCTCGCGCAAAAAGTCGAGATTGTCGGCAAGATGAATTGTGTTCGGAGTTGGGATTTTCACGTTCAAAAATTTTGGCAATGACAGGCAAACTCAAATTAACACTGCCCCAAACAGATTAATAGTCGTCGATTTCAAATTACCTGCCATTAGTGTTTTAGGTGAAAACATTTATATTGCGGTTCTCTAGACACTAGATAAGTTGGAAATACAGACGTCTGGCAACAACAATTTCGAAAGAAAAGGATCTACCAATGGCTGACTTGTTCCAGGTGATAGTTGTCGCCAACAATCCCGCAAAGCTTGCCGAGTTCTACTCGGATGTCCTCGGTTTCGAGGTCACTTATCCCCCGAACGCTGATGACCTCTCAAGCGAAACATGGATAGAACTGAATGCCGGTTCCGCAAAACTCGCCATTCATGGCGGAGGAGAGATCAAGACTAGCGGATCGATCATCCTCTCAGTGAAGGTCGATGACATCGAATTTGCTCGTTTTGACCTCGAACAGAGAGGTATTGATCACGAGCCAATTTTCGAGGTCTCTCCGGGTGTACGTTCAGTGAAACTGCGGGATCCAGAAGGAAACAGGATCTCGCTCGAACAACATTCGTAAGAACTTGGCGTGAAACTCTGGCGGTTCAACCGAAGTAAGTTCGGAGTTGATCGACGCTCCACAGATTGTTCTTCTCCCGTGCCGTCACCTTTGGAGGTGACGGCACAATGTTTTGCGGATGAACGTTTAGCGGGTCTCCATCCTTCGCAAGATACATTTGTGTTTCAGGATCAACCCAGCCGTTTGCAAGATAAAAAATGACGTGCCGGGCGTTCGCTAAATACTGCATCCCTTGCCCCACAGAGATGCTGAACTGCGGGTATTTTCCGCCTCGAGCACTCTTCGCCTGACCAGTCCACATCCACTTCCCATCCACGTACGTGATCCGATCAATCACCTTCTGGCGACGAACAATCTGCTCTTCCCACAGCCGGGCATTGCCTCTGAACTTCAGAAGTCGTGAGGGGTGATCTTGGGGAAGAGGGTCTTGCAAGGTCATATCGGGCGCAATCAAATTGCTGATGCCAGTATGTTCCAACAATCACTGTTGAGCCACAACATTCGTACAATTCGGACATGAACGAAATTGTCGTCGGGTTCGCTCTCATAGCGATCGTGCTGCTGGTCACCCCCCTTATTTCTGGGTATGTCGACCGTTCTCCTCTTTCATTCGCCTTCCTTTTCCTGCTGCTCGGAATTGCGATTGGCGAAGGCGGAATTGGTCTCATGGAGCTCGATGTTCACGACCAAATCTTGGAGGTCGTGGCGACTCTGACGCTTTCTCTGGTGTTGTTTCTCGATGCTGTAAAGCTTCAAATATCTGAACTGAAATCCAGATGGATAGTCCCGGCACTAACCCTGGGTCCCGGAACGGCACTGATCATCACGTTGATCGCAGTCACTATTAGTTGGCTAATTGGGCTGCCGTTGATACTCGGGTTCATTGGTGGAGCCATACTCGCGTCCACCGATCCTGTGGTGTTGGGAGAAATTATCCGTGACTCACGAATTCCAAGATCCGTGCGCCAAACCCTGCGAATAGAAGCGGGAATGAACGACTTGGTTGTTCTGCCGACTATTCTCATTTTGATTGCCGTAGCGACTGCGGCTTCAAGTGGCATTTCCGAGTGGATTATTTTCCTGTTGAAGCTTTTGGTTCTTGGACCGGTTATTGGATTTGCAATTGGTGGTGCCGGTTCTTGGTTGATGGTTCGGATCGTCCGCAAAACACCGATCCGAAGAGAACTTCAATCTCTCTATGGGCTGGGACTAGTGTTCGGTTCGTTTGCAGGAGGAACGGCAGTCGGTGGCGATGGGTTTCTTGCGGCGTTTGCGGCGGGTCTCGCTGTTGTGTTGCTGAACCAAACGCTTTGTGATTGCTTCCTCGAGTACGGCGAGGTCACCAGCGAAATGGCGATGCTGCTGTCGTTCATTTTGTTCGGAGTCGTTCTGTCGGGTCTGACGGCGGATATCCAGTACGGACCTGCCCTCGCGCTGGCGGCAATTGCGATTTTCATAATCCGGCCGTTCTCACTTATTGCAGTACTAACTCGTGCACATCTGAGTTGGGAGGCTCGAGGGTTCATCGCATGGTTCGGACCACGTGGTCTGAATTCTCTACTTCTTGCCCTCCTGGTTATCCATGCCCACGTTGACGGTGGCATCGAGTTACTAGGAGCAGTTGGAGTCGTGGTCATCGTCTCAACTGTTCTCCATGGAGCCTCAGCGAATCCGGCGGCAGGTTGGTATGCCAGGCGCATCCAGAAAGAAGTTCATGAGGAAGAGCGTGAAGTTGATGCAGCGGGTATTTTTGAATCACACTCAGAAGGCGTAGAGCGAGTTTCAGTCGAAGACTTGCAATCCGACCTTCAGTCCGCTGATCCTCCACTGGTCTTGGATGTCAGGTCTAGACACGCTTTCGAAAGCGATGGGTACAGAATTGCCGAAGACGTACGTGTCCAACCCGACGAGCTTGGTGCGTGGCTGGAACAAAACAAACCTGATCGGCGAGTGGTCGCCTACTGCACCTGACAGGATGATGCGACCAGTGTCCGTGTGGCACAGGAATTAACGAACAACGGTTGGGACGCCGCTGCTCTCGAAGGCGGCTTGTACGCCTGGAAAGAAAAATTCCCGGTCGTTTCTATGTCTACGGCCTCGCTACCCGATCCGAACATAGCAGAGGAATGGGTCACGGACTCCAAGCTCTGATTATCTTGAATCTCTCACGAGTGCGCTTGCGGCACTAATGAGTGATTCACACTAGACCTCCTATCCTCGTTAGAGATGACAGGAGGTGAATATGTTTTCGATCTTTGAGTACGTTGACGGGGTATTCCAACTTAACGTTTGGGGAGTTGTGCTCGTACTTATGATTATCGCTGCAGTGGGTTCGCGTGGCAGCATCAAGATGAAGTAACGGCCTCAGGCTTTTCCATTCGCATCAGGTAAACATTCATTTCGTTCACTACTGAGTAATAAGAACGAACGTAGGAGAAGCCGACTTTTTCATAAGAACGGATGGCGCGCTTGTTTTCCGGGTCAGGATCAATTGTGCAAACATCGACTGCAGGTAGATTCCAAATGACTTCTTCGATGAACTGCTTTATCACCAGCGTCCCAACACCGCGGTTTCGCCACGCTGGTTCTCCAATGAACACATCAACGCCAGCTGCATTTGGAATACCTACCTCCGCTGCGTGTTCGGGGTAGTCGCTAAGTCGATAACCCTGGATTTCACCAATGTCAGTGCCATCTACGACGATCACATAGCGCTGAGTTTTGTCGGATCCGTCAGTAAAAATTTCCTCGGTGCGTCGTTCCCACTTTTGAAACACCTCGTCGAAAGTCCGTTCACCGTTTGACGCCCACCAAACGTCAACTTCTGGCTCTTTCTGCCAGCGGGTAAGGTTCGGTACATCGGTCGAACTTATTGGACGGAATTCGATTCGCACAGCTGTTCAAACTGGTCTGCCCAACCCTCGAAGAATCTGATCCACATGATCTTCTCTGTGGTTTCCGCGGGCGAGCATGAATGTCATTCCGAGATCAACCAGGGCATCAATCTTCTCCTGAGGGAGGTTTTCCACTAGCTCAGTGACTTCCCGAGCAGCCTCAACCGCCATTGGTCCGGTCGATTCAGGTCGCATTTCTTGCCAGAGAGGTTCCAATACAGGGTTCAGTTGATCGTCGGTGGCAGACACGGGAAGCGGGTCACCTAAACTCCAATCACGGAGTAAAGTTGCCTGCCGTCGATCCCAAAACGCTAGATGAGCAAATGCGACTGCCACAGTCCAACCTCCACCAAGATCGGCGAGGTAGTCTGGGTTGGATTCAACCAATTCCTCCAATCGTCGGAGCTCTTCGCGGTTTTTGTCTCTAGTCGCTGGATCGAGCGTCATCGATGACCTTTCTGACTGATCTGAATCCGCACAATATAACCGACACACCAAATCAGACCCAGCCTGATCCCTGAGATCATCACCTAGCGCGGTTTAATCATGCCAATTTCTGGAAAAGTATTTATAGCCACTAGCCTTGATGGTTTCATCGCTCGGGAAGACCACTCGATTGACTGGTTGATGAATCAACCGGAGGATCCTGAAGACCGCAGTTTCCATGAATTCATGGAGACCGTTGACGGTCTGGTGATGGGTGCCAATTCATTCCGGACAGTTCTTGGCTTTAAGCAATGGATTTACAACAAGCCTGTGGTTGTCTTGAGTAAGTCGTTATCGAAAGCTGACATTCCTGATTGGATCACCGGTGATGTCGAGATTTCCAACCTCGATGTTGAATCTCTGGTGTCATCTCTCGAAGCCCGAGGCTGGTCCAGCGTTTACATTGACGGTGGAGCAGTAATTCAGTCGTTTCTCAAAGCTGGATACATCGAGGAAATAACAATCACCAAAATACCCGTCTTGATCGGGTCGGGTATTCCACTTTTCGGTGAGATTGAGAGTGACATCCAGCTTGAGTTGATCAGCTCGAAATCAACCGGCGCAGGATTTGTACAAACAAAATACAAAGTCGTGGGCGAGTGAACACGAATGTCTTCTGGTCACTGTGAGTATGAAACACGACGATTGACGATTGGCGAGTGGAATCTGGAAGACTCGCAGCTCGATGGCTTCGTTCAAGAGCTGTTGTCGCCGACTGTCACTGCGGAACTTCCCGAACACTGGCAAGGTGCGTATTCGAACGAACGTGCCCGGCAATGGATCCAAGAACAAGATGCTGAATCGACTGTTTTGCTTGTTCAGAAATTATCGCGGGAACCGGCTGGCCTGCTGATTCTCTACCCGGATGAGAGAACGGTTCGGATCGGATACATGCTGTCTGAGAATCACTGGGGGCAAGGCCTGGCGACCGAGCTAATCTCTGGGTTCGTCGACTGGTGCCATAATTCTGATTCTTTCGACGAAGTTGTCGCCGGAGTAGGTGCGTCGAATCTTGCTTCAGTTCGCGTACTTGAGAAATGTGGGTTTGTGGCGACAGGCACGCAACTTGGGGCGAACATCGAATTAGTACGTTCGCTGACCGATTGGAACTGAGATGGATCCATCGTGAATACAGAAATTAAGCCTTTTGTCGACGTACAACACCGCGAATATGTAATCGAGTTGTGGCGTAACGTCTTCGGATACGAAACTGCTCACAACGAACCGAACCTTGTCCTCGATATGAAGATTGCAGAGAATGATGGTCTTCTCTGGGTAGCCCTTGAAGGTACCTCAGCTGTCGGAACGGTTATGGCTGGGTACGACGGACATCGTGGTTGGATTTATTCCCTCGCCGTCGATCCGAAGATTCAGCGAACCGGTGTCGGTTCCCAACTTTTGCAGACTGCCGAGAAGGAACTCATATTGCGTGGATGTCTGAAAATAAATCTTCAAATTGCCGAAGGGAATGATGTGGTTCAGGGTTTTTACGAGGCCAACGGCTACAACGTAGAAGAACGAATCAGCATGGGTAAACGGGTTTAGCTCTACATAAGTGGACATCCAATTTCTCGTCCCGTTGCTTGCGGCTTTCGTTCTTGGAGCAATGAGTCCCGGACCATCGCTAGCCGTTGTTATTCGGAATACGGTCAACGGTGGACGACGTCAGGGAGTGATGACCGGAATCGGTCACGGACTCGGATTTGGAATCTATGCGTTCCTTGCTGCCGTTGGGTTGGCAGCGGCAGTTTCATCGAGCGATGCAGCTGCGACTGCAATACGTTGGGGCGGAATTGCACTACTTATCTATCTGGGT
Source organism: uncultured Dehalococcoidales bacterium (assembly GCA_964472915.1). GTDB lineage: Bacteria > Chloroflexota > Dehalococcoidia > Lucifugimonadales > Lucifugimonadaceae > Lucifugimonas. Next base: position 4,254 of record CAYYMP010000019.1, on the reverse strand, counting down.
GCGACGTATCTGAAACGCTCACTGGCAAATTCATATCCGGGGTCGCACAGCGAATCACCGCGCCCTGGATCAGGGTTCGCTCAGGGGTTCTCTATCGCAATTTTGAACCCAAAAATACTCGCCTGGCTCCTCGCCATTTTTACCCCAATTATTGATAGCGATTTATCACTCGCAACCACCATTGGAGTTGCCCTGATCGGAATGACAATCGATGGCACCTGGTACGTGCTTATGGCTGTTCTCATCACAGCCACTACGCTCGAGCAAAAACTCAAAGCAGCGTCACGCCGCTTGGACGGAGCCATGGGTGCGATTATGCTGCTGTTTGCCGTGCTTTTGCTTGCCGATACAGTTCAGTCGGCGTAAAGCACAAAACTTCTAAAGCCCTTCCCAGGCCCGTCCGTAAGCAGTAATTATCTTGTCGGTCATTGCGTTGAAATCTTCATCAATAACCTGACGGCTCGGGTCGGCGTCGTACCAGTCGACTATCTCTCTCGCACCGTGTTCGTATGGAACCGTGCACATGAACTCCGGCGACACTCGCTTTATCTTTGTGTTGTCGAAAATCATGCTGGCGGTCTTGTCACCTAGAAGTCCATCGCCCCAGCTTTTATCGAAAGCGTTGATTAAATCCGACGGCACGTGAACAACGTCGAGTTCGTCAACTCCAGCTGCCCTGGCTGTAATTTCGTGAAGCTGGTTCCAGGTCAGGAGTTCGTCCGAAGTGATGTGGAACGCTTCACCGATTGCTCTGTTGTTACCGAGGAGTCCGACGAATCCCTTCGCAAAGTCTGTGTGGTGCGTGTAAACCCAGATCGAAGACCCGTCTCCGTGAATAAGAATCTTCTTGCCTTTGCGCATCCGATCGACCACCGACCATCCGCCCTGGAACGGCAACATCGTTTTATCGTAAGTGTGTGAAGGTCGTACGACCGTGAACGGGAATTCGTCTTCCCGGTACGCCTTCATTAATCGCTCTTCGCTGGCGATCTTTTCTTGCGAGTATTTCCAGATCGGGTTGTAGAGCGGTGTCGACTCAGTGACCGGCAAATTCACCGGTGGGGTCTGGTAGGCCGACGCAGAGCTAATGAAAATGTACTGTGCCGTTCGACCGGTGAAGAGCTCAATGTCGGTTTCGATGTGCTCAGGAGTGAACGCAATGAAGTTGGCAACCGCATCGAAACTGTGATCACCTAGCGCTTTTCGAGCGGATTCCTTGTCGCGAATGTCGCCGTTGAGGATTTTCGCTTCTGACGGTGCCGGACGTGATGTAGTTTCGCCACGATTCAGCAGGTAAACGTCGTGCCCTTTTTCGACCGCGAGGGCTACGCAAGCTGAGCTGATTTTTCCGGTGCCGCCGATAAAGAGAAGTTTCATGAAAGTTCAGTGATCCTATTCGGATTGGTTGAGGGATTTGAGAATGTCAGAACTGTAGCACCGCGCCGGTGAAACGTGGCACGAAAAGTCTCATTGCTCTAGTTGTGAATGATTCGCTGGGCGATTGTGTCGATGCCGGCATCTGGAAGATGAATAATTCCGGCTATTTCGGGGTCGTTAGTACCGACGAAGAATCCTCGCCCTGCGGCTTTCAACATCTCGGCATCTCCACCTGAATCTCCTACAGCGAATACTCGGTCCGAAGGAATCTCGTATTTTTCGACGAGATGTTCGAGAAACTCGGCTTTTTCTTCTGGAAACACATGGGTGATTTCTCCCGAGTCCCAGTCGAGATCGGTACCGGTGAATTCATTTATACCGAGATCGCTGGCGATAATTCCGACCCCGAATTTCCAGGTCATTGACGAAATAGCGACGAGGAAACCGGCTTCTACTAGTGATTTGATGCCGTCGTGAACACCTTTAGCCCAGACGACCGAAGGAAGAAATGATTCGACAGCTGTGCGTCCTGAATCGAAGTACCAACCTGCCATTTCTTCACGAGCTTCAATGACCGTTGGGTTTCGTGACGAGCTTCCAATCGCCGTTTGTGCACCGGCGTTCTGCTCAAGCCAGTCCATCCGCTCCGACTTGCCGATTTGGGCGGCAATCAGATCACAAACAGTCTTTTCTCGAATTAACGTGCCGTCGCAATCAAATACGACGAGGCCTTTATAACTTGCGTGGCTCATTTCGATGAGTTGAGTTCCACCGCTTTTTTTAGAAGATCCTCAAATCCGGATTCGTCCAGGGAATCGCCTTCGAATAAATCGATCACCCGCATCGTATTACCCCCTAACGAACCGTTGAATAGCTTCCTGGGATCGTCAAGCTTCGCACCTTTGGCAAACGTCAACTTGATCTTGCCTTTGAATCCTTCGCCGGTACAGATGATCCCGTTAAGGGACCACACAGGAACGCCATAAGGGTTGCTTGGTTTGCGCCACTTGATCTGCTCGATTACATCCGGGACTGTGTCGCAAATCACCTTACGAGCCTGCGTCAGAAGCTCAGCCTGCCACGGTTCGTTTTTTTTGATCAGTTCTTGTATTTCGTCTCGCTGAGATTCGCTCATTCGAATGTCCCATCACATTTTGGGTTTGGATGATTGAGGCTCGCATCCTGAAAGCAAATCCAATTTAGCACTGTGAAAACTGACTGTTGACCCTCACGCAACGTTAAGGTTTAACGTGAATGTTGAGGGAGAAATATGGACTACCAGGTCAAAGATGTTTCGGAACCCGAAAACAACAACCTGATTGAACGCCTAAACGGAACCGTGAGAGAGCGCACGAAAGTAATGCGTGGGATGAAAACGGTCGAAAGTTCAGGAGCGATTCTTGATGGTTGGGTAGTCCACTACAACCACTTCCGTCCGCACATGGGATTGAAGAACCAGACACCGGCACAAGCCGCGCTTGCTGAGATACCACTCAAACAGTGGGATGACGTTGCGAGACTCGACGTTAGACCGTTCTCACGGAAGCGGGTAAGTCTCGAAAAACTCGAACCAAAAGAACGGCAGCTGCGACCACCTAAACCACAGGAACCCAAGCGCAGACGTGACCCGTTTGGAGTTACCAGAAAAAACCGATTACTAGGCGCACCACCAAACCGCGGATTCTTAGGTGACTACTCGCGACGAAAGAGGTTGTTTACGTGAACCGAAAACGAATGCGTGTGTTCGTCTCAATTATCGTCGCTGCAGTGCTCCTAATGTTCGGCATAGGTGCGGCAACGATGGGTCATTTTGGTGGTGCAACATTGTTGATACTTGCCGGACTTGGAACGTTTTGGTTCGACTTCAGAATATGGAGAGCGAGCGAACCTCAAAACCCGATCGAACACGATCTACTTGAGTTAGATAAGTGACATCCCCACCCCGCGTAGGTAGAGCCACACGATGATCTCGGTTGTAGTTTTCTTGGCCGTCGGGATGATCGCTTGGGTATGGCCAATCCGAACAGCGAACTGTATTTCTAAAATTCAACCTCCACGTTGGGTAATTAAGCTCGCATTGAGGTGGAAGGTTGAGACTCCGCCATTGACGCAGGAACAAGAACTTCGGCAGACCAAAAGAAACTTACGTTTGTGGGGGAGCGTTCCGCTGCTTCTTGGAGTTGTCGGCCTCGGATTTGAGATTGCTAGCTGGCTTCGGTAATGCATTACTAAAATTTTCTGAATCTGGAGATTTGCAAATTTACCCACCCACCCCAAGCAAGTAGAACCTTTACGTGAACATGAGACTGAAATATAGGTTCTTGCTGATATTGGTCCTCGTGCTGCTGTTGGCAATCGCAGGTTGCTACAACCCTCAATCACTGGACGTGACAAATGGGACCGGCACTTGGGTCGATCTGAACTGGACCTCAGAACTCGAAGATGATGACACGAGTCGCATAACGTTAGACAAACCTATCGTGGTTGGCGAGGTCGACCCTTATCCAGGTTGTGAACCCTGCAATGCGTATCCCGGTTCCACAGAAACTTTATGGGGATTCCGAAAAAGAAGTAAATACAACCGAGAAGCGACTCACCATCTAATGGCAAGAGATGCCCTAACAGAAGTCGTCTTGTACCACCAGACCTTTACTTACTCTGAGCTTTCAAAAATGAAGTGGCGAGTGACTATCGTAGATCAGACAAAATGACCCATCCACCCGAAGCAAGTAGAACCTAGTTAGGTAAACATTTGCTCACATGCGGGCGTGTGCGTACTCTTAATCGCTGTGTGTCTTGCGTTTTAAGGCGCGCGCGGTCCTTTTGAACGGGGATTTGGGTCGGATGATCTACAACGTTGCAGGGCTTTTGACGGGC
>CAYYMP010000018.1:0-26860 GCA_964472915.1 uncultured Dehalococcoidales bacterium | reverse complement strand
TTGAAGGAATCAACTTATTTTTGGGTTTTCGAACTAAACGTCGATTGCCATTAGCTCTTCGGCGTAGATGACCTGTCCGCCATAAACCTCGCGGATGTCTCCAAGTCCCTTTTCCAGCGGACCGTGCTGAGAAATGTGAGGACCCATGTGGACGAGAATGAGTTTCTTGACGCCAGCTTCCTCAGCCATTCGTGCCGCACCGGTAGTGCCGCACTGCCCTGGAGCCTCGCCGTCTTCATCCATGCACTCCTGGTCGTCCCAGCACATACAGAGCATCACGTCGGCACCTTTGGCAAGGTCGACGATTGACTGGCAAGGCTGAGTATCACCAGTGAACACGACTGATTTTCCACCCTTGGTTTCGATGCGGTAGGCAAGTGAGTCAAGGTAAGGCTGAACGTGCTCGGCCGGGGCAGAAGTGATCTCCCAGTTCTTCGCTGTGTGCACGGTTCCAACTCCGACATCCTTCGCAACTACCTGCGGAGGGCGGCGCGGAAGGGTCCCGCCACGGTTGATGTAAACCTTCTGGGAAAGCGGGTGGTAGATACGGGCGCGCCAGTCGTGAGAGAAAACTCCGTCATCACCAATCACTCCCTCGGTGATCTTCTCGGTCAGAGTAGGACCGAACACCTGGAGCTTGTTTTCTTTCCCGATCGACTGGTCGAAACGGGTCAGTAGGAAGCACGGGTAGTCGATGTCGTGATCGAAGTGGTGGTGAGTGAACACGAGGTAATCGATGTCTGTCGGCCAGAGTCCAGCCTGAACAAGCTTGTGAGTGGTGGCGGGACCGCAATCGAACATGATCTTTTCGCCTTCGACGTCCAAAACGTACGCCGATCCGAATCGGGTCGGTGTCGGTGTCGGGGTTCCGGCGCCTAGTACGTAGAGCCTTGCCATGTTCAGTTGCCTCCGGGAGGGTTTTGCGGACCGAATTGAAATTCGCTAAACAGCATATGCCTTTACTCAAATTCAACGAAAACAAAAAATCGTGAAAACTCGTATTAAAAACACCTAACAGCTGTTTAGCCGTTACCGGATAGCCTTTCGCCCGTTAGAGAAATCGACACCTGAGGCGGGTGCACGAACTCTGGAGGCGTAACAATGTTGTACTTCAAATCCTGCTTGCGATGTAAAGAAGGCACGGTAGAGCTCGGCGCGGACAACTTTGGTTCGTTCCTTAGCTGCCTGCAATGTGGATACACGATTAATTCACGTTCGATTAGGGCAGACGGTTCTATCGATGCACCAACCACCCTCGAAGATGAGACGATGCCAGTTCCTGAGCTTGAACCAGTGCTGGTGTCTGGTGAAGTTGATGAGCCCGATCTAGACGAACTCGAAGAAGAGTTCGAGGACTTCGACTTCGATCTCGAACAGGTAGCTGTCGGCTAAACGAGCAGCATCTAAAACGAAAAGAGGCGACCGTTTGGTCGCCTCTTTTTAGTTTCGATTGATTTATCGAACCAGCGGTTCTAGGTCCAACTCGCTGGCAATCGAGTCGTACCACTCAACCAGTTCTCGGTGGAGTGGAATTCCTTCCGCACGACGCTTCTCTGTCTCTTCGTGCTCCGGCAGACCTGCGTAGTAGACACGGTCGTGTCCAGGGGCTGGAGGAGTATCTACGAGGTAAGTCAGGAATTCGTCCATCGAACTCTTGAACTCCTGGACATCTCGGAAAGCGTCAATGCTGAAAGCCGCAACAAACTGCGCACCGTTGCCAGGTGGGTTGGTGACACCAAATAGACCTGCTGAAAGAATTCCCGAAAAGACCTGTCCAATGACAGCCATGCCGTAACCTTTGTGCGAACCAAGTTCGCGAGTTGAACCCCAAGGCAACAACCGGGTTTGTTCAGGAACATCACGCTCATCCATGATCGGTGTGCCGTCTTCATCGGCAACCAGACCCGGTAGCACAGGAGCTCCGGTTCGCCTGAGCAATCCAAGCTTATTTGCAGCCACTGAAGATGACGAGATATCGAGCACGAATGGTGGCATCTTGTCTGCCGGAACTGCCCAGGCGTGTGGAACAGCGCCAACACGAGGTTCTGCACCAAACGTTGGCACCATTACTGCTCCACCACCGGTGATTGCATATCCGATCATGTCGTGCGGCATGGCGCGCATCGCGTGGTACGCCATCATTCCGGCGTGTTGACTGTTGTGGATAGTGACGGCGCCGATTCCAACCTTCTTCGCCTTCTCGACAGCGATATCCATTGCTTTCGGACACATAACGAGCCCATGGGACTTGTCAGCGTCGATTGTCGCGACAGCAGAGGTCTCGTTGGTGATTTTCCAGTTCGGAGTTGGGTTGATGCGCCCGTCGCGAAACATTTGGACGTAGTTGCGGAGCATGTTCGACACACCATGTGTTTCGCAACCACGAATGTCGGCGGTTACCAGCCCATCCGCTGCAAGGTCTGCATCTTCGCGTGGCATACCCATTGCAGCGAAAACATCGGACGTTGTCTTTCGAAGGTCTTCCTCTTTGACGAAAACCTTGTCTTCTTCTGGAACGTGAAAGTGTTCAAGCATTTTTGAATATTCCTCTTATCGTTCCAGCTTCGGGAGACCGAACTCTGCTGTTGCCTGGTCAAACCAATCGACGACCTCTTCGTGGAGTGGGATGCCACGTTCGTGTCGTTCGATTGATTCTTCGTGTTCTGGGAGTCCTGCGTAGTAAACGCGGTCGTGACCCGGAGCAGGTGGAGTTTCTCGAAGATAAATCAAGAAATCGTCCATCGATTTTTTGAATCTATCCACATCGGTGAAGGCCTCGATTGAGTACGCCGCCACGACGTGAGACATGTGCCCGCCTTCGTATGGACCGAATGCTCCATCTGACAGGATTCCGCCAAGAATTTGGGCAACTGTGCTGAGACCGTATCCCTTGTGCGATCCGAGCTCCCGGGTCGCTCCATTCGGGAGGACGATCGTTTCTTCCGGTACTTCGCGCTCGTCCATGATCGGAGTGCCATCGGCAGTTGCCATCATCCCCGGAATAGTTGGAGCGTTCATCCGGCGCAGTAGCTGAATCTTGTTTGCTGCTACCGATGAAGAAGAAATATCAAGAACGAACGGAGGTTCTTTATCCGCGGGGACTGCCCATGCGTGCGGGTTTGGAGCAAGTCTTGGTTCTGCACCAAATGTCGGTGGCATGCTTTGTCCGCCGGCCGTGATTGAGTAACCAATCATGTCGTGTGGAAGTGCCATCATCGCGTGGTACGCGATCATCCCGGCGTGTCGCCCGTTTCCGAGCGTGATCATTCCAACGCCGGTCTCTTTAGCCTTTTCGATCGCCAGTTCCATGACTCGGGGAATAACGGCGATGCCCAATCCCTGGTCGCAATCCACGTTCGCTGTGGTTGGCGTTTCTCGCGTGATTTTCCAGTTTGGGCGTGGGTTTATGAACCCTTTGGCAACCATGTCGATGTATCGACGCATCATGTTCGAAACTCCGTGGGTATCGACCCCACGAGTGTCGGATAGGAGCAGCACATCGGTCGCTTGCCAGGCGTCCTGCTCGGAGAACCCTAGTTTTAAGAAGAGTTCATTGACTGTTTTGCGCAGCGCATCGGGCATGATGCGGACCGCGTCTTCCTCTGGAACGTGGAAGTGTTGGAGCATTGGGGATCGAGATCTTTCGGACTAAAACCCGTACGGGCGGATATGACTCACGGTCATTTATCAGCTAGTTGCGGCACAAGATACGCCTGGATTCGGTCTGGGTAAACGTGAGTTTTGCGGCCCCACCGGCAAATCAGTCGCACGTATCGAATCCCAGTTCATGTACGATTTTGCGCCAGTATTTTTCACGTTTGGAGATAGTTGATCCGTGCAGGACGTAACCATTGCGGCAGTGCAAATGAGGTCAGTAGTCGGAGATTTCGAGTCGAATCTCGAGTCGATTGACCGACTCATGGGTGAGGCAGTCGCAAAAGGCGCCGAGATAGTTTGCTTTCCCGAGTTGTCAGTTAGCGGGTACAACGTCTACGAGCGGACCGGAGAGCCCGCTCATGGCACAAGGGTTCCAACAGGAGTTCAGATTCCTAGTCCGACAACCGACGCTCTCGAATCGATAGCTGAAAGACACGGTGTGTGGGTGCTTGTAGGACTGCTTGAAGTTGACTCATCTGGAATTACATACAACACGCAACTGGTCGTATCGCCAGACGGGATTCAAGGTAAATATCGAAAAACGCACGTGCCAACCACCGAAATTGGAACCTGGCGACACGGTGACGAACTTCCGGTGTTTGAGCATCCGAAGGTTAGGTTCGGTGTCGAAATTTGCTACGACACGCACTTCCCGGAAGTGACCACGGCACTGTCGAATAAAGGTGCAGAGTTGATATTCATGCCCCATGCTTCCGGTGGCAACGAACCCGCTACGGACAAACAAACTCGTTGGGAACGTTATGTTCCGGCGCGGGCGTATGACAATACGGTGTACACCGCGATTTGCAATCAGGTAGGCGACAACGAGGCTGGGCAGATTTTCGAGGGAGTGACATTCATTTGTGATCCAACGGGAAAACTGATCGCTGAATCGAACGATGGAAGCGCGGAATTGATCACAACCGCTAATCTTTCAGCCAGCGCTCTGGTGGATGCAAGAAAAGTTCCCGAGACGTTCTTCAGGCATTTCAGACGTCCAGAAAAGTATTCGGAATGGGGAGTGGATTAGTGTCACCCGAAGAATTGGTACAAGCTATTCATGATGCTCCCAGCATTGGTTGTCTTGTTGTTACTGGTGCCGGAACCCGCGCAATAGCAGCTCTGTTCGCAGCACCGGGAGCTTCGCGGACGGTTCTAGATGTGCAAATCCCGTATTCGTCCAGCGCGCTCGAAGATTATCTCGGCAGGGAACTGGAGCAACATTGCTCGTCAAACGAAGCATCGGCTCTGGCGAAACGAGCGCACAGCCGGGCGACAGGGCTTGCCTCTGAATCAGACGTACTGTTCGGAGTCAGCTGTACTGCGGCGATCGCGACAGATCGAGACCGCCGAGGCGACGATAGGGCTCACGTTGCGTGGTTCGATGGCAACAAGTTACAGGGTCAGTCAATTACGTTTGACAAGGAACGACGAACCCGCACCGAAGAAGATCTCGTAGTTTCATATATGGTGCTTAACGCAGTTGCTGCCGCTTGTGGGGTGGATGGAAAACTGTCGATACCGGTGCTGGACTCGGAGGAATTGATTGACTTCGATTGATCGACTTTATGACATGGAAATTGGCGCTCTAGTTATTAGCGCTGATCAATCGATCTCCGAATCACTGCCGAAGAAACCACTTGTCCTTGCCGGTTCGTTCAATCCCTTGCACGAAGGTCACAAAACCATGCTGGAGATTGCTGAGAAGCGAACTGGGCGCGCTGGCTTTTTTGAGATCTCTGTGCAAAACGTCGACAAACCTCAACTTGAACGCCGGGCACTGAACGTCAGAACTAAGTCGATTACACAGGAAGGGCGTGCGGTAATAGTCACCAACGCTCCGAGATTCACTGAGAAGTCAGCCATCTTGCCCGGAGCCACGTTCATTATCGGGTATGACACCGCGGTCCGACTGATCGACCCGAAATACTACCCAGATCATTCCTCAGGGACTCCCGATCCGGTCGAGGATTCACTGAATATCATCTCTGCCAACGGCTGTAGCTTCATCGTTGTCGGCAGAATCGACTCGGATGGCGAGTTCAAGGTCTTGCAGGATATTCCGATTCCGGGACGATTCAAGCACCTGTTCGAGGGTTTGTCGGAATCGGAATTCCGGTCGGACCTTTCTTCAACAGAGATCCGCACAGCGGGCAGGTAGTACCGATTTAGTTCGTTTTCGTGAAATCTGCATCAAATGCAGTACCGAATATTTTTGTGTGAGAGGAGGATGGGGTTGACGGAAGACGTCAAGAATCAGCGGGTGCCGCAGGCTGACGCACATGAAATGTTCGCAGATAGATGGTCTTCGAGGGCTTTTTCGAAGCAGAAACTGACAGATGACCAAATAGCTGCATTATTCGAAGCAGCTCGCTGGGCTCCATCGGCCGGTAACAGACAACCGTGGTTGTTCGTTTACGCAACGGATGGCGAGAAACGCGAACAATTCAACTCTCTCCTGAGCGACAGCAACGCGATATGGGCACCGAAAGCCGCAATGATGATTCTTGTATTTGCGGAAACGACCAATGAGGACGGGGGCGGAGTGCGGACAGGAATGTTCGACACCGGAGCTGCCTGGATGTCACTTGCCCTTCAGGCGAACCGTATGGGACTGAACAGCAGACCTATGGGCGGGATCGACCTCGACGCAGCGTACGACGTGGCAGGTGTGCCTCGAGATCGATACACGACAATGTGTGCCGTTGCTGTGGGATACCGAGGTACCGACGATGACTTGCACCCTCGGATGGTCAAAAACAACTTCGCCAACGACCGCAAAGAGCCGGGCGAAGTTGCTTTCAAAGACACGTATTCGGTCTAGGAGCGGTTGAAGGTGTTTTAATGTCGATCCGCGGCTGCACCCGGAAGTTCAGTTTCTGGATGCTCCCTGATGTACTGCGCCTGCCTCGTTCCGAACATTTCTTGCAGCTGTACGGTTAGACCGCCATCGATTGCCAACGTGTGACCGGTAATGAACGAGGCTTCTTCTGAGCAGAGGAACGCGATTCCATTTGCGATATCGCCCGGTGTTCCAGTGCGTCGTAGCGGGTATTGGTCGGCGAAGAACGCGTGACCAGTGGGGTTCTCTTCCCACATCTTGGCAAGACCTTCACCGACGATGTGACCGGGTGCGATGGCGTTGACCCGAATTCCGTCAGGCCCGAAATCTGTTGCCATTTGACGGGTCATGCCGACAACGCCGGCCTTACCCGCCTCGTACACGAGCATTGCAGGTTCCTGTAGGAAGCTGTGAACCGAGGCTAGATTGATGATATTGCCACCGCCGTTCGCTCGCATGTGAGGTATGGCATGTTTGGCTCCCAAATAAAGGGCTTTTAGGAGCACGTCGATTCCGTAGTCCCAACCTTCTTCTTCGACCGTTAAAGCAGTGCCCTGGATTTTCGATACACCGTCGATTACACCAAACGCGTTCTGGACGAGGATATCTAGTCGGTCGTACCGGTCGACCGCTTCGTTAACCATTCGGGAAATGTCTTCACTGACCGACACATCGACATGAGTCGCTGACGCCACACCTCCTGCGCTGTTAATCCGCTCGACATTCTCGGCTGCCGCATCATCATTGATGTCCGCTATGACTACTTTTGCGCCCTCGCTTGCAAGTTTGCGTGCAGTAGCGCCACCTATCCCAAGAGCTCCACCGGTGATTACGGCGACTTGATTGTCGAATCGGCCCATGTCATCTCCAAAACGTGTTCCTAGGTTGATCTTTGCGAATGCTCGGCATGGTATCGAAATCGGTCGATACTGTGGACGTTCTGCGGTGCAAATGAAAAACTTCTCAGGTGTCAGTTCCAATAAACCAACAACAGATCACGTCTGAGTGGCTTACCGATCGACTCTCAAGTGCCGGTGACTGCACCATCAACACTCTTGAGTTCTCGGAAATGTCGGGCCACAATCCTGAACTGTCTCAGTTGTTCCGAGTTCGGATTATTTACGGGCGGCGGACTCCTGGTAATCCTGACACCGTTGTGGTCAAAATCCCGCCTGCCGATGACGCGACAAGACTACGAGAAGCCTCCTACGGACCGTATTTCGGCGAACTTGGTGCGTACAGATTGCTCAAGGACTACCAGGGGAAATTTCTTCCGAGGCTTTTCGGTTTTGAAGCAAACGAATTCGAGCAAACCGCAGCCTTCGTGTTTGAAGACATTGGATCGCTGCCAGATACGCAGAAATATGCTCCCGTGGATCGAGGTGTCGCAGAGAAAACTCTCGAATTTATGGCTTCTCATCACGGCAGGTTTTGGGAAGATGAATCTCTGGCGAACTTCCCATGGTTGCGAGACAACCGCTGGGCGCACCTTTTCAACCAGAATCCCGATGATGCAGCAATTGGTTGGAAAGTAATCAAGCGGGAGGACGAGTTCGTCAAGACAGGCGGTCTCGTAGTCGCCGGTGAATTTCTCGGGCCGAAGCTTCAAGAACTGATGGACGCGATGGAGAGTCGACCAAACACTCTGACTCACAACGATTTTCACCAGGGCAACGTGATGCTTCGTTCAGACGGGTCGCCGGTGATAATCGACTGGCAGTTGCCTGCTTATGCTGGGGGCACGAACGACCTTGCGAAATTCATGATGACTGCCGTGCCGCTTGAAATCCTGGAACACCATGAATTGGAGCTAATACGGCACTATTGGGATTCGCTCACCGGAACTGGCGTTGATGGTTATTCATTCGACGAATGTGTCAGGGATTACCGTCGAGCTCAGGTGATGATTTTCGGGAATTATTCGATTGCAAGTTTCGAGATGAACGAAGATGGCACTCTCGCCCATTCGTCCGGTGACTCAACACGCGCAGTGATCAGGGCACTAACACTGGTTGATTCTGCCGAGATGCGAGAAGTTCTTCCGTAAAGTCTCTAGGAGACCGGATTGGATTTTTGCTTGAACAGCGCAAAACTCGCTGTGTACCCGTGCAGGAACGTCTGGTCGCCGATCGGTCCGATTTCTCCGTTTGAGAAGAAGCCTGCAATAGGAATATCAGCCACCACATCGGTAAACAGATTGGTGTCGTGGTCAGGAGCCCCGTAGAGATACTGCCCGCGCCCGAGACAACTGAAGAGCAGGGCAGAGGCTGGTGTATCGCCTTCGAGGGTATCCATGTATTCCTCGAGCATCATTCGTAGGTCTTCGTCGGCAGCTTGAGCATCACGAACAAAGAACTGAACAACCTGTCCTTCTTGTACCAATTCACCAACGGCAAGAGTGCCGTCATCTTCATCAGCACCGAGAACGTTTCTGATCAGGAAGTCACCTTCAGGTTTTCCATCAACTAGCCGATCCATGACGATCCCGATTTGCAGTGATCGTCGAATCAGTCGTTGTTCCCGGGCAGTTCCTGCGTCAAATAAATCGCGCAGGATTTCAAGCGGGGTTTTATCGCCGAGTTTGTTTATGACATTAACTTCAGCATCAGTGACAACCATCGGCTCTCCGATAGGTCTGCAACCCTGGGCGACAATGGTTTCAACTTCAACGTTCCCCGTAAACGCGACCCCGACTGCACCTGACCGAATCGATTTCCCGTTCATGAACAGGGCATTTGCACCAGGTTGACCACCCCCGCTAGCTAAACCACCAATTTTGACGGCGTTCGGGTAGGCGTAGTCGAGTCCCGCAAGTAAATGATCACTTCGTAGTGTGAACGGGTCCGGCAGCAACATAATTGCCGGACAGTCTTGAGGATTCAGCCCGAGAAGCATGTGCCATGCTTCGGGTGGAGCGTCTGGACTCGGGAGTTCGTCTTGCGAGAGATAGAAAGGAGCGAGTTCAACACCGGGCAAAGTTGCGGCCGATATGGCTACGCCGGGGCGGCGTTCAACTTCCTGCCCACCACCGATCACTCCAGCTGCCGAGCAACCAATAACCACTTTGGCTCCAAGTGCTTCAGAAAACACTTCAGGTGCCGTCAGGAAGGACGGGGCATGGTGTGATGACACAAATATGACCGCAAGATCCGGTGACTTGCCGTCAAGATTCGCAAGTATTTGTTCGGAAGCCTGTCTGACAGCCTCGGTTAGGGTCGGGGCGTCGGAAACTGCTGAACTCCACTTCAAAGTATTGTCTCTCCAACTCGACCGTCCTTGTGGGACGGAAGAAGCAACGGGCAATAACTGCAGTTTGCTGTTGCCCGTCGCTAAGAGTTAGAGCCGTGGCAGTACTTTTGCAGCTGCTGCGATCGTTTTTTCTATGTCTTCGTCTGTATGAGCAGATGAAAGATGGGTGCGTCCGTTTGATGACAGACGAATTCCTTCTTTCAACATCTCGCTGGCGAAACGCGCATACTTTTCGTCATCGCAATTTCTAGCGTGGTCTCGCCAGTTCGTTATTTCATCTTTCGTGGTGAACGATATCGCGAACACTGAGCCAAGACCTTGAACATGTAAGTCGGACTCTAGCGATTTTGCGACTTCCTGCAATCCTTCCATCAGGCGGATGCCTTTTGCATTGAGATCGCGGTAGAAGCTGTCACCCTGTTCACGGATGTATTTGAGTGATGCGTGAGTTGCGGCAATCGACATTACGTTCGAATTGAAGCTACCGCCGTGGTAAACGGTGCCGTCTCCGATCGTGTTCATGATTTCGCGGCGACCCACAAGCATGGAAATCGGGAACCCACCTGCCATTGCCTTGGCGTAAGTGGCGAGGTCAGGGATAACTCCCAAAACTTCTTGGGCACCGCCGGCGGCTACTCGGAAACCGGTAATCACTTCGTCGAACGCGAGGAGTGCACCGTTCCCTTCACAAAGTTGCTTGAGCCCTTCCATGAATCCGGGTTTAGGAACGATGCAGTTGGTGTTGGCGAGAATCGGCTCAGTGATTACTCCAGCAATTTCTCCAGGGTGATCAGCAAACGCTTTCTCGACAAGCTCAAGATCGTTCCACTGGCAAATGACCAGATCTTCAGCGACCGATTCGTCCATTCCCTCGGACTCGCCGACCGGGACTGGTGCATCTTCTGGCCCGGCTTTGTCCAGTGGTGGGTGGACACTCCAGTTAACTGAGTCCATCCAGCCGTGGTAATGTCCTTCGAACTTGAGAATCTTCGGTCGACCGGTATAGCCCCTCATAGTTCGGAACAAAAGTTGATCGATCTCTGTTCCTGAAGAAGCCATTCTGACGGTGGCGTCAGGCATCGGAATCATTTCCAGAAGCATCTCGGCGACTTCGAGCTCACGCTCAAACTGGGCCGCGAAGACGTAGCCGTTTTTCATGTCCTCGGCTACTTCTTCGTTGATGAATTCAGGAGCGTGCCCAAATAGATTGGGTCCCATGCCTTGAATGTAGTCGATGTACTCGTTGCCATCAGCGTCCCACATTTTGGAACCCTGGGCGTGGGTGAAGAAGAGAGGGACATCGCCAGGCTCATTTACTCTGATCTGGCTGTGGACTCCACCAGCTACCGATTGGAGCGCTCGCTCGTAAAGCTGGCGCGACTTGTCGTGGTTCATCAACTACTTCCTAGAAGAATAGCTACGTAATTACTTGTCTAGGGAGTGTATCGCCGGACTTTGACGTCAGGCGCGAGGAAACAGCGGTTTGCGAGTGAGAATTTGCTAAGAAATCTCGGACTGGCTGGTCACTGGTGGCCATACTTGGTTTGAAAGCTTTGTCTCGTCGGCCAGCGTTTCGTCGAGGTCATCGTCGAGCAAGTCGAGGCTCGATGCCGGCAGGCGAAGCTCGAACGTGCTACCTGCGCCCAGTGTCGAATCGACCGAAAGCTTTCCTTCGTGGAGCTCAGTTAAGTACTGCGCAATTGACAGACCTAGACCTGACCCTTGTACCGGAGAAGTGTCGGCTAATTTGCCCCGGTAGTACGGTGAGAACACAGCTTCCAACTCGTCGGTTGCAATACCAGGGCCCTCATCAATCACCCGAAGAACTTGATCATCACCTTCAGCGAACAGCTGAACTGTGATCAGTGCGCCTTTGGGTGAGTATTTGTGGGCGTTACCAACAAGGTTGGCAATAACACGTTCGATGCGTTGCTCATCAATCATCAATGGGTGCAGACGTTCATCTGCGGTGAATTCAAGTTTCTGCTCGCGAGCGGATATAGATGGCTGCAGCAGAGATATCGACTGCTCAATAATGCTCTTCAACAGAACCGGCTGCCTGTTTAGTTCGAGATGGGCCGATTGCATTGCTGCGTAGTCGAGGGACTCTGAAGTCAGACGCTCGAGGCGCTGAATACCGTTTTTCAGGGTTGAGACCAACCTCTCACGCTGAGCTTCGGTTGCCTCGGTTCCAGAAACATGATCCATTAACTCGGTGGACAATTTGATCGCCGTGATAGGCGATTTGAGTTCGTGTGAAACTGTTTGAAGCAAGATAGATTTCAACCCATCAAGACGTTCCAGCTCTTCACGGCGATGAGCTTCAATTGCATATGCACGAGCGTTGTTGATCGCCATTGCCGATTGGTCGGCTGCGGCGGATACGAAATCGAGCTCCGCCTCTGAGTAATCACCGCCGACTAGTTTTGGTCCGAGATACATAAACCCGGTCAACTCACCACTGGCTTTAAGAGGCACAATCATTTCTGCCCGCAGCTCACGTATTGCAGCTTTTTCGCCTTCACTTGCGGCCTGGAGATATGGGTCGGTCGAAATCGCAGACTTGAACATCGGCGCTGTTTGCGATGCGAGTCTGCGACCAAGCATGCCCTGGACACTGATTGTCAGGGAACCAGAAACTTCTCGAGTGTCGTAGAAAACTCGGAAGTAATTTTCTGACTCGTCCTGGAGAACAATTCCAACCCAGTCCGTCCGGAGGATTCTTCGAACGTTGTCACCAAGTTTCGAAACAACCGCATCGAAATCGGTGATATCTCTCAGGTCCGAATTAAGTTGTGCCAATGCGTTCAGCATGTCGAACCGTTCTCGGAAGAACAGCCTGTCCACAATCGTTTGGGTTCGCTGGAGCAGTGGTTGAATAAATAACCCGGTAGCGAAAATTGTTGCTACTGCTGCAATAACTGTTGCAGTAGTGCTCAGGTCGGGCACTGAAAGGACCAATATCGGGATTACCACACCGTAAATACCAAGTGTGATCGTGCTAATTGCTGTGTACGCCAATCCTCGGCGAGCAACCATTCTGAGTTCCATAAGTCGGAACCGAGTGACAGCGAACGTCGTAATGAGTCCGAAGCCGATGTTGCCTACGACTCCAAGTGGGTAGATGTTCAACCCCAGCGATGGGATGAAGTCACTTGTGGCTCCTAGCAGCGAAACAATTGCTCCCATTCGGAGCAGTCGCAACTGGATTGCACTGCGAGAATCTGCCGTAACAAGGGCCTTGCGTATGTTCCAGATTGCCAGTGCGACAGGTGGGTACGATGCGATCAACACCAGCACAAACAGCGCTGTAATTTCAGGCGCAAACCCGTAGAACTTTTCAACCATCCCAGAGGCAGTCAGGCCAGTCAACGAAAGTATCGCTGCTGCTACACCGAAACCGTAGAAGGTGATGAGTGTCCAGCGGTTTTTGTTGAGTCCTGTGAACTCACGTACAAAGTGATAGAAGAAGATGCTCGTGAACGGTATTCCCGCAAGAGCTATCTTTTCGATCGTGTACGCGCGCTCAGCATCGGGAAATGCATCACGCATCAAGAAAATCGAGAGTCCCCAGAATCCGAGTGAAACAAGGAACGCTGTGAAGAGACGATTTAGTTTGTCTCCTGGCGCGCTGAGGATTACAACACTCACCAGCAACACGCTGATGATGAATTGCACCATCGGGAGCAGTATGTAGATTTCGTTCATGCTTTAGTAGCCTGTTTTATCTACTCTGACTCTTCAGCTGGCCGTGCTGACAAGTTCGTTTACGTCTTTTTCGCTGGAATTCATTCTCGGTGGTACGAGGTAATGCAGTTCCAGTCCCTTTTTGAGTCGATTGTCGTAGTAGCGGTCCCACGTACCGAACGGTAACGTAGTTACTTCCAAAGGTCGAATCTGAAGCATGTCTTCAAGATCACGGTAGAACTCGTCGCGTTCTCGCAGAGCCTCGTGAATTTGCTGAGCTACCAACTCGTCATCGAGTGGCTCTTTGGTTTCTACGTACAAATGAAGGACTGGGCGCTCGTTCACACGTTCAGTTCGCGCAGTCCATGAACCGATCGGGAGTTCTGTCGCCTGAATCGCTTCCCACATTGTCTTTTCATCGATGCGAGTAAACCCTGCGATGTCCAGTCGGTCGTCAGATCGTCCAATGAACTCAAACTCAGGTAACTGGTTACCGTCTACTGTCGTGAACACAATGTGGTGTCCAAGTCGGTATCGGATGAACGGCATTCCATAGAAGCTCGAAATAATTACTTCGTAGTCGGTATCGGGTTTAACTTCACTTAGTAGGTGAGTCTTCGCCTCGTAAGTTGAATCTGCGTCGAGTTTGGCAGCCTCTTCTGAGGGAAGGAACTCGACGAAGTTCATGTAAGGGTTGAAGACCATCCCCTGGGAGTTGAGACCTGCCATGCCCATTACACCGCCTTCGGTGCAGGCATAGATCTCGTCTGGTTTCATGCCCCAGTGGTTTTCAACTTGATCTCTAAAGATCGGGGTGTCTACTCCCCAACCAATGATTCCTTTTGCGTCAAATATGTCACCAGCGCGAGGCTTGCGACCGCTGAATGCACCCTTGATGAAGGCAAGCCCAAGTTTTGTCTTGGCTTTCCAGGAGAGATCACGTTTGGTTGGGCGTTTGCGTGTCGATCTACCTGCGAGTGAGTCAGCGAATTGCTCGCCAGCCGAGACAAGCACCGAAGTCATGGAAATGATGAGATCGACTTTTTTGCCAAGTGCGGTTTCGAAATTTGTTCGAACCTTGGTCTTGAACTCCATGTGCTCGGCTGTCGATGGCTTGAGCACACCTTTCAGACCAAACCTTTGTTCCATACCGAACGCAGCGTACCCAGATAAGTAGGGGCGAGGTGGAACGTTGTACATAATCGAGGATCCAGGCTCGATTCGAACATCACCTTCTTCTCTAGCTGTTGAGAGAAGGAACGCGCCCATTAGGTTGTCAAGCATGCGCATGTATGCGCGCCGTGTGTACGGGACATACTTGTAGCGCGCTTGAGCTCCGGTCGTGTGAGCCCACATGTACTCGAATGCCGGGAGTTCTTCTTTTGCATCGGGATCCAGGAAGCGGTTGTAATCACCATAGTTAGTGATGGGAACTGAGTTTCGAAACTCTTCGAGAGACCCAGGCTTCTGGAGTCGAAGCAATCGCATCCCGATCCGACTAGCGCCGATTGTGCGCAGTTGTTCAGTGAGGAGCTGCTCCTGAATTTCACAGAACTGATCAACGGTCAGCTTACGGAAGCCGGTGAACCGTTCCCACGCGGTGTCTCGGTCCCAGTTGACTACGGGGACTTCTAGTTGTGAATGAAGCTCTATTGCCGGTCGCATTCGAGTAAATCCGTACTAGGTAACTGTGCTCAATGACCGCAGATGTTACGGGCTGTAATGGGCTGTGCGCGCACAGTTAAGGTATTGATTGGGTTTGCGGAATGGTTTGCAAAAGGTGTGCGATTGGTGTGATCGCGCCGCCGTATTTAGCTAATCAGAGGTACCTACGTACCGGTATCCGACACCGCGTTCGTTAACAATGCCGGTTTCGGAAGTCGGGTCGTCGTTGAGCTTTTCTCGCAAAGTCCTGATGTGGGTTTTGATGTATCCCGTGGCGTCCACGTACTCATCACCCCAGCCAGCTCTCAATAGCTCTTCGTGGGTAACAACCCGATTTACGTTCTTGAGCAAGTATTCGAGCAAGCTGAACTCAGTAGGCGTAAGCCTTGCCGGCGTTCCGTCCACCGTTACGACTCTGCGGTCGAAGTCGACTGCTAAGTGTGAGTCCTTGTAGGCTGCATCTGGAGTAGTTGACTGTGTGCGTCGGAGAACTGCCTGCAATCGTGCGAGGAACTGTAGGTGGCTGAACGGTTTGGTCACATAGTCGTCCGCGCCCGCGTTCAAACCTTTGACGATGTCGATTTCTCGGTCCCGGGCAGTGAGCATGACGATGGGGATGCTGGATTCAGACCTTAGGCGTTCGCAAACTTCAAGACCGTCTATGTCCGGCAATCCGAGGTCGAGGATCACAACGTCGGGCTCGTGTTCGCGGGCGAGATCGATACCTGTGAGACCGTCTGCCGCTTTGTACACGGTAGATTTCGGCCAATTGAGTTCGATCGCAAGCGAAACCATGTCCTGGATACCAGGATCATCATCGACGATGAGTGCGGAAACTATGCGCTCGGATCGCTGCACTTAAGAAATATTCCTTGCTAAACGTGAAGGACTGAGTGAACGAAATTTTACCTGTAGTCGGATTAGACACAGCATCGCGTTTTCAATACATGTTTACGTGGAACCTAGCGTAGAGATCAATACCGTTCAGGCAGTTCAACGATACCAATTCGTTATAGGAATCTACTCCATCTTGATACCTTTGGTTCACCGTTTCATGACCTAATGGACTCACGTCTTGCTAAAGTCTGGGGCACAGTGTGCGGAAGGTTTGCCAAAGGTGTGCAAACCTATGAATAGTGATTGCGAGCGGAGCACGGCACTCTCTCGACTGGAGACCGATCAATGGCCCTCAGGAATCTAATAACAAAGCAACCGATCGTCGTTACACTCACGGTGCTAGCGCTGGTTGTATTGTCTGCTGGAGTCGTTTCAGCGGCCGGTGCCAAGGCGAAGTTCACAGCTCACAGTGACGTAGCCCTCGTCGGACTTGACCCGGGTAATAGCGCTGTCGAATCTGTGTTCAAAACCAAGAAGAACGGCACAATTCAGTCGGTTCGAGTTAACACATTCGGTGAAGGTGTATTTGGCGCCACAGGTGGCATGGTAATGGACGCCTGTGAGGAGAAGGGCAAGCACTCTGCCGGAGCATGTGTTGAAGCAGGAGCCATCTTGAATGGCGGCACCGCAATCAGCGTTCACAATTCAACTGCCAAACTGAAAGTCGTTTATCAGGACGAGTACAACCTGGTCGGAACGCTCAAAGGACGCCTTAACGCTGAAATTTCACTGATTGCCGGTGACGGCTCAGGCGTATTCGTGGGTCCTGGTTCACTGAGAATCCGAAGCACAGAATTGCCTTCGATTTACGGGTGCATCGTTCTGGATCCTGGAGCGATTTCTCCAGCCAACCCTAACGGTATAGTTCCGCTTCCTATCGCCACGTGTCAGGCAACTGAAGGACCACAAATCTTCGGACTGCAACCTACGCTGGTTCCATTGGAACTGCATGTTCGTGACACTGGACGGTTTGATCTAGACAACGCTGTGACTGGTGATGAGATTCGCGGCAAGCTCGAAGTTACAGTCGACTCCGTTGGTGGTGTTACCACCGGTCAGATCAACGTGACGAAGGGTAAATTGATCCTCGTTCATGATCACGACTAATTTGGTTATTCGATAACGAGAAAAAGCCCCGGAATCTTCCGGGGCTTTTTTATTTTGCAGATCCAAATTCGTTCACTCTGGAGATTCATCACCCAAAGCAAGAGGCGGTGACTCAACAAACTTGAGAATTGTCTTCTGAAGCGCATCAACCGTTGTCACATCCGCATGCGGAGTTTCGAGCCACGTTCGAGGTTGCTGCTTGGCATGACGCCCCGTTCGTAACCTGATGGTCAACATTCCCAGTGATCGAGCTGGCACGATGTCGTTGTCCAGCCGATCGCCGATCATGATCGCTTCCGTGGGCTGAACTCCAAGTGCTGCGCACGAGTGGAGCATCAGACGTGGATCTGGTTTCCTGAGTCGATTGGTGCCAGAGACCTCGCGGTACTCGAAGTACTTCAGGATCCCAACATTCTCCATGTTGTCGAGCGATTCGCGTGGCTGGTTTGCAGCCAACCCAAGCTTCAGCCCGGCAGAACTGAGCTCCTCAAGTAGTTCGGTTATTCCGGGACGAAGTTCGAAGTTCCCGCGCTCTGCGTTACGCTCCGGAACAGTCTCGTACAACTCGTCTTCTATTTCATGGGACAGATTGAGGTCATGATCGGTCAATTGCCAAATGATCGCTTGATAGGTTTTCGGTGCGTAAACATCGACTGCCCATTGGGCCACCGCAGCGTATTTGGTGTCAGTCACATCAAAGCCACGATTTCTAAACGAAATCTTGATTTGCTCATCGATGGCAGCATCCATCAATGTTTCGGTGTCTAAAGGACCACCAACATCGAAGAGAACCGCTTTTATCTGACCCATCATGTTCCGAACTACTTGACCAGGTATTTCTTTGGAACCTTCGCGACATACGAGTAACTAGGGTTCACGAACTGAGTTACGCGGGCTTCCAGGCACTGTGAAAGGAAGATATAGGCTTCACCCTGGGTCATTCCATAGTCAGCTTCCAGCCAAAGAATCATTTCGGAGAGCGCTATTCGGAACGCGTCTTCCGCTGGTTTTTCGCAAGCTGTAGTCATGATGTACTCGTCGTTTTCGATACGGGGCCAGGTCATTTCAGGTGGCTTTTTCGAAATTTCTACTTTGAGAGTTACTCGACCACCTGTCTCGATTCCACCACCGCCGCAAATCTCACCATCCCCTTGACGTGCGTGCATGTCACCGACGTGCAGCAGGGCCCCTTCGTGGTAGACGGGAATTGTCAACTTTGCGCCGTTGGTCACTTCCTGGATGTCGAAGTTCCCTCCCCATTCACCGGCCCATCCGTTGTGGCGAGCTTCTCGCTCAGGAGCAACCCCTATTACGCCCATCATTGGCTCAACAGGGAACCTGAGCTTGTCATCCCAGATGATTTCATCATTCTCTATTCGGCAGATCCTGAACTGTTCACCGATGTTTGACGGCCCCAGGTAGCCCGGCATTGCACCAGTCGAACCCCGATACCGGGTCCAACCAACCGGATGTACCTTGATTTCCCCCACTTCGACGGTGATGACATCTCCGGGTTTAGCACCTTCTATGTAAATGCAACCTGATGACGCGTTTCCTCGGTCGTTAGGCTGGTCGTCTGATCGGTACTGGTTGTACAAGTCGCGAATATCTTCCGGTACGCGGTCTGCATCAGGCCCACGGTTCATCTGGGTTTCAACTGCGAACCATTCACCTGGCTTGACGGTCATGGTCACCGGATTGGCGGCAGAGTGCTCGTAGTAAAGAATGTCTTTGGTAGCCGTTTGCATTGGAGTGGACCCGTTGTAAGGAATTGAATTCAAAGATAGCTGTGCATCAGCATCGAGGCGGAAGTGTAAAGCAGTTAAAAAGAAAAGACCCGAGTGAAAACTCGGGTCTTCCTTTTGTTCGTGTGAATTGTTTAGGCGGCCTGTTGTTTGAAGTCGTCGAAGGAATCAGTTTCGAATTTCGATGACCTGACTCGCATTCTGGCGGCTTCTGTAAGCAGGCGTTGTGCCTCAAGCTCATCTTCTGCAGCGGCTCGTGCGACTTCAAGATCGGTCAAGATCTTTCGAATCTCTTCAGCCGTTTGCTCACGCATTCGGTTTGCCAATTCCTCGGCTCCACCGCGTGTCTGTTCCATCAAGGCTTCTGCAGCGATTCGAGCTGTATCTTCGAGCTTCTGTGCGTATTCCCTGGCTGTCTGACGCTTTTTGCTAGCGTCTTCAAGTCGGAACTGCACTTCCTGCTCGAGCTCAACAGCTCGCTTCTCGGCAGATTCTTTGACCTGCTCCGCTTCAGAAAGTTTGAGTTTCGCCTCTAAAAGATACTGGTCGGCTTCTACTCGCTGCTGCGCGCAGTAGTCACGAGTGGCGCTTACTGCCTGCGATTCTGCCTGGGCGCGTGCTGCATGTGCATCAGCAAGGCGCGCTTTGGATTTCGCTCGGAGATCGGCACCGCGTTCAACAACGCTCAGTGCTTCATCCCATGCCTGATCGGCAGGAACGCTGCTCGTCACGAACTCTCGAAGTCTCGAGAATGCCTTTTCTTTTTTCGCTCGGCCTGTCACTGGTTCTCTGCCCCGATAAACCTATTGAGCAACTGTGTTGCAGACGTACTACCTAGCTCTACATTGCAGCCGTTTACCAAGCAACGGGTTTGTGTTCTGCATTGAGAACTTTGGATTACGGTGTGATTTGGCATATTGCCCGGAGTGTTGTGACTTGAGAGACAAGGTTGGGAGCGAGTCCACAACCCTGCCTCTCATGTCTCAAGTCTTGTAGCTAAGCTGCCTTGCGGATCGGCGTAACTTTCGATCGAGTCGATGGCTTCCTGGAAGCAGTCGACCTCTTCGCGGTTGCCTTTCGAGCAGTCACCTTTCGACCTGAAGATCGCTTCGGTGCTGGCTTTTCTTCCGCTGGAGCGAACACGTCCTGAAGTTCGTCAACAGCCTTTTCAGCTGCGAGTCCCTGTGAGAACGCTCGAACTCGAGCAGTCTCAGTCAGGATGCGTTGAGTCTCGAGCTCATCCTCAGCAGATGCTCGTGCGACTTCGACGTCGGTGAGGATCTTGCGGATATCTTCGGCTGTCTCTCGACGCATTCGGCTGGCAAGTTCGTCTGCACCGGCACGTGTTTGAGTCATGAGAGCGTCAGCAGCGGATCGAGCGCTTTCCTGAATCTCTTCTGCGTAAACTTCGGCGTCTTCCCGAATCTTCTTCGCGTTAGCAAGTTCAGCATCGATGTTTGCCTGGACTCGCGCAGCGTAGTTGTCTGCGTTTGTCTTTACGCGGTCAGCCTCGGTAAGAGTGTCCTCGGCTTCCTGGAGCTTCATGCGGGCCTGTGCCTGCAATTCAGCGCACATGCGCTTAGTGGCTGAAATAGCCTCGTTCTCTGCGTTTTCTTTAGCTGCTTCAGCTTCTGCGCGTCGCTTGCGAGCGGTTACACGGTCATCTCGCGATAACTCTCGAAGCAACAATGCCTGTCGCCATGCTGCCTCTGCCGACGCGTTGTCGGTTGGCAGCGAGCTTAGGCTTGCAAGTAGCGAATTTTTCTTCGATCGCTGGGCCATGATTCTCCTCATTCATATATTTGACGCCACGCCCATGGCGCCCGGATGAGCTTCATAGTTGCGGTGCGTAATTCACACCTAACGCTATAAACCGTAGCTATGTCCTAATATGGAACCAATGTCGAAATATGCGTGTGTGCGTGTGTGCAAACCCACAAAACCAACCGACAGCCAACTTTCACCCTACAAAAGACCAGAAATGAGAATCGATTGACGCGGTTGGACACCTTCGAATCACTGTGCGGCCAATTTCACGTGGTGGGGAGTTCCATTCAGCACAAAGAATCCACTGATTCGACGATGAATGATGCCTGGGAATTGGCGGTCGAACAGGGTACCCATGGGGCGGTGGTAGTTGCCGATCACCAATCCCAGGGACGCGGTAGGCACGCGAGAGAATGGGTGTCCGATCAGGCTGATGACATCCTGGTATCTGTCGTCATGAAAGTGCGCCCATCGATTGCGCCAGAATTGCTGATGATCTCATCTCTCGCAGTGCTCAATGTGGTTGATGCATGCGGCGTCAAGGGTTCGATTAAGTGGCCGAATGATGTTCAGATCGACGGGAAGAAGATTGCTGGGGTCATTGCCGAATCACGAACCGTGGTTGATTCGGACGGGACTGATTCGCGCTCGCCAGCATCGAGCGTATTAAACGTAGTTGTTGGTATTGGACTCAACGTCAACTCGATGCATGCCGATGCGAGTTTTGAGGCGACAAGTTTGAGAGCCGAATTAGGTCACGCCGTTGATCGAGGTGATGTGTTCTCTCAGCTGTTGAGTTCCATGGACCAGCTGTTCAAAAGGGTTGACTCCGGCGAGAGCGTTGTTAGTGAATGGGCTTCTCAGATCAATACGATCGGACGAAACATAAAAGTCGCCGATGTGGTGAATCCCGAACAAGACTATATCGCTGGTACCGCGGTAGATATCGATCCACTTGGTCGTTTGATCGTCAGAGACGAGAACGGTCGTGACTGGCCAGTTTCGGGTGGTGAAGTGACGGTTGTCGATATCGAATGAGTAACTCTGGTTCGATCACCTTTAGCGTTAACGTCCAACCTCGGGCATCCAAAAACGGAAATTGTTGGATGGCAATCCGACGGTTCCTTAAAGGTGAGGCTTTCGTCAGCGCCAGTCGATGATGCGGCGAACGTCGAGCTGGTCAAAATGCTCGCCAAAGCTCTCGGATTAACTCGATCAGACGTAGCGATTACTTCAGGTAGGACATCTCGACGGAGGCGAATAACGGTGAACAATTTCACCGCGCACGAGTTTATTAGCCGATTGCCGCGCGCCTGAACGCATCGGACAGACCGAAGAACACCAACATCACGATCATCGGGCTTATGTCGATCATTCCGATCTTCGGAATTAGTCGCGACGCAGGCACCAATACCGGGTCGGTTATTTGGTAGAGCAGTTGGACGATCGGGTGTCGACGCGCATCTGGAAACCAGGAGGTCAGCGCTCGCGCTAGCACCAGGTACGCAAATATCTGGAGCAGCCAACCTATAAATAAGAGAAGTTCTCCACTCATTTGCCGCCAGCCAGATCTTCGCCACGGTCAAAGGCTGCTCGAACCGCATCACCTACGACTGACCGGAACGCGCCAGCTTCCAGCGCGCTGAGTCCCGCAGCTGTCGTTCCACCCGGAGATGTGACCATGTTTTTCAGCTCGGCAGGGTGCTTACCTGTTTCACGCTGGAGAGCAGCGCTACCAAGTACTGTTTGCGACGCAAGATGGCGTGCTACGTGCACCGGGAGACCAAGCTCGACTCCGGCGTCGGCTAGGGCTTCAATAAACATGAATGCGTAACCAGGGCCGCTGCCAGATAGTGCGGTTGCAATATCTATGCTCTTCTCGTCTGAGAACTTCAACTCGTCCCCGATCGCCTTGAGCATCGATCCAATAAAATCGAGCGTCGTGTCGTCCACATCATCCGATGCTGTCCACGCGGAAATACCTTTGCGGATTTGTGCGGGAGTGTTCGGCATAACTCGCACAAGTCGAGAGTGATCGAGCTTCAGCCCGATTGAGTGCATTTTTACACCAGCCATGATCGAAACGATTGTCTGGTTTGGCTTGAGCGAACTCTTGATCTCCTCCGCTACGGCATCGAGTTGCTGCGGTTTTACCGACAACAAGATGATGTCTGCACCCGAAATGGCCTCGAGGTTGCTCGCTGTCGCTTCTACCCCGAGTGACTCGGTCAAGGTGGTGCGGCGCATCTCGAACGGCTCTCCGACGATAATGCTCGCGTCCAGTCCGGCGTCTTTGACGCCTGCAATGATGGCCTGGGCCATCACACCACCACCGATAAATCCAATTCGCATGAAGGTCGTTCCGATACGAGTATTAGTTGAAAGAGACAGGCTCCGAATTATAAAGACGGAACAGTGTTCGCCTCATTGTTACTCTTTGTGAGTTTTCGAATTAAGTGGCGAGGCCTTTTTTAGAGGCGAGCGACGCACCGAGCTTGATCGCCTCGATCATGCTGATCTCACTCGCTATACCTTTACCAGCGATATCGAAGGCAGTGCCGTGGTCCACGGAGGTGCGGAGGAATGGCAGTCCGAGGTTGACCGTCACAGATTCCTCAACTCCATAAACCTTAATAGGGATGTGTCCCTGGTCGTGATACATCACTACGACAACATCGAATTTTCCGGCAGAAGCTGAATTGAACACAGTGTCGGCAGGGTGAGGTCCTGTGGCGTTTATGCCTTCGGCGACCGCCTGTTCGACTGCAGGAGCAATCTCATCAGCTTCTTCGCTTCCAATCAGGCCGTTGTCTGATGCGTGAGGATTCAACGCCGCTATTGCGATCCGAGGGTTGTTGAACCCCCATTCAACGAATTTTTCGTGTGTAAGCCGTG
This sequence comes from uncultured Dehalococcoidales bacterium, assembly GCA_964472915.1. Lineage (GTDB taxonomy): Bacteria > Chloroflexota > Dehalococcoidia > Lucifugimonadales > Lucifugimonadaceae > Lucifugimonas. The sequence goes on along the minus strand of CAYYMP010000018.1, from coordinate 3,349 downwards.
TAGCTGTAAGGATGTTCTCCTTGGTTACGTATTTCACTGCTTCACCAAGCGACTTGTGAGTTGAGAGGTGCATGCAGCGCATCGGACCGCTTACGAGCATCGTGGCGACGTAACTAGACCCTGAGAGCCTCTTGAACACCTCCATGTGCCCTGTGTCCTTACTACCCCCCATATGCCAGGATTCTTTGTTGACCGGAGCTGTCACCATTCCTTCAACTTCGCCAGCCATGCACATCTTCGCGGCAGTCTCGACCCACAAATGACTTGCTGCTCCCGAACCAGCATCGTGAACTCCTAGCGGGAACTCAGTTTCGTTCCAGTCACCGGGGGACAGAACCTCGATTGTTCCGGGTTTACCTTGCGCCTTGCTGGCTGAGTTGACTCCCACAACCTGATCGCTTGAGCCCACAGCTTTGACTGCGTTTTCCATTACGCTTGGAGTTCCCAGCAGTACCGGACGCATGATGTCGTACATCGAACGATCCTGTAAGGCTTTGGTGACAACTTCTGGTCCGATCCCTGAAGGGTCACCAATGGTTAGAGCTAAAAGCGGTTTGTCTGACATTTATTGAGTCCTCTGAGTCAGGCGGATTTTCTGGAGAATAAGGGTAGTGGACGAGTCGACGATTACGGAATTCGATTAAAAGAAAAACCGGACAACTTTCGTTGCCCGGTTTCATTAGGTCTAATTCTTTAGCACTTGCTGTAACCGCAGCTGAAGCATTTCAAGCAGCCTTCAACGTGGGCGACAGTGGCTGAGCACTCAGGGCACAGTTCAGCCGCCGAAGCACCAACTGATACCGGTACTTTCTGCTCTGGCTGTACAACCTGTATTGGCTGTGCCGATGGCATGCCGAGTTCCTTAGGTGAAGGTGCTTCGAACATGTCGGACTGACTTGTCTCTCGATCATCCAGATTGTCGGAAGTCAGCATGTTTGCCGATTCCCTAGTAATCCTGTCCAGTACCGCAGCAATGGCATCTGGCACTGATCGAATCATTTCACCTTCGTCCCAAGCTGGAACGTCGGTAATTCCACGGAGCTGTTCGATCACGTCTACTGGATCGATTCCAGATCGCAACGACAGTGATGCCATTCGAGATACCGCTTCCGCCATCGCAGCATCGTTACCACCGGCTTTACCGTGGGTAGCGAATACTTCGAACGGTCGGTTGTCGCTTGCCATGTTCACCGTGACGAACAGGTTTCCTCGTCCTGTTCGCACACGACGGGTCACACCAGTGAGGACTGCAGGTCGCTCCGAAGGAGTTATGTACTGCGGTATACCAGTCGACTCGAAGTCAGGAGCAACCCGCTGTGTGTCAGAAGTTCCTGTTGCAAGAACTTCCTTCTCACGAGATCCTGCTCGGTAGACGGTGATTCCCTTGCAGTGAGTCTCCCATGCAAGCATGTACGCGTCTTCTACGTCTTCGACGGTCGCTTCGTTAGGGAAGTTGATCGTCTTTGAGATACCAGCGTCTGTGCTTTCCTGGAACGCAGCCTGCATTAGCACGTGATCACGAGGTGAAATGTCAGAAGCAACGTGGAACAGTCGTTTCACATCGTCTGGAACATCATTTCTGTCCTGGAGTGAGCCACCGTCCGACAGGTGCTCGAGCAGATCTTCGCTGTAGAAACCTCGCTCCTTAGAAATTCGCTCGAAGTTCTTGTCCACATAGAACAACGTCTGACCTTCGAGGATGTTCTGCTTGCGGAATGCCAGCGAGAAGATCGGTTCGATACCGCTGGACGCACCAGCAATCATCGAGATAGTCCCTGTAGGTGCAACCGTCAGTCGGCAAGCGTTTCGGTAAGGCTTGTCACCCCGTGCTGCCGCTGCTGAGTCATGCCAGGCAGGGAACGCACCTCGCTCTTCAGCGAGAACCATGGATTCAGCATCAGCGTTGTCACGTATGAACGCCATGAGTTTGCGACCCAGCTCAACGGCTTCTTCGGTGTCATAAGGGATGCCGAGCTGAACAAGCATGTCGGCGAAGCCCATTACTCCCAGACCCAACTTACGGGTCGAGTGAGTCATGTCTTCGATTGCCTGTACCGCGTACTTGTTGGCGTCGATTACGTTATCGAGCATGCGAGTAGCAAGTTTGACGGTCTCACCAAGTCGATTCCAGTCGAGATCAGCTATGCCAGCTTCATCCTCGACAATGAACTTCGCAACGTCGATTGAACCAAGGTTGCACGACTCGTTCGGAAGCAGTGGTTGCTCACCACAAGGGTTTGTGGCGGTGATTCGACCGAGGTGGATAACCGGGCTGTTCCGGTTCACTTCATCGAGGAAGATCATTCCCGGCTCACCGTTGCGCCATGCACCATTGACGATCTTGCTGAAGACCTCTCGTGCATCGAGTCGGTCGACTTCAACCATCGGACTGTTGGTGTCGGCGGGGTTCTCGTGCTGGTGGAGGGCGTAAGTTGTGCCGTCCTTGACCGCCTGCATGAACTCGTCCGAAGCACCGACTGAGATGTTGAAGTTGTGGATGTCGCCTTCAACCTTTTTGCAGTCGATGAACTCAAGAATGTCTGGGTGGTGTACGTCCATGACTGCCATGTTGGCACCGTCACGCTTGCCGCCCTGAGTTACCAGAGTAGATACAGATGAGAGGTGCTGGAGAACAGCAATCGGACCACATGCCTTGCCGTGAGTTGTTGCAATACCGGTACCCTTGGCTCGTAGTTCGGAAAGTGCAAAACCTGTTCCGCCACCAAACTTCTGAACCATCGCAGCATCGTGAGCGGCACCCATGATGCCTTCCATACTATCTTCAAGTGGGAGCACGAAGCACGCAGAGAGTGTTCCTGCACCCGTGCCTGCGTTCATCAGGGTTGGTGAGTTAGGGAGATACTCGAGACTCGCCATCATCTCGTAGAAACCTTGTTCTAATTCGGCTACTTCGTCTGGAGTCTTTTCATATTTGAACTCTGGTGCAGCAAGAGCTTTCGCTACACGGCGGAACATGCCGTCGGCGTTTTCAACAATGTCGCCAGCGTCGTTTTTCTGCAGGTAGCGTTTTTCCAGGACAACTGCGGCGTTATCGGATATTTCAGCCGGAGCGAACTCTTCTGCAGGGGTGGTTCCGTTTTTGCTCATTGGTTTGTCCTGTGTTGTGGTCATATTTTCTCTTATCTCTTCTGTCTTTGCTGCTAACTAGTATCCAGCCCGATTTGTTAGTCCGTCGCCGAACCCTCCGGTAGGTCTACACAGTGACTACGACTGTTTAGCCTTCCGACGGCGACCTCGTTCCGCCAGCCTTGGTACGTCATCCTCTATTAATCGCAATTGACTTCGATCCGATCCATCCTCGTTCGTGTCGATGAGTGCTTCGACTTCT
>CAYYMP010000017.1:0-27831 GCA_964472915.1 uncultured Dehalococcoidales bacterium | reverse complement strand
AGAGCCGACTCCTCGGTGAGAACCCATGTGACATCGACCGACTCTTCCAGAAGATTAAACAGTTCGGTGGTCACGGTCGACTCGGTGGTGGTGTTTGTGGAGTCGAAATGGCTCTCTGTGACCTCGCTGGTAAGGCGTACGGCGTACCTGCTTACATGCTCGCCGGTGGTAAGTACCGCGACAAGATCAAGGTTTACTCAGACACTCCTTCGCTGAAAGACCCAGAAGAAATGGGTAAGGCGCTCAAAGGCCGAATGGATCGAGGTTTCGAGTTCCTGAAGATGGACATCGGTCTCTGGATTGCTTCGGAATTCGAGAATGGTGTAATCAATAAGAAGGAAATCGCTGAATCAGCAACCCTGATGCACCCGTTCACCGGCATTCAGGTATCTGACTACGGAATCTCCAAGATGGTCGAGTACGTTGAAACCGTACGATCGATCATCGGATACGAAATCCCACTGGCATCCGACCACTTCGGTCACATGGGTGTTGAGAACGCCATCCGAATCGGTAAGGCTCTCGATAAGTTCACACTCGCCTGGTACGAAGACATGATTCCGTGGCAGTTCGTTGACCAGTGGAAGATGCTCAAAGAAGGTGTCGATACTCCTGTCTGCACTGGTGAGGACATCTATCTCAAGGAAGGTTTCGAACCATTAGTTGAAGCACGAGCTATCTCGGTTGCGCACCCAGACCTCGCTACGTCAGGTGGAATTATCGAGACCAAGAGAATCGCAGACTACTGCCGTGACGCTGGTATCGGTGTGGCTCTTCACCAGGCAGGTTCACCGGTCGTTGCGATGGCTAACGCACATTCGGCTATGGCAATGGAGAACTTCATTGCTCTCGAAATGCACTCTGTAGACAACCCTTGGTGGGACGACCTCGTTGAACTCCAGGGTCAGGACGGACCGATGATCAAGGACGGCTACGTAACCGTGACCGACGCACCTGGTCTTGGACTTGAACTGAACGAAGAGGCAATCAAGGAGCACCTTGCAGAACCGAGTGCAAAACGCCATGCCGTTTACCCAACCGGTGCATTTGAGGACACCTCTGAATGGGATGACCTCGACGCTCACGACCGAACATGGAGCTAACTCCACTAACGAGTCGAAGAATTAGAAGAAGGCTGTCGCTGTTTGCGGCAGCCTTTTTTCTATTAGCGAAAAATTGGAGCTCGAATAGTTACGAAACCGTGTAAAAGAATCACTTGGCACGAAGCGGTCGGTGAGTACGAAACTTCTGAATACTAGAAGAGGTACTTAATGCGATTTTCAAGTGTGAAACGAATTATCAAGCCATCATCACGTATGAGACTCACCGTAATAGTTGGTGCTTTGGCCGTGATTTCGATACTGTCTGCTTGCGCCGGTGAAGTCGGTCCCGAGGGTGCTCAGGGCCCAATTGGACCTCAAGGTGCCGAAGGACCAAAAGGACCTATTGGACCGACCGGAGCCAAGGGCGAACCTGGGCCCAAAGGCGACACAGGCGCGACTGGCCCACAAGGGCCCGCAGGGAACACATCCGGTGTTACCGCCGGTTCAGGGCTTAGTCTCGATGGAGACACTCTCTCCGTCGATTTCGACGGTTCCGGTTCCGCCGATTCTGTTGCGCACAGCGACCACAACCACGACTTGGATTATTACGCCCAATCGGTGGTTGATGCTGCAATTGCCGCAGCTAAAAACTGGACCGCACTAAGCGACGTTCCCGCCGGTTTCGCTGATGGAGTTGACCAGGACGCATTGGGTGGTCTCTCATGTTCAGAGGGACAATCCGCGATCTACTCAAACGGTAGTTGGGTGTGTGGCGTTGGATCGGGTTCTGGTTCTGGTTCATCAAATCTGATCGTGGCGCTCTCCACAAAGATTCAAGACACCGTTGCGCCGGGGCAAGATGTCGAAATGGTGATCGGTGTTGATGGACTTCCGTTAGCCGCTTACTACAACCGCAACACCCGCCGATTGACGACCACCCACTGTACGTCTTCGGACTGCTCAACATTCAACACGTACGAGCACACCAGTGCGGGGAATGCCGGCGAGCATCTGGATCTGGCGATCGGTCTTGATGGCCGACCGATGATCAGCATGTACGACAATACGAGTAACCCAGGTGGGACTGTCGAATTCGACCTGAAATTCTTGCGATGTGGGGAAATCGAGTGTAAGACAAGCACAACAGTCACAGTCGATGAATCAGCCGATGTGGGACAGTACAACGCTGTTGCAGTACGACCGAACGGCCTCCCGGTAATCGCCTACCGAGATTTCACGAACAAGGAACTCAAGTTCGCCTTCTGCAAGGACGTTAACTGCGCTACTTCAGACATCGCATCTGTGGATACTGTCAACGATCCGACTCACACAGACATGATTGTCGGATTTGATGGACTGCCGTTGATCACCTACCGAGACGCGGCAAGTACCTCGTTGCACGTTGCGCACTGCACAAACGAGAAGTGCACAGCCTCAACCTTAACTACCGTTGACTCAGCTGTGGACACAGGTGCATACGTCAACATCACGGTTGGATCTGACGGTTTGCCGATCATGGCTTACCACGATGTCTCTGGTGATTCGCTGAAAGTCGCACACTGTTCGGTGGTGGACTGTAGTTCATCAACGGTCACCGTTGTGGACAACAGTGGGTCGTCGGGTGAGTGGCCAGCAGTTGTGATTCCATCAGACGGACTCCCGCTGATCTTGTTCAACGACAAGTTCCGAACCGCGTTACGATTGGTCAAGTGTTCAACATCCACTTGCTCGTCATTCCTGAGCAGGTTGGTCGTATCGGACGAGGTCGTTGGTCGCAAGAACACCGCCGTGATCACTTCAGACGGTCTGCCTGTGATCTTGTACGAGAACCTCGACACTGAATCGCTAATTGTTCACAAATGTGCGAATTCACTTTGTACTGACTACGCCAACTAGCAATCACCGCTCACGATTCGCATCTGGAAACCCTGGTCAGTTACTGCCCAGGGTTTTTAGTACCTCGGTTGCTGACCCCAACGATGCCGGTGACATCAGGTATATCCCATTCCATCCTTCGGATCGGTATGAGATCGCTTGTGCGCTTGCTATCTCGATTCCTTTTTTCGCCTGGTCAGATGAATCGTCGTACTTCTCAAGTGCTTCGATTACGTCGATTGGCAGATTTACCCCAGGGACATTAGCCATCCGGTGAGCGTGCTGAGCTGATCGCAACACCATCACCCCAGGAAGAATTCGCGTGCTGTCTCGGTATGGTTCAAGCGCAGTGAGAGCATCAGAGTCGAAAACGGGTTGAGTCATCACATAATCTGCACCAGCATCTAACTTGGTTTCGAGTCGTGCAAACTCTCGCTTTAAATTGAGTGATTCAGGTTCGAATCCTGTCCCGATAGTGAACTGGGTGGAATATCCATCCTTGCTCAACGGGGCGTTTCCAAAATCAAGACCGTTGTTCAGTTGCGATGCGGTTGAACGGATCATCTGGACTGAATTCAGGTCGAAAACTGCCGAAGCGCGGGGATACGTGGGCGACATTTTCGGTGGATCACCGGTGACGAACAGCACGTTGCGAATCCCTCTCAGGTGATACCCGACCAATCTGGACTGAATAGCAAGAGTATTCAAATCACGCCCGGTAAAGTGCGCAATGAATTCTAGGTTGTCGTCGCTCCAGTCGAGGTCGTTTCGTATCAATTCGATGAGATCCCCGGGCGGAATTAGGGGAATACCTCGGGAGCCGTCAGTGATGTCTATTGCGTCGGCGAGGCCTTCAGAATGACAGCGTCTGACAAACTCAATCCTACGCTTGAGTGCAACTGAATCACCCCCACCAATGGAGAGCATTTCAACAGACACTGCAAATTCTCCGGCAAATAGTTTTCTAGAAAACTCTCCGTTCAGCTTTTTCTCAGATTGGTTATGAACTGGTTGAACCGAATCTCGAACTGAAATTTGGGGAGAAACTGGTTCCTCATCGGAAGAGCGAGACTTGAGGTAGGCCGACATCTCTCGCAAGTGTTCGGGGTGTACTTCGCAGCATCCACCAATGAGTCCGACCCCTACATCCGAGAGCAGCCGACTGATATTCCCCATGTACTCGGGGTTTGCACGGGCAAGGAATCTATGTCCGATCCGTTCGAAACCGCCTGCGTTTGGCATAGCGGACAAGATCACCGCGCCCGACTGAACAGCTTCGGCTCCGACTGCCTCCTCTGCGAATGCAGTTGAAACCCATGGTGCAACGCAATTCACTCCAACCACAGACGCGCCGGCGTCAGTTGCAAGGCCTACAAACTCGGCTGGATCTACCGACCAGTCCAGTTCACCCACCCCTGGATCCAACGCCGCATGCAAGATCACCGCAGGTGCGTCAGGAATGGCTGAGATGGTACGGGAAAGGTTCAATACCAGTTCGATGTTTGTGAATGTTTCAAGGAGCAAGGCGTCGACTTCAGCTGCAAGTAACGCGTCGATCTGACTGGTGTAGTTATCGACGGTTTCTCCGCCAGGTCCGATGGAGCCTATTACGAAAATTCGTTCAGCACCTGGAAACTGATCGCGGTGGGAATTGATCGCGTTTCGGGCGATCTCTACTGCTGCGGTATTTATCGAGCGAGTGTTTTCTGCGTTTCCAGATGCCCGCAGTTCCAGTTCATTTGCCGCAAACGTGTTTGCTGTGAGAACCCTTGCTCCAGACGCCAGGCTGGCGAGATGGATGCCACCGATCAATTCCCGATTCGTTAGGTTTAGTGCCTCGTACGGGTATTCAGGAGCAGCAAGGCGTCCAGTCAGTTGGAATACTTGGGAGCCCATTCCACCATCGGCGAGGATCACACCATTTTTGAGTTGTTCAAGAAACTCAGATCGCAACTGCGCCTCATTTGCTTGGTCGTCAGATAACAGAAGCGTGGTGCCTGGCAGGTCAGGGGAGAGTAATCACACCCTCAAGAGTCTGAACTGCCTTACCGGAAATCAACACTCGATCCCCCCGCACCTCGCATTTAAGTGTGCCACCGCGACGCGATATTTGCCGAGCGGTGAAGTCGGTTTTACCAAGTCTGTTCGCCCAGTATGGAGCAAGTATCGTGTGTGACGACCCGGTTACAGGGTCCTCGTTGATTCCTGCGGTCGGCACGAAGAATCTGCTGATGAAGTCGATTCCGGTTTCAGAACCGCGAGCTGTGGCTGCCACCCACGGCTCAGGGAGTTGAGCGACCGCATCGAAGTCAGGTTTAAGATTCCGGACCTGATTTTCGTTTTCGTATACAGCGATCGTCGTATTCGCTGACCAAACTTCCAAAGGACGATCTCCCAGCGCCGCTGCGACTTGTTCTATCAAATCAGCATCATCAATCTGACTCGGACGATTGATCGGGAAATCAAGGGTCACCAGATCTCCGTTTCTCGATGCTGTGAGATATCCGCTTCTCGTGTGAAATCCAATTAGATCTCTGTCCGTCTCAAGTCGTTCTGTTATTACAAATGTTGACGCGAGAGTTGCGTGACCACAAAGGTCTACCTCTACTGTCGGAGTAAACCACCTAAGGTCGAAGTCACCGTCACGACGTTTCACAAAGAAAGCCGTCTCCGATAAATTCATTTCCTCGGCAATTTGCAGCATTTGCTCCTCGGTGAGCCATTCATCCAATGGGCACACCGCCGCCGGATTGCCGCTGAACGGTTCATCCGTGAACGCGTCGATCTGGAAGACGGGAATTTTCATTCCGGGGAGTTACCAGTTGTTACCGCCGGTCCAGGGATGCTTCTCGAGCTCCGATTCGATCAAATCGGAACCTAGCCCCGGGCGGTCATGGACTTTCAGCTGTCCATTCTCGATTTCAAGTGGATGCGTCATGATGTCGTCGCGCCATGGAGCGTCATCGTTGATGAACTCCAAGGTCATGAAGTTCGGGATTACTGCACAAATGTTTGCCGAAACAAGTGTGTTCATTGGGCTATGGCAGTTGTGAGGTGCAATGGCGACATCATAGATATGGGCGTAGTCACAAATTTTCTTGCCCATAGTCACACCGTTCCATGCGAAGTCGGGCATTACGATGTCCTGAGCGTGAGATTCGAAGAATGGTTTGTACTCTTCCGGCCCCATTAAACTTTCGCCGTGACAAATCGTTGTTGTTGTAGCTTCCCGAACTGTCTTCAGTGAACCCGGATCCCACGTTTCAGTCTCCAGCCACATCATGTTGAATGGTTCAAGTACTCGAGCCAGCTTGATTGCCCCTCCGAGTCGGAATCCTAGTGCTGTGTCGATCGCAATTCCGATATTTGGGCCTAACGCATCTCTAAAGGCGCTGATGACACCAACTGCGTTGTCGAGTTGCTCAGGCGTTATTTGACCTGAGTTACCGACACCGTTTCTGCCTCGCTGACCACGTGGAAGACCATCGATATTCAAGATGTTTGTCTTGATTGCCCTGAAACCCTGTTCGAGAACTTCGTCGGAGAGCGCTCTGATGTCATCAAGAGTCCTGAGATCCGGGGTTTGTAGCTGCTCATGGTATCCACGACGATCCGAGCCGCAGTGTGACCAGTACAACTGCAACTCATCTCGCATCTTGCCACCGAGTAGTTGCCATACCGGGACGCCGAGTGCCTTTCCTCGAATGTCCCACAACGCCGAATCGATCCCCGACATTGCTTTATACGCAATTCCACCGCGCTGTCGGACCATGAACGAAGCCATCTCCCACCAGGCAGATTCTGACGCCATGGGATCGCGCCCGATCATGATTTCGCCAAGTTGGTTCACGGTTCCAGCTACCGAATAGGCAGCTTGCCATTCAGTGCAATCACCCCAGCCGACAATGTCGGAGTCGGTTTCGATTTTCACGAACGTCCACGGCCTGAAAACACCATCAACGATGAAAGTTTTTACGTTGGTGATTTTCATTTGAGCGACCTCAGATCTTCGTCAACTGCGGCGCCCGAAGGCATTTCCTGGTACTCGTACCTGCGGACCCCTGGCATGAATATCGCAATAGCGATCACAACACCGATAGAAATGAATCCACCTATGACCATCGTTGCCCCTGCGCCAATTGCTGCTGCGACAAACGCAACTTCCATTTGCCCGATATTGTTTGCTCCCATCGCTGCAAATGAGTGGGCACTCGATGCGCGTCCGATGAGCCTGTCAGGGGTGGTCAGCTGGACCATCGCCTGCCTCATAGTCATACCGACCGAATCAGTTGCCCCTAACAAAGCGACTATTACTAGCCCAATCCAGAAGATCGGATTTAGCCCGAATGCAATTAACCCAACTGCATAGACCATCGTAGCGGCAAGGACTATTCGACCCTTGTGCTTGATTCGTTCTGTGAAGAACACGAGCATCGATCCAGCAACACCACCCGCGGCATTGAATGAACCGAGTAGGGCAGTTCCATCAGCACCCATGCCGTAAAGGCCATCGGCGAACAGCGGGAACAACATTCGGTAGAAGCTCACGATAGTTACTCCGATATCCAGCAAATACAAACCAGGGAGAATCGGGTGCTTAAACACGTACCTTGCACCTTCGCGAATGGCTTCGACCTTGCTTTGCGCTGCTGTCTCCGGATCTGGTTCACCACTGGCATTGATCAGAGCAGGAGCAATCATACTGATCGCTGCTAAGACCGTTGCCGCGGCGAATGTAACGGTGACTCCGAACCACACGAATAGAGCACCAAAGATCAATGGGGCGACGATTTGCCCAACCTGGAACGAGGCGGTCTGCATCGTGACAGCGTTGGTTATGTGCGATCGGGGGACAACTCTGGGTAACATCGCCGGGCGGGCCGAGTTGCCCAGCATGTTCACGATTCCCGTAGCGCCAGTAACTGCAAAGATCATCCAAGGGGACAACGTGTCAGTTGCTGCAGCGACAGTCAGTAGTAACAACGTGATGAAAGACACTGACTGCGTGAACACCATTAACTTTTTACGGTTAACGATGTCGGCAAGTAGCCCGCCATACACAACAACGGGCATTTGAACGAACTGGATTGCACCAAGTATTCCGAGTTGAACTGCAGAACCCGTTTCGTCGTACAACCACTGGGAACTAGCAAACAACCTGAGCTGCATTGCCACCAGCATGCTGATGCCGCCGAACCACAATAGGGCGTAATCACGGAAGAACATCGAAGCCCATGGTTTCAGAGGGCCTCTCGTTACATTTTCAGTTTGATTTGATGGGGATGTTGGTTCAGCAGGTGCGGATGATGCCGCTTCGTCGTTTTTCAATTCGTGCCGCAGTCTAGTTAGTGGAGAACTGCGGCATCGTACCACCGCCCAGCTCGCGAAGACGGCTACTTATCCACCGTTTGCAGCGATGAGTTCTCGAACCTTCGCGTCGACTCTGGAAGCGGATATCGCGCCGATAGTGATGTCGTGCACTGAGCCGTCCGAGTTCAAAAAGAAAGTTGAAGGCATGCTTCGCAGTTCCCAATCGGTCACCACCTGGCGGGTTGGAGTGTTCCCGATAGGGTAGGTAATACCTAGTTCATCAACCAGATTTCGACCGGACTCATAGCTGCCAAGTCCAACGTACGGTCCAACATCGACGCCGAGGAACAGCACCTGGGCGTTGTACTTACGCCATGTTTGTTCAAAAGCTGGCATTTCTGCGCGGCAAGGTGGGCAGTTTCCAGCCCAGAAATTAAGAACGATTGGTCGATTTTCGAGGGCATCTAACTCGTCGAACATCACAGTTTCGCCCCCAACTGCGTTCGCTGACGCTGTGTCGTATGCCCGGAACTCAAAGTCACCATCGCCTACTCGATTTTGAGTTGTGCACCCTGCGATTAACACGAATACCGCTGCCAGGGATATGACTGTCGTAGCTTGTCGAATTTTGCTCAATAGTGTTCCAACTCAGTGGTTTGTAATGCAGAGGATTCGATGCGAACAGAGTTCACTCAGATTCAATCATCGCTGACGATTCTGGGGTGGTACATTGTCGACGATTGAATTCAGTATGAAAGTTCGCTGTACCAGCGACTTGTTCACGGAGATCGAATATGGGTGATTTTGACGGTAAATCAGTGATAGTCACTGGTGGTGCGCTTGGGATCGGTGGAGCGGCATCGGAAGCCTTTGCGCGAGACGGAGCGAGCGTAACAATCCTCGATTGGAATGAGAACGCGGGCGACGCCATAGTTGAACGAATCACCTCAAACGGCGGTACCGCGCAGTTTGTTCATGCAGATGCAGGAACGTCGGAAGGTTGCCGATCAACAGTTGATGCCGCAGTCGAGGTGTATGGCACAGTGAACGTCTTGTTCAACAACGTTGGAATTCAACCACCTGACTCTTACGTAGATGCTGTTGAGCTGCCAGAAGAAACCTGGGACAAGATTATCAACGTGAACTTGAAGAGTCGCTTTTTGATGGCAAAGTACTCGATTCCTCATATGCGCAAAGCTGGAGGCGGGGTAATCATTTCTTCAGCGAGCGTCCAAGGACTTCAGTCGATGCAAGGTGTGTCTGCGTACGCGGCCAGTAAGGGTGGAGACCTGTCGCTCATGAGGCAAATGTCTTTGGATTTCGCCCCGGACAACATACGAGTGGTGTGCGTGAACCCCGGTGCTATCGACACACCAATGGTGCGCAATGCAATCCAGGGCACAAGCGGAAACCTCGAAGAAGAGCTAATCAGTACTGCCCAAGCACACCCAATTGGAAGAATTGGTCAGGCTGAAGACGTTGCGAACATGGTCCTGTTCCTGGCGAGCGACAAAGCTTCGTTCGTTACTGGCTCGTATTACAACGTAGACGGTGGTTTGATGGCAATGGGTGCCTGGGCAAGCACCGTTGGTGCTGTGGGCTCTGACTAGAGTTTTTAGCACGCTATAGGGATCTGGCAGACGCGTACACTCGCTAGATATACGCGATTGAGTTATCGGGATTGATTTTGTCGCCTCGGTGCCATGATCCACCGAACGGACGCTTTTCCAGTTCATCCACCGCAATGTCGATACCAAGCCCGGGACCTTCGGGTAGAGGGTAGTACCCGTCAACCGGCTGGATCACGTTTGTCACGGAAGCGATTTCCGCGGGTTTCAAAACCCGAGATTCCTGTACGAGGAAATTCGAAGTCGCTGCATCGAAGTGCAAATTTGCAACCGTTGCTAGCGGCCCCATTGGGTTGTGAGGCGCGACGACGAGGTCGTGCGCTTCTGCCATGAAAGCGATTTTTCGCATTTCTGTCAGGCCGCCAACGATACAAACCTCGGGTTGCAGGATGTCGACACCGTCTTCCCGTACAAGCTCCCACAGTTCGAACTTGGTGTAGAGACATTCTCCAGTCGCCAGGGCACATGGCATCTTCTCTCGAAGTAAGCCCATCTCATGTCGATTTTCCATCCTGATCGGCTCTTCCATGAACCACGGATTAAATTCCATCAGTGCATCCGTTAGCTCAAGAACACGAATTGGCTCCCAGATCGCTGCGTGGGCGTCGAACCCAACGTCTATATCTTCTCCGATCGCTTGGCGCACTGCCTTGAAGCGCTCATTTGCGTCTTTCAGCACGTCGTTCCACCGCATGTCACGCCAGTTCGGTGCCATGGGGCTGGTCTTCAGTGCCGTGTAACCCTGATCCACATGTTTTCGGGCATCTTCGGCAAGTTCAGCAGGAGTCGAACCATGAATATCAAAATATGCCCTGATCTTGTCTCGAACTCTGCCACCCATTAGTTCGTAAACGGGTTTGTCGAAAGCTTTCCCGGTGATGTCCCATAGTGATTGATCGATAGCTGAGAGCGCTGCCAGTCCAGATGACCCAATCGGAAAGCGTGCTCCCTGGTAGCACAAAGCCCAATTACGCTCGATCTCAGTTGGGTCTTGACCAACCAGTTGCTCTCCGAAGTACTCAACCCATGCAGGAGAAGCCATGTCCGGTCCTACGTGGTAAACCTCACCAACTCCATAGATTCCAGAGTCGGTGTTGGTTCGGATGTAAACGAGATTGCTTCCGTTTTCATCGGTTGAGAGGAATGTTTTGATGCCTGTGATTTTCATAGTTGTTGAACTCGGATTGAGATTGAGTGTGCAGAAAAAAGATGGAGGCTTATAGAAATCCCGGTGATCCGTCGGGATATCCAGCGAAACCGCGATCCCAGTGCGCAGGAGGATTAGCCGCTATCACATCGTGATTCAAGGTCATCCCGATTCCCGGAGATGTTGGCAATTCGAAATAGCCGTTCACAGGAACCCACGATTCGTTGATGAATTCAGCCTTTCTCTTTTTGTGATCACCGTGCCATTCGAGAATCGCGAAGTTGTTTATCGAAGCTGCGTGATGGACTCCTGCTGCTGTCGATAGCAGTCCAAGAGGGTTATGAGGGGCTACGGTCACGTAGTGTGCTTCGGCAACGGCGGCAATCTTTTTAGCCTCAAGCAGGCCGCCGCAACACAACATGTCCGGTTGGATGATGTCGACTGCATCAGCGTTGAGAAGTTCGGTGTAGCGATGGAGACCGTAAAGATTCTCTCCAGTTGCAAGTGCCACTCTGAACTGCTTTCGCAGTTCAGCACTTGATTCGATGAACTCGGCTCGGGCCGGTTCTTCGATAAACTTCAGTCGAAAAGGGGTAATTGCTTTTGCCAGTTCGAGCGATAAAGCCGTTTCTCTGATGGCTACGTGAACGTCAACTGCGAGATCAGGACTGTCTCCAATGGCGTCTCGAATCGCCCGCATACGTTTTTCTGCTTCGCGCACGGCCTGCCTCCACGGAATCTCTCGCCAATTTGAGGGCAGGGGGCTTGTCTTGAAAGCCGAGTAACCTTCGTCCATCAGTTCCAGGGCATGTTCGCCAATCTTCTCGGGCGAGTCGCCGTAAATACCGTGGTAAACCCTTACTTTGTCCCGGGTTTTGCCGCCCAGAAGTTTGTAGACGGGTTCACCTGCACGTTTTCCGGCAATATCCCAAAGAGCAATATCGATTGCTGAAATTGCCGACCATGCGACCTGGCCAAGCGGGAAGCGCATCGTGTTTTTCGCTCTTCGGATCAACCACTCAATCCTGGCAGGATCCTGCCCAACGAACCAAGGTGACATTTCCTCAAGCATGGAAATGACACTCCGATCTGGACCAATCGAATAAGCCTCACCGAGTCCGGTGATGCCGTCATCCGTCTCGATTTCGAGAAAGATTGCGTTCCTCTGACCGTCGTTGGCGTGAAACGTGTTGAGCGAGGTTATTTTCATTTGACCGGGCTTCTCAATTTGGGGCGTCGTGGAGATGGCGGTATTTTGCACGATCTGTGTGGGAGTGGGGCTATCTATCGGGAAACAGTTGCCGAAAACCATGAACTTCTTTCAATCACTCAGTCATCTCAGCGTCATTCGCGTGTTGATTAGCGTCAAATCAGTACACAAATCAGCACTAAACATGTTCGCTCACAGAGATTGATGACACCGTCGAGCCGTTTTTCACGTATGGAGATGTAACCAAAGGTATAAACTGCCGACGAATCTCGAATACCGGTGCGGTGACAATGAGGTATGAGTTTGTATGCAAGCGCCTGGTAGCCAACTAATCGCTTCAAAAATCAGGTTCATAGTTGCCCTGGCGATGATTTGCGGCGGGATTCTTTCCATTCAGGTCAATCAGAACCATTTATTTGCTCAATCCGATTCGCCACTGATTGTCCGTGCCAGGATCGACTCCGCAATTGACTCGGTAGTTGCTGGCTATGTCGAGCGAGTCATTCACTTCGCGGAAAATGAGGATGCCGACCTGATAATCGTCACTCTGGATACTCCAGGTGGGCTTCTAGATGCCACAAGGGACATCGTGGAGGCAATTATGGGCTCCGATGTACCTGTCGTCGTCTACGTCGGCCCTGAGGGCGCTCAGGCGGCAAGCGCAGGTACGTTCATTGGTGCCTCAGCCGACGTCCTAGCTATGTCGCTCGCTACGAACATTGGCGCTGCGTCTGTTGTCGATGCGAGTGGAGGAGACCTCCCCGACACTTTGGAGCGAAAGGCAAATCAAGACGCTGCCGCGCTTATCAGGAGCATTGCGGAGACCCGAGAACGCAATATAAATGCACTTGAGAGCACAGTTTTAGCCGCAAAATCCTTCTCAGCAGAGCAAGCCATTGAAAAATCAATTGCCGATTTACTGGCGGATGATTTTGACGATTTGATTAGCCAGTTGTCAGATGCCAATTACGTTGATTTATTTGGCGGTCAGATATTTGACTTCACCGATGCTGAGATATCCCTAGTGGAATTCACGCTACTCGAGCGACTACTTTCATTCGTTTCATCACCTGACATTGCGTTCCTCTTGATTTCGTTGGGCGGTTTGGGAATCATCGTCGAGCTCTGGAACCCGGGCACGTGGATTCCGGGCACTCTCGGGGCTTTGTTCCTGATTCTCGGGTGGGCCGGTGTCGGACAACTCCCGTTCTCATGGGCAGGAATTGCACTCGTGGCACTGGCGATGCTTTTGTTCTATCTGGAGTCTACTGCACCAGGAGTAGGCTATTTCGCAGTTGCCGGGGCAGTTGCACTGGTTCTTGGCGGAATATTTTTTGTCGGATTCTTTGGGATTGAGCGTATCCCTGGCGATGCGCCGATAGTAAATAGGTGGTTGCTCAGTTCGATCACTGCTGCGATTCTAGTGTTGGTGTTGTGGTTAGGGTATTTCATTCGAGGAACAAAACGTATTCCTGCCTATGATGGGTATCAAAGTGCGTCGAATATCGTTGGCTCGACAGGCACTGTCACGGTTGCTCTGGCTCCATCAGGTGAAGTTCTCGTACATGGAGAACACTGGACTGGAGTGGTTCAGGACCAATCCGGCGAAATCAACGTAGATGATGAAATCGAAGTAATCGCTGTTGATGGGAACACGCTCACCGTCAGGCGCGTACTACCAAATGATCCAGAGTGATCAAGGAGGCCCCTCAGTAACCTGATCTCTAGTTAAAGATGTTCTACACAGTCACGAATAGCCAGGAGGCAATATGGCAATTATCAACTTCGTGCGAGATTACGAGCGAATCGCTCGGTTCCGGTTTGGTTCGTTTGAGGGGATGAAGGGGCCGGGTATCGTAATTGCACTTCCGATAATTCATCAGATTCAGAAAATCGACACCCGTGTCACCGTTCTCGATATTCCTCGTCAGACGAATATTACGAAGGACAACGCTCCGATTGAGATCGATTTCCTCGTGTACATGAGGGTGAACCTCAACAACGCGGAGAAGGCTGTGCTCGAAGTCGAAAACTACACCTCGGCGGTAGTTGGACTCGCAACCACGACTTTGCGAGCGGTTATAGGTGATATTGATCTGGACGATGTTTTATCTCAACGAGACCGGATCAACGAACTCATTCGTTCGAGGCTTGGTTCCGAGACTGAGCGGTGGGGAATCAAGGTCACAAACGTTGAGATCAGAGAGATCGATCCGCCGCGAGACATTCAAGAGGCGATGAATCGCCAAATGTCAGCGGAGCGTGTTCGTCGAGCCGTTGTTCTGGAAGCGGACGGAACGAAAGCAGCGGCTATCACTGTTGCTGAAGGTGAAAAGCAATCAGCGATCCTTCGTGCAGAAGGTGAGCGTGAGGCCGACATCCAAAGAGCAGAAGGTGATCGCCAGGCTGCGAAGCTCAGAGCCCAAGGTTATTCCGATGCTTTGCAACACATTCAGGACGTTGCAAAGGGAATTGGCACCAACACTATGACACTTCAGTATGTCCAGGCGTTGAAGGATCTGGGCATGTCTGAGTCAACCAAGTTCGTGTTGCCTCTGGAGCTGACAAAAATGCTCGGCAACATTGGTGGAATGATCGACGCAGACGACGACTAAACACCGATGTCATTCTGACGTCATCAAAGACTACGATTTTGGACGGCCATACCTCCGAATCGTGGTCTTTTTTTGCCCTGCTTTTTCGTGTCGAATTAACACCGAATCACTCGCGAGTTTTGTTGCTGGCGGCGTCGTCCTTGACCGGAACAGCGGGTGGAAATCGATGAATCTTGTTTTTGCGTGTTTCAGTTTGAAATAGCGTTTCTTACATTAAGATTACATGCAAACAATAACGCTAAACACGCTGTGAATATTTTGTTTATGCGCTTGCAAAATATCCGATAGATTCGCCTTTGCCTGAATTCTAATTACGAATATTCGACTGCATCCGTTATGGCTTAAGAAATTAGCATTCGAAAAATGCGCTTATTAAGGTACGAAGAAGTGCACTGTCGCGGTCATTAATGGTTGGGCTTGACAGGTCGACGTCGGAAAAGACTGGTATTCATTCCATTCACAAATCTCTCTTCTTCACTGAGTACGGATCGGTGATGCGAAATCGATCGCATCCACCATTGGTTCTGCCCAAAGCACCCAAAACTCTCAGAATAAATGCGCCGGGATCATTGCTCTTGTTGCCCTCAACTGGCGCATGTAAACGCCAGATGCCGACGTTATGCGCTGCAGTTCAATGCGCTCCCGCATTCCAGTCACATTCCTGGGGCAGGCTGACTCGGTAAGCGATCTGAATCCAGTGCGAAAAAAGCGCGAGCGCAGTACGGATACCCGCTAGCAGGTAACAAAGCAGGCACACGGGCAAATGATCCGCTAATACGCTTGACATGCGGCTGAATATCGGCGCAAGATCCAGCAAATGCGCTGGAAGTGCAGCGTAAAAATTAGAAAGATGCTGAGGCGTGAGTTTGGGTGTGTTTCGGAACAGAGCTTCAGAGGCGATGTTTGATGTCTTGGGGTACCCGGATGAGGCTCGAGGGTGCTCTTCGGCGAACGCAGAGTAAGCGAATAGCGATATGGCAAAACTAGGTGAATACGAATTCCCAGAGATTAGTCTCGCCGAGAGTATTGATCTTGGACGAAAGATTGCACGCGAGTACGCAGGTGAAATATCCCGTCAAGGACTCGCTCGAACTCTTGGTATGTCTGAGCGTGGAGGGGCCTTCTCCGCTCGACTGGGCGCGCTCAGAATGTGGGGAGTTGCAGCTGGGCGGTCGCGAATCAGGGTCACCCGAGATGGGCTTCGTGCAGTCACACCGCTTTCAGCAAAAGAAGCCGAAGATGCTAAAGAAGCATTGGCAAACAACGTCTCTTTGTTCAATTCGTTGGCGCAACGTCTCGGCAGCGAGCCTTATGCTCCAGAGCAGTTTGCGGTAGTTCTCGAGGAGTTGACTGGAGCCAGTCGGAATGAGGTAGCGCGTCGATTCGCTTTGTTGGATAGGTTGTTCGGTGAAGTGCGGAATTTCTTGCGCACTGACAACTTACGCACAGAGCCGTTGCAAGCGCGTGAACTCGATGACGAGGCCATGGTGAGGGTTCAAACGCCTCTGCGTCGATCAGAGCGGTCGTTCGCTCAAACTCCAAGCGATGAGTCAGTTCCCGTCACTACGCCAGATTATGCAGAAGATTCGGTTGACCGAATTGAGCTTAAATTGCCGGATGGGACAATATCACTCCCTGAAACGCTGGCAAATCTCGATGCGGCGTTGACGATACTTTGGGCGCGTCGACAACTCGTGGCTGCGTTGCAGGCTGCAGAGGGAAAGCCCACTCCAGAACCGCCCCGGAACTTTGCACCTGCGAAATCGTCCGAGTAAGCGATTTTACAGTTTCAGGAGTACCTGCTGGACCCCCGGTGATCTGTTTGCTGCCATCTCGTACGCAGATTGTGCTTCGTCCAACGGAACCACATGTGAGACGAGTGGGGTCAGTTCAAGCTTCCGAACCTGTATCGAGTATGCGATTTTCTGTGCTTCACTGGCGGACGGCCACTGCACAGACGTGATCGTCCTGGAAGTCGGAAGTTCATGTCCGAGTTGATCCAGTCGCGCAAGTCCATACGGTTCTGCGATTAGTAGCGAATCACAGTGTTGATAGGCGTGTTCCACGTAGGCCGCGATCTCGGGATGAGTAACGTCCGGAATTACTGCCAGACCACACGTGTCGTCCGGAAGGGCATCAATGTGGTCGACCGCAGAGTTCGCATGTTGAGACCCGAGAGTCCGACGCGCATCGTGCGCTTCCACAAGATTGACGCGCTTTTTCAACTCCTTGTCGGATGAGCCTAAAGCTGTCAGCATTGAGATTGCGATCGGATTGGCACCGTACACGGTTATAGATCCGTGCCGTAGGTGTTCGACGGCAGCGGCGGCAGCCTTCATGCCCAGGCCAACAGTTCCACCGGCGAGCAACGAGCGTTCTTCTGCAGCGGTCGAAATTTTTATCAACGACTCGTCGGCTTGCGGTACTCGTACATACTCAGCGTGTCCGCCAGCCAGGTAATTGGTGCCGAACAAGAAACTTGAGGTTCGAATACCACCAATTTGAACCGTGTTTGAAACCAGGTCATCGAGTTCGAAGTTCGCAACCTTCGATCCAATCTCAACGATAATCCCCGAGAACTCGCCACCTGGAATTACGGGTGCGGTCGAGGTGCTTTCGTATCTATCGATGTCCCACGGGCCGATAGCAGCAGTGGTGACCAACACGATCGCGTCTGTGTCCTCTCGAAGAGATGGACGTGGCACGTCTTGAAGTTCGACATTGCCGTATGAGGTGAATCCAACAGCGAGCATTGGGGGTTAGAGGTGTTCCTTTATTTGAGCGGCAAGCTTTTTAGTCATTCCGGGTGCAGCAGCCAGGTCGTCCTCACTCGCTTCACGAATCCCCTTGACCGAGCCGAATGTTTTTATAAGCATTTTCCGGCGTTTGGGCCCTATTCCAGGCACGAGATCCAACGCCGATTTGACAGATGATTTACCTCGTAAGTTCCGATGGAACGTGATAGCGAACCTGTGTGCTTCGTCTCTAGCTCGCTGCAGAAGGAACAACCCCTGCGAATTGCGGGGCATGATCACTGGTTCTGCCAGTTCAGGAAGGAATATTTCCTCTTCACGCTTGGCAATGGATGCAAGTTGAATGTCCTGCAATCCCAGGTGGAGCATCGCTTCAACTGCCGAAGAGAGTTGGCCTTTTCCACCGTCGATCAGCACTAGATCTGGCACAGCAGCGAAACTCGCACTCTCATCACCACCTTCTTTGGCATTTTTCAAACGCTTGAATCTGCGGGTCAAAACTTCTCGCATCGATGCGAAATCATCGTTTCCGTCGTGCGTCTTGATCTTGAACCTGCGGTAATCGCTTGTGAGAGGTTTACCGTCCTGGAACACAGACATACTCGCGACAGTATTTGTTCCTTGGATGTGAGAAATGTCGTAGCACTCGATTCGATGGGGTAGGTCGGACAAATTGAGTTGTTCTTGCAGCTCTGACATTGCTGATTCCATGCGATCAGTGTCCGAAATCCATTTCAACTTAAGCTGTTCGAGTCCTTGGGTCGCGTTGTCGCTGACCATTTGCATCAGTTTGCGTTTTGCGCCTCGCTGAGGGACTGAAATATCGACCGGTCCTGCCCGTCTGTCCCGCAGCCAATCGACGATCTTTCCTTCGGTGTCGACTTCTTCAGGAGTCAGGATGGTCCGGGGAACGTGAGAAGCGGATGAGTAGAACTGTTCGATGAAACGCTCGATGACTTCCTTGCCACTCTCGTCCCGTGTCCCGGTCATCGTGAAGTGGTCCCGTCCGGTCAGGTTCCCGTGCCGCACGAAAAACACTTCTACCCAGGCTTCTTCGCCACCAAACGCTGCACCTATTACGTCCAGGTTTTCTTTCCCCAGACCTACAACTTTTTGACCTTCGTAAACACGTTCAATTGCCCGGAGTCTGTCCCGCAGCGCTCCGGCCCGTTCGAATTCAAGTGACTCGGAGGCATCCTGCATTGCAGATTCGAGAGCTGACACCACTTCTTTTGTATTTCCCTCTAGGAACAGAAGTACCTGATTGATGACCTCTTTGTAATCGAGTTGGGAGGCATATCCCGTGCAGGGCGCTACACAACGCTTGATGTGGTACTCGAGACATGGACGGTCGTCGGTTCCGGTAATCACCTTTGTGCAAGACCGGTAGGGGAACAGGCGCTTTAGAAGATCAAGCGTTTTTCGAACGCTTCCGGCTGAAGCAAATGGACCGAAGTATCTCGCACCGTCGTTTGCCGTGCGCCTAGTTACATAAACGCGCGGGAAATCTTCAGTGAGATCTACCTTGATGTACGGATATGTTTTGTCATCCTTGAGGCGAACGTTGTAACGGGGTTTGTGCTTCTTGATAAGAGAATTTTCAAGTAGCAGCGCCTCTTGTTCGGACTCGGTGACTATGTACTCGAAATCAGCGATTCGATTTACAAGTTCGAAGGTTTTGGTGTCTAAGTTCTTTTTTGAGCCAAAGTACGACCGGAGCCGATTACGGAGGCTCGAAGATTTCCCTACGTATAGAACGCCACCCTTGGCGTCGCGATGAATATAGACGCCGGGTTTTTGTGGGACCGCCGATAAACGGGTTGAGAATGTGCGTCGGGATTTAGTAGTCAACTCGAAAAGATAGACCACCTCGTAAAGGTGGTCGATTTTGATTCATTTTCAATTCAACTCTGCCGCATCCCTTGCAGGACGTGAAAGTTGGGTGTCGCTAAAGAACTACAGTGAGGACCACTAGAGCTACAACGATTACCCCGGTGAGTGCACCGAGCTTTCGCAACTCCGCCCCAATTGAACGGGTGAAGACCTCGCTCCGGACAGACGCTCGCTGGTTTGTGCGTTGGACCGACGCACGGACGCGCGGTGCCTCTTGCGAACTGCCTGACTCAGTTTCACTTGATGAGATCGACGCATCTGGTCGGTCAGACTGAATAAATACGTTCGGTCGGGACGAACGCCTGTTTTTTCGGGTACTCGTCTTCTTTGGTTTCGCCATCTATCTAATTACTCGATCAATCTATTCCGATGTGGGCTCACCGGCTAATGAACTGGCATCGGCCCACTTCAGACCCTTTTCAGACATGACCTTGGCTGCGTCGACAGTTACCTGTGCTGCGTACTCAAGCGACACGTCAGATGTATTCCACATGAAATGATACAAGAAAGGATCGATAGGGCTTGAGTCGAAAGCCTTCTCAAAATACCGATGTTGTGCAGTATCGGTGTGTTCGATGAGTTCCTGGGCTTCTTCTGGAGTTTGGAGCCGCATTTGCTGCTGGACTCGGGCTATTCGATCTTCCATCTTCGCGACCACACCAACACGCAAGACCTTGATGTTGTCGTGAAGAATGGCAGCGCCACCTCGACCAAGAATCACAACGTTTCCTATCTCAGCGAGGTCGGTAATCACTTCACGGGCAGTATCCATGAAGTGCTGTTCATCGATTTCTTCAGCTGACGTGTGAGGTGCTTCTTCCATTTCGCTATAAGGGCGGGAAAGAAGCTGCTCGATTCCTGGTCCGAAATATGGATCGCCCCCCATACCCGCTACCGCGGATCGGTGAAGCATCCGTTGAATAGTCTGGGCAAAACGATTCGCCAGCGAAGGCACTCTACGTTCCTGTTCAGCCAGTGCTGTAACGGTCGAACCAACTCGCTTTGCGATGTCGGCAAGCATTAGTCGATCTACGAAGTCGAGGCCCATTTCCCTAGCAACCAACCTGCCAAGGTCTGGTCCACCCGCGCCAAGACGCCCTTCGATGGTGATTACTGACATCGTTACCTCCGATTTTGACTAAGCTCGGGGGTGAGCCTTCTGATACTCGTTCCTGACGTGTTCGTTGGTCAGGTGCGTATAGATTTGAGTGGTAGCTATGTTTGCGTGACCGAGTAGTTCTTGAACGTGTCTCAAACTGGCTCCACCGTGTAACAAGTGGGTCGCAAAGCTGTGTCTAAGAACGTGTGGTGTGATCTTAGACGAAATACCCGCTTTTGTCGCAACTCGCTTAAGTCGTAACCAGAATGCCTGGCGAGTCATGCGAGTGCCGCGTCGATTCAAAAACAAGGCTGACTCATCTTCCGCCGATGAACTGCCACAGCGTACATACTCGATGTATTCCAGGATCATCAAGGAACAGGACTCATATATCGGTACAGATCGGTCCTTGGATCCTTTTCCCGACACTCGGACCGAGTTTGTCTCGAAATCTACGTTTCGTAGGTTCATACCTACCAGTTCAGACACTCGAAGTCCGGCAGCGTACATTAGCTCGATCATTACCCGATCACGCGCATCCTCAGCGTTATCAATCTTTGACGCGGCGAGGAGAATATCATCAACTTCATCGATTGAAAGAGCCTTAGGCAAGGCAGTGCCGGCTTTTGGTTGTTTTACCGCCGCGAAAGGGTTTTGTTCGACCAACTGCTCGTCAACCAGGAACTTAAAAAATGACTTTGCTGAGGCGATCTTTCGAGACTTGCTTGAGTTCGAGTAGCCTCGTTCGTCTAAGACACTTAAGAAGTGTGTTGCCGAATTCGCTGCCAACGAGTTCAGAGTTGCGTGCTTGTCGCCGGTTTGTTGTACGTCACGGAAGATGGACAGGTCATTTTTGTACGCCGAGCGAGTGTTTATCGACGCACCTTTCTCAGCGACAAGGTGATCGAGGAACATTTCGACTGCAGTTGTAAGCGCATCAGGAGTCATAGTGAGCCATTGCAACTCTACAGAAAACTGTTGAAGGAAACCTGAACGAGGAAGCGACGGGATTTTGAGACTTAGGTCGGCTTATTCAAAAGCGCGCTGATCAAGAATCGTGTCGCCGTTCGGCCATTCGAACTCGATCAAGCCAGGCAGGCCGAAGTTATCCCACAGCTCGACCGCGTCAATTTCTAGTTCAGACTCGGCAAATGCGGATATAACCGTTCCATGAGAGACGACAGCGACGGGTTCGTCCAAAGAACTATCAACATGCAGTTCGAGCCCTTCTCGAAACCTTGCGAGGGCACCGGCAATTGTCTCGTTGCCGTAGATCAGCTCGTGAGGATTGCGGAGGCTTTTGACGATGATTTGTCGCCGCTCAGCAGAGCTAAGCGGATTCTCGCCTTCGCGATTGTGTTCGTTCAGTTTTGGATCAGAAACCTGATATTTAAGCTCGGCGGCACTCGCGGCGATTTCTGCAGTTTGGATTGCCTTTATTTCGGCACTACTGATGATTCGGTCAATTCGGCGGTTTCGAAGATATTCGCCCAGCAACGTAGCTCGATATCGCCCTCGATCAGTTAGAAGCCACTCTGAAGGAGGGGCATGCCGACCCCATTCGGGTTCAGAGTGTCGTATCAGGATCAAATTACCCATCGGAATTACATATCTCTGACGGACTGGTGTGGGTTACAAATTGATAAGGGGTAGGGTGAAACCTAGAATTTATATTCGACGTAAAGTCAAATTGAATTCTGAATCTCTGAACTCCGGGTATCATCTCAAAATCATAAACCCGGTCAATCACTGATTTTCACCCGGGCGAACACTAGAACGAATCAAAGCAATACTCCACATGCCAATTGCCGCAATCGAAATTCCGTTCAATCCCAATCTTGTTGCTGGGGGAAACCTGTCACTTAGTTGGCACGGACTACTCAGCTTTGTCGGAGTCGCCGCCGCAATTTGGATGGTCGGTAGAGCCGCCAAGAGAGATGGTCTGGATCAGGACCTTGTTTACAACACAGCTATATTCGGGATTATCGGTGGAATCATTGGAGCCCGCCTGGTCCACGTCTTTGACAACTGGGATATCTATGGTTCTGACCCTGGACGGATATTCGCGATATGGTCTGGCGGTATCGGTCTCTGGGGTGGAATCCTTGGGGGCTGGATTGCCGGTGCCGCCTACGCGTGGATTGCAAAAGCCCCTGTAGGAAAGTTCATGGACATTGCGGCGCCTGCGATGTTTGTCGCTCAGACGATTGGACGTGTGGGCGACATCATTAACGGTGAGCACTGGTCACGAGCTCTCGACCTAGCGTGGGGCTGGTATTTCACTCACCCTGATAGCCCGGCTCGAATTGGTGCAGAACGCTTCTTTGGTGACCCTGAGCGTCCGGTACACCCGACGGTTGTGTACGAGATGATCTGGAACATGATCGGTTTGTTCTTGATCACCAAACTACGAGGCAAGCTGAAACCCGACGGCTCGATCTGGATGGTCTACGTCACTTGGTACTCGGTTGGTAGATTCACGATCCAGTACCTCAGGTTGGACGACGTGAAGTTCTGGGGACTTCAGGAAGCGCACATCATTGCGATTCTGGTGCTCTCGTTCACGATCCCGTACATGATCAAGAATCTGCGTTGGGCAGATGATCCACTTGATCAAAACAAGGGTGACACTCGATCTGCTTCGAGGCGCAAGCGAGACCGCCAACGAGATCAGGCTCGCTCGTAGGGGTTATTGAGAAGGACGAATGTCGCGCAAGCCAAGTTGGTGGCGCGTTCGTCCTCTCCAAACTTCAGTACGTAGCTGATAGAGGATATCGATCGATCCCGATCCGAGGTCTCGGTCACCTAGACCGAACCCAATTGAGTCGATTCGTTCTCCGTTCACGTTGAAACTAAGTCTGAGGTGTTTACCGCCTGAGCCGACGGTTCTGACATCAGTCGGGTTCACTCGGAAAGATGCTAGTACCGGCTCACGATTCGCCTCACCGAACGGCTCCATCGCCGAAACGAATTTCCAGGTCGATACCGTGAGGTCTTCCAGTTCGATTTCTGCATCGGCATGCAATGTGGGTAGTTCGGGAGCACCCAGCACTCCCCAAGCTGCTCTTGAACGCACGTCATCAAGCACTTCGTCGAGGAGATCAAGTCTTACCGAGAAACCTGCAGCGCGGGCATGCCCGCCGAACCGTTCAAATTTTTCTGAGTGGTTTGCCAACGCGGCGTGAAGATCAAGAACGGTATTGGACCTGCACGAGGCTCGTGCGAATCCATCAACAACCTGGTAGGCGATCGATGGTTTACCGTAGACCTCGTTTAGACGTCCTGCCAGCGGCCCAAGAATCCCCATCGGGAATGGGTCACAGTTGACGGCAATGATCGGGTCATCGGACCCAATCTCGAACTGCCCACTGGCGTGTTGCCACGCCTGCTCACTCAAGGCTCGCCGTCGATTATTTTCCTCGTCAAGTCGAGATGCGAGAGCAGCGGCTTCAGATTCATCATCTGTGATCAAAAGCTGCAAACTTGGTTCGGCATCGCCCATGCGCCCCGGAGCGTTCAGTCGAGGAGCGACGTAGAACGAAATTAACTCTGCTGTGGGACGTCCAGAAGCACCGGGTGATCTGGAAATATTGAGCAGGGCCTTGAGTCCCGGTAGCTTGGTCTTTCCCAGCTCTGCCAAACCTTCCCGGACTATAGCTCGATTCTCAGACACAAGAGGGACGATATCTGCGATGGTCCCCATTGCTGCGAGTGCTAGTAGATCTTGTGGGAACTCAGCACCAGCATGTTCGGCAAGGGCTTGTGCAAGTTTGAAAGCGACACCAGCACCGGAGTAATCAATCGACTCGTCGTCGATGTGCGGATTGACGACTGCATTGGCGTCCGGACGTTCGGTTTCGATCAAGTGATGGTCAGTGACAACTGTGTCAATCCCCATCGACTTCGCTGCGGCGATCTCGTCAACCGCAGTAGAACCCGTGTCGACTGTGATTATCAAGCTGACCCCGGCATCCTTGAACGAGTTGATCGCCTGAACTGACAATCCGTGCCCGTCACTCTCGCGATTCGGTATATACGGGATCGCGGATCCGCCAAGCGAACGGACTATCCGGATAATGATTGCTGTCCCGGTCAGACCATCGACATCAAAGTCCCCAAAAACACCAATAGTTTCACCAGAACGAATGGCGTTGCCGATCCGCTCGACCGCGGGATCCATATCAGGGAGCGAAAATGGGTCTATGAATCCGCGGTGACCAGTAGCGAAGTAGCTTTCGGCGTCTCCTTCGGTTCGTACCCCACGGTTCCAGAGGAGGCGCGCCGGCAGGGCACCGCGAACACCAGAACCTAGAAATCCAAGGTCCAGTCTGAACCCTGGTGGAGGTGGTTCAGCTATTTGCCACTTTCTATTTGACGGCAACGCTCTTTACTACTCGTATCGCTTGAATACGAGGCTAGCGTTGTGTCCTCCGAACCCAAGTGAGTTGGACATCGTCACGTCCACGCGCTTTTTCACAGCAACATTTGGAACATAGTCGAGATCACAGTCAGGATCAGGATCGTTCAAGTTTATCGTTGGTGGAAGTGCCTCTTCGTTCAGTGCCAACACTGCGAAAGCTGACTCGATTCCACCAGCAGCTCCCAACAGGTGACCGGTCATCGACTTGGTTGAACTTACTGCCAGATCGTTTGCGTGGTCGCCAAACATTTTCTTGATGGCGATGGTCTCGAATTTATCGTTCAGCGGAGTCGACGTACCGTGAGCGTTTATGTACTCGACATCAGTTGGAGCGATTCCTGCGTCTTGAACAGCCCACTTCATTGCTCGGGCTGCGCCTTCACCTTCTGGGTGAGGCTGAGTTACGTGGTGAGCGTCGCTTGAAGCTCCGTATCCGGCTGCCTCGGCGAGAATTCTTGCGCCTCGCTTCTGAGCGTGTTCTTCAGACTCGAGAACCACAAGGCCAGCACCTTCACCAAGTACGAACCCGTCTCGACCAGTGTCGAATGGTCGTGACGCCGTCTGCGGGTCGTCGTTACGGGTTGAAAGTGCCATACATGAGTTGAATCCTGCTACACCGATCTCACATACCGCAGCTTCTGTACCTCCGGCGATAACGACGTCGGCACGCCCTCGCCTGATCATCTCCATCGCCTCACCGATTGAGTCAGCTCCGGTTGCGCAGGCAGAAACCGTTGAGAAGTTCGGACCTTTGGCTCCGATCATCATGGAAACCTGACCGGAAGCCATGTCACCCAACATCATTGGAACGAGGAATGGGCTAACTCGCTTCGGGCCCCGGTTCAACATAACTTTGTGCTGATCGGTGATCGTGATGATTCCACCAACACCGCTACCAACGAGGACCCCAACCCGGTCAGCATCTTCCTTCGCCATATCTATTCCGGCGTCTTCGAGAGCTTCCAGAGCGGCAACACAGGCGAACTGTGCAAATCGGTCGAGTCGTCGAGCCTCCTTGCGACCCAGGATTCCGTCAGCGTCGAATCCATCAACCTCTGCCGCAATCCTCGTTTCAAATCCTTCTGGATCAAACAGGGAAATGTAGTCGATACCTGATTTGCCTTCCATCAGACTCGTCCAAGTGGACTTCTTGTCCAACCCAACAGGGGTTACAAGTCCAATTCCAGTTACAACGACGCGTTCTGCCATTAGTTGACCTCTTCGCACAGTCGAGGAT
The DNA here is from genome assembly GCA_964472915.1 of uncultured Dehalococcoidales bacterium. Classification (GTDB taxonomy): domain Bacteria; phylum Chloroflexota; class Dehalococcoidia; order Lucifugimonadales; family Lucifugimonadaceae; genus Lucifugimonas. The sequence continues at coordinate 1,601 of CAYYMP010000017.1, read as the reverse complement.
GGGATGATTTGGCTGCGCGATTTATCTAGTAATTGACCGAAATATTAGTTCGGAAATTCCAACCAACGGAGTATATCAACGCATCAACTTGAACTCGCTGGAACTCGTAGGTGATTACGTCGATTGGGAAATGAATGTTTATCAGATTGGAATACCCACCGAGAATCAACGTTTATAGTTGATTGACGGTATGAAAGTTCACATCGAAACACATGGGTGCAAACTCAACACGGCAGACTCTCAGCGATTGGCGGCGGAGTTTGTTCGGAACGGATACGAGATTTCTCGCGGTTCGGAGGATCCCGACGTATTCGTGCTGAACTCATGCACGGTAACCCATGTAGCCGACAAGAAGGCTCGCCAGTCTTTAAACAAAGCAAGACGCGAGTTTCCTGATGCAGTCATTGTTGCCGCAGGTTGTTACGCAGAGCGAGCTGAACAAGAAATACACGAGTTTGAATCGGTCGATCTTGTGGTCCCGAATGCTCGAAAATCTGAACTCGTCTCCATGGTGAACAGCCGGGTTGATTTCGAAACTCCTAATACTGCTGAGTCGACTGATCCAGTTCTGCTGGGCAGAACGAGAGCAGCAGTAAAGATTCAGGAAGGCTGCGATCAGGTTTGCGCTTACTGCATCGTCCCTAAAGTTCGAGGCAGAGAACGCTCAGTTCCAATTGAAGTCATTACAACTCAAATTCAAGACATTTTTATGACCGGGTGCCCGGAAGTTATCCTGACCGGCACACAGCTAGGTTCGTACGGATTCGATCTAGAACAGACCAATTTGGTTGAGTTGATTCGCAAGATTCTTTCCGAAACTGACGTTCCAAGACTCCGAGTTTCCTCGTTGCAGCCGCACGAAATCACATCAGATCTCCTTGATCTCTGGAACAACGAGGGGGCGGGGAGGCTGGCTCCACATTTCCACATCCCGTTGCAAAGTGGAAGCGACCGCATCCTCAAGCTTATGCGACGCCGTTACACGAGAGATGAGTACCAGCGAGCAGTTGAACTGGTGCGTGAGCAAGTTCATGGGGCGTCCATTACTGCAGACGTAATTGCCGGATTCCCGGGTGAAACCGATCAGGATCACGAAGATTCCGTCGAAGCCCTGAAGCGTGCAGAACCAGCCGATGCTCACGTGTTCCCGTATTCAATTCGATCCGGTACGAGCGCTGCCTATTTGAACGAACAACTTGATCCGACCGTGAAACAGCGACGAGCGGAAGAACTACGCACAATTGCCGATGAGTTCGCTAAACAGCACCGAAAATCCTTTGTTGGGGATACACGCACGGTTCTTTGGGAAGGGCAGGGCGGTGTAACTGGTCTTACCGACAACTACTTGAGGGTAAGAGTCGCCCCAGAGTTTGCGCTTGGTGATGGGGTGCTGAAATCCGGCAGCAGAGATGGTTTGATCGAACCAGTGAAACTGATCCGTCTTGAGGGAATGCAACTAATCGGATTGCCGGTCTAGGTTTCAACATTCATATTCGAAGGTTAAAAAAAAGCCGCCCCCGGGCGATGGGGCGGCTTCTGACTGAAAACGACTAACGGTATTTAGAAATCGACTGGGCGTAGTTCGATATTTCCGTGTCGTC
>CAYYMP010000016.1:0-28871 GCA_964472915.1 uncultured Dehalococcoidales bacterium | reverse complement strand
CAAGAGGAAATCAAATGGCAGAACGAATTGGATTCGTCGGTCTTGGAATCATGGGCAAGCCCATGGCCAAGAACCTGGTCAACGCTGGATTCGCAGTTACGGTCTACAACCGATCTTCCACCGCAGTTGAAGAGCTGGTCGCTGAAGGCGCAACTGCAGGAGCATCATCAGCCGATGTCGCTTCAAAGTCCGACATCACGGTTCTGATGGTTCCAGACAGCCCTGACTCTGAGGCAGTAGTTCTCGGTGAGAATGGACTCCTCGAAGGTGCATCCTCTGGTGACCTGATCGTTGATATGTCTTCGATCGAACCTGGTGTATCTCAGCGAATCCATGCTGCCTGTGCAGAAAAGGGTGTCAACTTCATCGACGCCCCTGTTTCAGGTGGAGAGCCGTTTGCTATCTCTGGCGATCTCGCGATCATGGTTGGCGGAAGCGCCAGCGATTTCGAGCGAGCCAAGCCACTCTTTGACGTAATGGGTAAGTCAGCCGTTCTTTGTGGTGACAGCGGTGCAGGTAACGTCACCAAGCTCGCCAACCAGATCGTCGTTGGCGCAAACATTCATGCCCTTGCCGAGGCTCTGGTTCTCGCAACCAAAGCTGGCGTGAATCCTGAGACAGTATTCGACGCTATCAAAGGTGGGCTTGCCGGTTCCAACGTCATGAACGCCAAGGCACCAATGATGTTCGAGCGAAACTTCAAGCCTGGTTTCCGAATTGAGCTCCACTACAAGGACATCAACAATGCAGTGAAGACCTCCAACGAGCTCGACCTTCCTCTCCAGGTAACTGCCAACCTGCAGCAGGTTATGAAAGCACTTGTTGGTTGGGGAGAAGGCGGAAACGACCACTCAGGCATCCTGAGCTATGTCGAGAAGCTTTCGGGTGTTGAAGTTACGAACAAATAGTTCTGTCAGAACAGATTTCAAAAAAGAGGTGGCTTAGTCCGCCTCTTTTTTGAATTTCCTAATATCTAGTTGTCTGGATAAACCCTGGTATTCGGGAAGAACGCAGACCACGCAAACCAGAACATTTCTCTGGCGGGAACACGTTCAAGTATTTCACCGCTGTCGGACACCAGGCTGGATTCGGTAACTGTCCACTCCGAGCGATCGCGATCGGTGAAGGCCCGAGGATCATCGGTCCCAGTTAACCTCAGATCTTCGGATGATTCGAACACGCCGAGTACACCAGTGTCTGGATGAGCGAGCAGAACGAAATTCCCCCCTTCGGTTGCTCCGGTTATCTTCTCCAGGGAATTCGCAATTTCACCGGCTAGATCAGGATCGAAGGTCCTTGCAGCCGCTTCGACCAATACGGGAATAAGACCGCGGTGGCCGTTGTGTCCGGCTTCGATTACGGCTCCCTTATTTGCATCTCCAAACCGACCAATCATTCGCCACATGATTTCGACCGCAGCTTGTTCAGTCTCGTCCACCGGTTCCAGCGTTGAGGTCGTTACGGGTGCAGGTTGGGTCGGACTCTCGGTTGGGTTTGGATCGTCGTCGCCCACAGGTGCGATGCTCGAATTGGGACCGTCAGGAGAAATTATGGAATTACCAGGCGACTCTGCACAACCAACAACGACGGTAAACATTGAAAGTGCCGCCAACACGAAGGTCAGTTTCAGGGAACTTGACGAAGGCATGAGTATCACCTGATACGTGACGAAGCCTTCGGAGGATCACTTGTCGCTAGAAAAGATCAGGTTTGATCCCGAGCTTCAGGTTCATCTTCAGAACCAGCGACATCGCTGAGGAACTGCTCAATTTCTGGCGAGAGCGAAATACTGTCACCGGATGAGAAATCAAGGTCCTCTTCAGCCTCTTCGTCTGCCTCACGCTCAAACCGCTGGACAATATCCTGAAGCTCAGGATTGTCCGTCATTGCCGGACTAACCTGCTCGTACTGTTTCTCCCCCAGTTCTACTTCCGGCAACCGGGTACTGAAACCATACAGTTCGGCAAGAATCTTCAGAATTCGGGCAGTACCTGCGTAATCGTCGTCAAGCTTCAAATACAGTGGCAAATGGACCATCAACGACAGTGTTTCAACATTTAGATCATTGTGCAGGCGGTCTGAAATGTTAGAAATCATCGATGTCGGACCTTCGTAGTTTGAAGTGCCCAGCTTCACACCGCCAAAGTCTGCAGGCGGGGTCCACCCACGAGCCGAACCAGTAACGGGCAAAGACCTCGAATGCGGGACAGAATCGTACATTCCACCAATCTGGATGTAACGCTTCACTCCGAGGTGCTTCAGCAACTCGACTACGGAGTCGTTGTAGTCCTCAGCGAAGGCGTGTGGTTCAAGCATCGACAGCAAGACAAGGTCATTGTTCTCGTGTCGGCGCGCCACGCTAATTCGGGTGTTCGGGGTGCGAATTAAACGATTGCCATCAACAAGTTTGATTCGTGGGCGATATCGAGTGAAGTCGTAGAACTTGCCTGGACGATCCAACTGACCAATACGTTCCGACGCGTACATCATTCCGAGACGCTTCAGCACGATGCGCCCAACGTTACCGACATTGATCCACGGCTTCAGGATCGCAATGCAATGAGGATTGTCGAGTTCCTCAATTTGGTCATCTATTTCAAAATCGCCGATTCTCATCAGGTTCCTTTGGCGGTTTTTCCTCGCCTGAACACCGGTTCAACCGATGCCCACAGCATACACGCCTGCAACAAGCTTCAAACGCGCAAACAGCGAGCCAAAGGTATTCATATTCGGGTGCTAAAATCTGCCAGCCGATCTATCTGATCGGGCGTTATTAGCAGTCGAAAACGGTCAGGCATGCCAAACAAGTTCGTATTTCTCCCACCTCAAACCTCTCTGTTCGAAGAGTGGATCCCTCGATTGCTCGACTCGGCCCCAGGCTGGGAGATAGCTGCACCTGAATCCGAAGAAGATGCGAAGCGCGAACTCGCTGACGCCGATGCAGCATTTGGAACGATGACTCCCGAGTTGATTGCTGCTGCACCAAACTTGCGATGGCTCCAGGCACCAGCTGCTGCGCCACACGCCGGGTATTACTTCGAGGAACTGATCAACCACCCGACAGCGGTCACCAACTTCCGCGGAATTTACAACGACCACATTTCAGTACAAATCCTGGCGTACATGTTGAGCTTTACGAAGCACTTCAACATTTACCGAGACCAGCAAAACGAGCGAAAGTACGAAGTGCTGGAATCGCCGCATCATGACATCTTCCTACCTGAATCGACGGTGTTGATCGTTGGTCTGGGTGGAATCGGGGCAGAGACGGCGCGCCTTTGCAAAGCCTTGAACATGCGAGTACTCGGAATCGATGCTCGTCGTGAAGACAAGCCTGAGTGGGTCGACGACATGTTCACCCCGGACGAACTCGACTCCCAACTGCCAAATGCAGACTTCGTCGTTCTGACCATTCCGCACACTCCTTCAACTGAAGGCCTGTTCGATTCATCGAAGTTCGCCATCATGAAAGACTCAGCAATCTTCATCAACATTGGTCGAGGAATGACCACCAAGCTGGACGACTTGAACGAAGCCCTACGGTCCGGCCAAATCGCCGGTGCAGGACTCGACGTTTACGAAATCGAGCCACTTCCGGCAGATCACCCACTATGGGATGCACCAAACACAATTCTTACTCCGCACACCGCAGCGGCGGGTGGAGCAAACCTAACCGAGCGTCGCTACGAGATCGTTCTCGAAAACTTCAGGAACTTCGCGGCAGGCGAACCACTACGCAACGAGGTAGACAAAGAAAACTGGTTCTAGCTCCTACTTCTAACTCTTCGGGTCCGGAAAGGGTTGGGAGCAGAAGAATGCGAGACCTACTCTCTCACCGCGGATACGGGGAGAGTTGGTCCTCCCTTCCTTGATGGAAGGGAGCTAGAGGGTAGGTGAAATGCGCCTCCTGACCCAAGGACGAAGGTCCGCCCGGTCACTGACTCAGGGGGATAGTGCGACACCTGAGATGAGTGACTTTGTCACGATAGCGAATTAACGCATATACGTTCGGAGCCTAACGCATGTCCGAGAACAAAAAATCTAACTTCGATTCAACCAAAACTGGTGCCGGTATCGCGATAGGTGCAGGCGTTGGCTCGGCGATCGGAGTTGCCATCGACAACGTTGGTTTGTGGATTGCACTGGGCATTGCGATTGGAGCAGCTATCGGGACAGCCCTTGGAGCAACTTCCGGCGATCAGGAATAAAACTGCACAACGACCAGTCTTGGATTCATCCGAGATGAAAAATGCGCAATCAGCATTACGCAAGTTTGTGAACTTTCACTTACTTTTTCAGCGCGACAATGATTGCGTTCCACAGTTTGGTTCACTAACTGGATCGATGAAACGCATTAGATTCTCAACGTTACTGATCGTTGTATTAGCTGCTGCCATAGCGTTGCAGCCAGTCTTGATTCGCGACGTCGATCACCAGGACCAATCAGGCGGAAGTCTGGGAACAAACGCCGGGATCCTTGTCACTGAGCTCGAATCCATTGAATTCGAGGAACAACAGGAGCCGGTTGAATACGGCGAGGGTCAACTCCAAAACCATACAGACCCGGCCAAGTCGGTTGCATCAGAAGGGGTTCTTTCAACCCTCGGCATAGTCATAAGAACGCGCCGCGGCCGTTGTGGCAATCAGACACCCCGAGCCCCTTAATCACCACGCACGTCTTATGCGAGCGTTTTCCGGTAAAACGCCCGTTTTTTTTCGCGTCCGGTGCACTTCTTCTGAGTTCCATGACGTTGGATTTAGCGACCCAGCGGAGTTGTGCATCACAGTGATGGATATCGGGATTGGTGTCATGACTCACGACGGTTCTGTAACGAAGCCCGGAGACAAGGTCGTTCGACGACCTCGGCAAGCTGAAATTTCTCCAGTTCACGCTCACATCGAACATCGACGGGTTCCGGTACGCGGGCCAACGTCTCCAATGGTTCTGGTCTACAGCTTCTTTGGCGTTGCTGTAGTTGGTGCATTGCTGTTGTCGATGCCAGCAATGAATTCAACACACCATTTCATCTCACCAATCGGCACGTTTTTCATGTCAGTTTCTGCGATGACTGGAACCGGGCTCGTGGTCGCAGATACCCGCGAGGCTTACACCGGTCTCGGTCAAGCAGTCATAGCTGGACTGATATTTGTCGGGGGGCTCGGATTTATGACCGGCGCCGCTGCGCTACTGGTTCTTACGGGACGTCGATCAAGTCTTCAGGGACGAGTCGTGATCGGTGCTGGGCTAGACGACAGTCGTATCGGTCGTGTTGCCTCACTGGCCAGGGACATTGTGCTGATGGCAGTTGTACTTCAAATTATCGGTGCAGTGCTCTTCTTCGTACGCTGGATCGTGGTCGGTCCAGCTTGGGAAGGGATGAACGCTCGAGAAGCGATTTGGCAGAGTGTGTTTACTTCCATTTCGTCTTTCAACAATGCTGGATTCGACATTATTCCCGATGACGTCGTGGGTGGTGGTAGCCTGATCGGAATCGCTTCAGATGTACCTACTCTGCTCATCATCTCGGTATTAATACTGGCAGGGTCAACAAGCTATGCAGTTTTGGCGAACGTGGTATCGACTCGAAGCTGGCGACGCTTGTCACTGGACACCAAGGTGGTGCTAACGGGGATTGGGATTATGCTTGCGATCGGATTTCTTGCGTTTTTGGTTTCCGAATGGAGCAACCCAAACACCATTGGAAACGACCCGGTGCCGACCAAGATCACGCAAAGCGCATTTCACACTGTAAATCGCACCTCGGGATTCTCAACTGTCGACTATTCCCAGCTAAAACCAGCAAATTCTGCTGTCACATCGGGACTGATGTTCGTAGGTGGGGTCTCTGCATCAACAGCCGCTGGAATCAAGGTGAATACGTTAATGGTGATCGTAATTGCCACATACGCGATTCTTGGAGGTAGGCAGCGGGCAACCGTTTTTGGGCGTGAAGTTCCCAGGGTCAACGTAATCAGGGCATTTACTGTCGGAGCTGCCGGAACTCTCGCCGTACTGGCTCTCGTTACAGCTCTATTCGTCGTTCAGCCTGACCTCGATTTCAAATCTGGCATGTTCGAGATTATCTCCGCATTTGGAACAGTTGGTTGGTCAGCGGGCATTACACCTCACTTGAATGAAGCAGGTCTAATTGTCGTTTCAGTCGCGATGTTTGTTGGCAGGTTTGGCCCGCTGACCATTGCTCTATTTATGGCTGGCCAAGAACACGAACCAGCCATTCATTACCCACATGAGCGGGTCCGAATTGGATAAAACGCTTAACGGTCGGACCACCTCTAGTCCAATCTTGATCAACTCTCAGGCTATCGAGGAAAGGTGGGCTGGCCGGCAGATTTGAAAGGGTAGACTTCCTGCCGAAAGAGAACGTTGATTGATACAGGAGGCAATAGTTGCCAAACAACAAACCACTTGTGGTTCACGTTGATTCGACCGAATCTCCGTTGGAGCTTGAGCGGAAGGCGCTTGCTGGAATCGACTGCGAAATCGTTTCAGTTGCGGTTTCATCCGAGGGTGAAATCATCGAAGCGGCAAAAGACGCAACGGTTCTCTTGAACGATCACTCGCCGGTTACCAGATCGATGATCGATCAGTTGAACAACTGCAAACTGATCATCCGCTACGGTCACGGCTACGACACTGTTGATGTTGAAGCTTGCACCGAGGCTGGAATCATCGTCACCAACATCGCCGGTTCTACCTCTGAAGAGGTTTCAAATCATGCGCTCGCGCTTCTATTTGCATGCGCACGAGAGATAAAACGGCTCGATCTGGCAACGACATCGGGTCGATGGGCTGAGGTTTACTCACGATCAATTCTCAATCGAATTTTCGGAGAAACGATCGGGATCGTCGGATTCGGGTGGATCGGCCGCGCTATGGCACGAAAGTGCAAAGCGTTGGGAATGAATGTACTGGTCCACGATCCGTACGTGGGTGAGCATTTGGCGGTTGAGTACGGAGTCCAGTTTGTTTCGAAACGGGAGCTGCTTGAGCAGTCCGACTACGTCTCACTGCACGTGCCACACCTCACTGGCACGCACCACTTCATCGATGCCCATGCACTTTCCTCGATGAAATCAACCGCGTACCTGGTGAATACCTCTCGTGGGCCTGTAGTTGATGAGAAGGCATTGATCAGCGCGCTACGACAAGACGAAATCGCGGGCGCAGGCATAGACGTGTACGAACAAGAACCGCTCTCACCAGACAATCCTCTACTCAGCATGGAGAATGTCGTTTGCACTCCCCACGTTGCTGGCTCAAGCGAAATCGGCTGGGAAATTATCAGGCGGAGAGCCGGTGAGGAAGCTGCCCGTGTCCTGCGCGGAGAACGACCTGAAGTAGTCGTGAACCCCGAGGTACTTGGCAGGATCGCCCTCTAGTTTCTGGGCAACACTCAGTAACCAAAACTCACCACTCGACTAAGTGGGAGCCTTCAAACCTTTTGTTTCGCACTTCCGTATAATCCACAAATCGGCCTTGACTCCATAGGAGCGGTCGTGAGTAGGAAAACTCGACTACTCACAGTTTTTGAATGAAAGGAGGTGGTCTGTTTAATGTCTAGTACCAAGCGAGGTGCCCAGCACTAACGTAGGGCGCCCTACAGCAGGGCACCTCCGGAGTAGGCCCACCCGGTCAGCATGAGACGCAAATGTCCGTGTTGCCCCGGTGGGCCTACTCGCGTCTTGCGATATTTAAGCGATTCTCGAATTTTCGTGCCTGAACCGGTTTCCGTCATCCTGAACTTGATTCAGGGTCTCGAGTTCTTGAGCTTGCCGGGGGACCTTCGATTGGGTGCGGTTGTCATCCCGACCGCAGCGGAGGGATCTCGCCCGTTCTCATTGGCGCACTACGCTCTTCGCGGCGATCGACCGTCAACAATTAGCTGATCCTTCGACTCGTTCGCGGGTACCCTTTTCATATGTCCCAGATAAGACACTTCACCGCAACCGGGTTCGTCGTTCACGGCGATGCCACACTTCTCCATTGGCACAAAAAAGTTCAAGAGTGGTTGCCGCCTGGCGGTCATGTAGATCCGAACGAAGACCCTGTCCAGACCACACTTCGAGAAATCATGGAAGAAACGGGATTTGAAGCTGAGATAGTCCCGACATACGAACGCCTCGATATCTCAAATCTTGAACAGGTCGATGCGCCGCATAGCATCATGATCGAAAACGTAGTCGATGTTGAGCATGGCGAACACCAGCACATCGATCACATCTATTTCACTCGGGTGATTTCACCAAATGGAACACGCCCCCCAGCACCGGATCAATGGATCTGGGTTTCGCGAGATCAGCTCAATTCAGGCGTCTCGTTTAAAACACCGAACGGGGACGATCGTGTACCGCCTGAAGACGTACTAAAACTGGGCATAGCGGCGATCGATCACGTGACCGCCGCTTCGTCTGAGCTCTAAGAAATTCCCGACCTAGCGGAATTTACCTCGGCCTGGGATCGGGATTGCCTGCTCAAGCTTGCCGTTTCGAATACCAAAGTAGTACTCGTGCAAGTTGATGGTCGTGTCACCGTGAGTCGGTCGTGCCTGAACCTTGTCACCGACTTTCAGCGATTGCGTTGACGCATCAGGCAAACTCACCTGAGTGTGCTCTTCCGAGTGCTTGATGATCGACGCTCCAGCTGGCGAAACAATCTCAGCAAGACCACGGTCGATCGAAATTGACTTCAGTCCCATGTCGGTAATTGCGACATCATCTTGCTGTCGAGAAATAACGGTCGAAAGCACAGTAAGTGCTGGCTCGAAATCATTGAACACTTCGAGGTAGTCACCGTCCATGAATATGTAGGAACCACACTGCAATTCAGTCACGCCATCGACGTTACCCGAGATGTTGTAAGTACCGGTTCCGGCTGCTGAAACGATCTTCACATCAACTCCAGCATCACGAATGTTTGAGGCTGCCGAGTTGAGAATCGCCATTGCGTTCTCAGCGTTGATCTTGCGGGTTTCGTAATCACGTTCTGCAACGGTGTGACCTTCGTATCCCATCAGTCCGTCGAAACGAAGACCTGGGGCATCGTCAACCTGTTTGGCAAGCGCCACGGCAGCTTCTGGGTCGACACCACAGCGGTTCATGCCAACGTTGATCTCGATGATCACACCGAGTTCAGCGCCCGCAGAGCTAGCTGCTTCGGAAAGATCATCAACGTTCGATGAATCTTCAACTGCTACCACTACATTCGCGGTATTGGCGAGGGCGACCACTCGAGCAATTTTTCGCTTGCCGATTACCTGGTTCGGGATCATCACTTCCTGAACACCGGCCTCAACCATTACCTCTGCCTCGCCGACTTTTGCACAGCAAATGCCGATTGCCCCGGCTTCCATTTGCTTGCGTGCCCAGTAGGGGCTCTTGTGAGTTTTGGAGTGCGGTCGAACGTCGACTCCCATTTCATTGGCAGCTGCCTGAAGCTTGGCAATGTTCGACTCAGCAACGTCTAGATCAACGACGATGCAAGGTGTGTCCAGTTCATCGACTGGGGTGCCAGGAAGCGGAAGGTAATCGGTCATTTCAACAAATTTCGGTCGCTAGTAATTCCAATGTGCCCACCTGACGAGCACGGTTAAGAAATGTACTCTCGCGGAGCCGCGAGATAAACACTTGTTTAGGTGGCAATCGCTTATTCCCTTTCCGGACTGGAAAGGGTCAGAGAATTACGGTTCCGGTCCTCTCCCCGCGGAACGGGGAGAGTTAGAGAGGGGGATAGTGCGCCACTTAGCTGAGTGACTTTGTCACGATCGCGACTAACAAACCCTCGTTCGACCTCGTAAATCTGCGTTGCGCTCCGCCCTACCCATACCTACACTCGCAGCCATGAGTACTTCATCGCGCAAACCTCGTATTGGAATCATTGGAACCGGCAGAATGGCCCTGAACCTCGGGCGGGCATTTTTGGCAGCCGGGCACTTTGTCGCATTCGGCTCACGTCGACCCGAAACAAAGAACGATTTCCACGAGGCGGTAGGAACCGAATCGAGGATTTACGGGGTTCAAGCTGCGATCGACGCGGGTGAAATAGTGATCATCACTCTGCCCTACGGCGAGGTTGCGGCGGTGGCGCGAAAGTTCGCTGATTCACTGAGGAACAAGATTGTCATCGACATCACCAACCCATTCGGTGCCCAGCCAAACGATGGTTCGTCTGGCGCCCAGGTAACTGAGTCGATCATTGGCGAAGGTGCGCGAGTTGTCGCGGCGTTCAAGACAAATTTTTCCCCCACTTTGACCGAGCCAGCTGACTCATCCGGTGAAGCCAGAGAAGTTCACTATGCCGGAGATGACGAAGGTGCGATGACCGCGGTCGAAGAACTAATCGAAGGTATCGGTTTCAAACCCGTGAACTGCGGATCACTTGCTGACGCGGTAGCGCTCGACCACATGGTCCCGTTGATGATCCGACTCGACACCGAAATGTTCGATTCAAGCCGAAAGTCTTCGTTCAGGATTTCCGGACCTTGATCGCTCCGTCATCCTGAGCTTGTCGAAGGGTCGCACGAACTAGAACTGATTCGCAGCCCTCGGCACGTCGACACGAATCTTCCTGATTCGACCGTCCCCCTGGAATCGCTCGCGACCCAACACGGTCGACTCACACAGAAACAGATCTTGACCATCCTCACCACCCAGCATGCAGGCATAAGCACTTTTGTCGGGGTTTTCCAGCTCGATCACCTGCTTGATCTCACCTCCGTCAGCCACTCGTATCCAGCCACCTGAGTCGCCGTACTGAAAGTAAGGGCACGCAACCCAAACACAGCCCTCGTCGTCCAACGCAATCCCATCTGTTGGAACAGCAACATCAGCAAACGGACGTCGGTTCGATAACGTTCCATCGTCGTTGATGTCCCACGCAGTCAATGTGAACGCAAAAGTTTCAGCAACAATCAAAGTCTTTCCATCGGGAGTGATGACTCCACCGTTCGGGAAGCAAACACGATCAGCCACAACCGCGGAACTACCGTCAGGACGCGCCACAACGATATTTCCGAACTGCGGCATGTTGCGGGGTCCAGGCGGTTCTTCTTCACTAAGACCCGGTAGATAGGCACCTGCGTAAGCAGTCCCATCTGGGCCGACAACCATGTCGTTATTGCCTGTGCCGAACGGAGTCGAAATATCAGCGTGATGAGTTGAGTCAGACCGAGTTTGACCACCGGCAGCAACCTGCTCTGCGGTCAGCCGAACTATCTCATGGCTCTCAGTGGCGACAACCAGCAAATCACCGTTCTCAAGAAAGCCAAGTCCACTAGGAAATTCGCCGGGTTCAAAAACGGTTTCCACGTTCCCCGAGTCATCAAGTCTCGAAACCTTGCCAGCCATGATGTCGCTGAAATACAACTTTGAGTCGCGCTCATTCCAGCGCGGTCCTTCAGGAAAAAACAGGTCTTCAGCGACCATCTCGATCTGGCTCATCTCGATACTCTCTCGGTTCTGACAAATTTTGATGAGCGCAGAGTATACGTTCAGTTCGCTTCAATCTGAGAAATCAGCCCCATCTGCGTGTACCATTACCAACCGCGAATTAACAAGTTTGGCGCTCGAAACTGGCGCCTGAATCACTTCAAATCAAGACCATGACCACCACGAGCGATCCACAGGACAAACTCAACACTTCACGTGAAGGAAAGCGTGCGCCCGGCAAATGGCGCAGCTGGGAGACTACCGAGGGAGCGATCCGCGCTCCTCACCGGTCGATGATGAAAGCGATGGGTTTGAGCGACAAAGACATTGCCGCCCCATTCGTTGGAATCGCCTCGACTCACAACGAAGTAACGCCCTGTAACGCCGGTATCGAGCCTCTCGTTGAAGAGGTAAAGCGAGGAGTGTTCGCCGCCCAGGGAACCCCGTTCACTTTCGGAACAATCACCGTCTCCGACGCTATTTCTATGGGTACCGAGGGAATGCGGGGATCGTTGGTTTCACGAGAAGTAATCGCCGATTCGATCGAAACTGTTTGTTTCGCCGAGCGATACGACGGTCTCGTTACCGTAGCCGGTTGTGACAAGTCACTGCCGGGCGCAATGATGGCGATTGCTCGCCTCAACATCCCTGCTGTATTTATCTACGGTGGTTCGATCATGCCGGGTTCACTCCACGGCGAAGACATCCAGATCCAGAGCGTGTTCGAAGCAGTTGGTCAGTTCCAGTCGGGCGAAATCGATGCCGATGAGCTTTACGCCATCGAGTCCCACGCTTGCCCAGGGCCTGGTTCCTGTGGAGGTATGTTCACGGCAAACACGATGTCATCGATTGGTGAGGCACTTGGTCTTTCACTTCCAGGTGCAGCATCCGAGCCGAACGTCGACCAGCGCAAGCTCGCTTCTTCACGAGAAGCTGGTCACGCAGTAATGGAACTGCTCCGCAAAGACATCAAGCCTTCCGACATTCTCACAAGAGAAGCATTTGAAAACGCTGTTGCTGTTGTGGTCGCCATGGGTGGATCAACCAACACCACACTCCACTTGCCAGCAATTGCTCACGAGATGGGTGTCGAGCTAACGCTCAAGGACATCCACGATATCGCAATGCGCACACCGCTTATCGCTGACATGAAGCCGGGTGGAAAGTACGTGATGCTCGACCTCGACCGAGTTGGCGGCATCCCTTATGTAATGAAGCGACTACTCGACGCCGGATTACTCCACGGTGACTGTATGACCGTCACCGGAAAGACTGTCGCCGAGAACCTCTCACACATCGACGTTGGCGAGCCAAACGAAGTTCTCTACTCGGTGGAAAACCCGATTTCAGAGACAGGTGGACTAGTAACCCTGTTCGGGAACCTCGCACCTGAAGGAGCGATCCTCAAGGTTGCAGGTCACCAGTTCGGTAAAAAATTCGGTGGACCTGCCCGCGTGTTCGACGGCGAAGAAGGCGTCATGGACGCCCTTCAGAAACGCGACATCAAGGAAGGTGATGCGATCATCATCCGATACGAAGGTCCAAAGGGCGGGCCTGGCATGCGAGAAATGCTGTCTGTAACTGCCGCTCTCGTCGGACAAGGACTCGGCGAAAAGGTTCTGCTCATGACCGACGGACGTTTCTCGGGCGCATCCCACGGATCAATGATTGGACACGTTGGACCCGAAGCTGCGGTAGGTGGTCCAATTGCGGCTGTCGAAGACGGTGACGAAATCGAAGTCGACCTCGATAACTTCGAGCTGAACGTCAAGATTAGCGACGAAGAGCTACAAGCCAGACTTGCCAAGTGGACTCCAAGAGACAACGGCTACACCCGTGGTGTTCTCGCCAAGTACACCAAGCTGGTCCAACCAGCCGCAACCGGCGCAGTAACGCACTAGGTCGTATCGTCACACGCGATCGTCCCGAAAAATCTGGACTCAGCCTCGGCGTCGCAATATCCCCTTCACTAACTCTCCCCGTATCCGCGGGGAGAGAATTGACACGTTCCGACCTTTCTGGAGGGATCTTCGGTGGTGAGGTGTGGTCGGGTGTGCTGCATCCCCTCTCCTTAGGGAGAGGGTCAAGGTGAGGGAAATCCGAGTTCACCTAGGTCACAACACATAACTACTTCCGGGCACTGGCTCTGTCACCGGCGGACCTTCACCCAACAGCTCCAATCCACGTGCCTTCATCCAGGCGTACGAAGCTGGATTCTCCGACCACCCATACCAGGCGAGAACATCCACGATCATGTGAACGGCGCAAGCATCCCACCGCAAATCGAAGTGTTCGAGGTCACGGTTCTCGACTTCCCACCGCTCCCGAACAACCGATTTCAAATCGATCGCAGGTGCGTAAACGCCGATTCGCACCAGGTCATACAACTCGTCGCCGAATACGGCGTTGTCCCAGTCAATTACCGCCTCAACAGCACCATCGTTCACAAGTACGTTGTCCCATCCGAAATCTGTGTGAACCAGGCACCTCCGCACATCGGGTAGCTTCTCTACCAGATCGCGAAGCTTTCCCGAAAAATATTCGTGAGTTTCGAGTTCCAGAAACCCGTCCTCAAATCGATCACGATGCTGGGCATAAAGCCGACTCTTCGACTTGTCGAAGCAAGAATTAAGAAGATGCTCTTGCCAGGATTTGAATTTCCCGATTCCCTCTGGACCAAACCATCCCCAACCCGATGTGCTCGAAATGTCAATGTCAGATATTTGCTCGACCGTCTCGATGGCGATCGGCACCCAGGGAGCGGCTGGTTTGAACTGAAGATCAGGAAAGTGTTCGCCATCGATCCAGCGGATAAACGAATAGGTCAGCGGATAGGAGTCTGAGGAAAAATTCTCGGTGTTGTAGGGAGTCGGATTCGACACCGGCAACTCGACTTCACCAACCTCGCGAATTTCAGCAACGGTGAGGTTCGAGCCTTTCGTTAGCTCATGAACGAACTGATTTTTCTCCTGTCCACCCGCATTCTCATGCGCCGAAAACTTTGCGATCAGCTTTTCGCTTCGACCCGATTCCTTGCTATAAGTTTCGAACGAGTAGATGGTCGAAACAAAGCCGAAGTCAACGTATTCGAGATTTCGAACTGAACCACCCGACCATTTCTCAAGAAATGCAGTAACAACGGCGTGGCTCAGCTTCGGTTTGTACATAGACTTGAAAAGTTACGCCTCAAACCATCCACGAAGCAGTCCAAAAAATAACCACCATGCAAGCAATTGTTCTTCACGGACCCAACGACATTCGGTTCGATCCTGAGTATCCGACCCCTTCGCCCAAAGCTGGCGAAGTGCTATTGCGGATGACTTATTCATCGATCTGCCAGACGGATATCGAAATGTGGCAGCACGGCATGTTCAGTCGAAGCGGACCTCGCGTGCTTGGTCACGAGGCTGCTGGTGTTGTCGAAGAGCTTGGTGAAGGCGTCACAGGGATCGAGATCGGCACACGGGTGGCAGTCGAGAATGTGCGGGTTTGTGGCTCGTGTTTCTTTTGCCGAAAAGGCACGTCGCAGCTTTGCGAGAACGGACGTAACTTCGGATTCTCTGACGACGGTGGACTTGCCGAATACGGAGTCTGGCCGGCTTCACAGGTCATTCCCCTACCCGACCACGTCAGTAACGAAGAAGCTCCACTGGCTGAGCCAACTTCGGTAGCTGTTCACGCAGTCGAAAACGCGCAGGTCACGGTCGGCGATACGGCGGTGGTCATTGGATGTGGCGTGGTCGGACTCGCCACGCTCCAGGTGCTGCAAGCGGCGGGAGCAACGGTGGTTGCGATCGATCCACGTGACCAGTCGCTGGAAATCGCAAAAGAGCTTGGTGCGTCGGCGACGATCAACCCAACAACGTCGGATCCTGCCGAATTACTACCGCAGCTGACCACTCCTTACGGCCCCGACATCATCATCGAAACCGCTGGTGCTCCCGGTACTGCACTCGATGCCGCGAACTGGGTGCGCAAAGGTGGACGCGCCGTGATCGTTGGGTTCTCTCATCAATCGCAAGACGGTGTGAATTTCGGACGTGCTCACCAAGGTGAGAAAACGATTCTTGCTTCGTCGGCAACGTCGTCGGGTGGTTATCAGAAAGCGATCAATCTGATCGCATCAGGGAAGGTCAACGTAAAGCCGCTCATTTCTGCGACTGTCCCGCTCGCCCGTGGTATCGAAGACGGTTTCGAACGCATGCTCAAGCCAACCAAAGACGTCTACCGAATCCTCGTAGGTGAAGGCTAAAAGCGTTCACGTTTCTCCCCCGGACCGGGGGAGCCAGAGGGGGAGACTGCGCTGCCGCGACCAACGCTCCCCTTTCCGGACTGGAAAGGGTTAGGGATAGGAGATTCCAAGCTGAGTGACAACGTCACGATCGCGTATTCACGAACACGCCCGGAGCTAAATAGTGTAAAAATACCCGCACCTAAAACCTCATACCCGGTAGTAGCCAGCAGAACGCCTAACTCCAGATTCATCCCTGCTCAATAAAGCACCATGTCTCACCAGCTATCGGGTTCGGTAACCCATTTAACTAACCGTCACATTCCACGAGCTTCGCTATGGGCGAAATAGCAGCTCTCGCAAACGCGATTATCTGGGCAATGACGGGCGTCGTTACCAAAGGTGTTGGACCCAACGTACGACCCACCCACATCGTTTCGGCGCAAGTATGGATCGGGCTTCTTTTTCTGCTGACCGTCGGACTGATCATCGGTGAAATCGACGCTCTTATTCACCTGAACGTGCGATCCGCAGCTTTTCTCGCAGGTGGAGCACTGGTCAACACCGCCGGATCGCTGGTTTTCTGGCTCGCTCTTTCCCGCGGAACTGTAAGCCGGGTTTATCCGACAACACAGTCGGTCTTCATCATGACCTCGGTTTTCGCGGGCTGGCTTTTCCTCGGCGACGACCTCGAAGTAGGCGTGCTCGGTGGAGCGGTTTTCATCATCCTTGGTGTCGTTCTGCTGAACTGGAAACCGGCGAGGCCAGACGGCGAGTCTCAATCGTCTGGACGAGGATCAAGCGACCTCACGGCAATCGGACTTGGTGTAACCACTTCCCTGCTCTGGACAGGCGGATTCCTATCGACAGTGATCGGACTCGAAGACACCCCACCAGTTGCCGCAGCAACCATTCGAAACCTGGTGCCAGCGACGTTGTTCGTATTGGTCGCATTCTTCTTCCCGTCCCAGCGGGTAACACGGGTGTTCAAGGACAATGGAATTCGACTTTTCGCCAGCGCAATCCTGTTCGCAGTCAGTGCGCTGACCTTCGTTCTCGCTCTCGACCAGGCACCACCAAGTGTCGTGGTCGTGCTGATCAACACATCGCCAATGTGGGCGGTTGTGCTCGCGACGGTTTTGTTGCGCGAGCGACTCAACAAGTACGCATTGGCCGGAGCCGCACTAAGCGTCGCCGGAATCTTCGTGACGTTGGCCCTGCGCTAATCCTCCCCCCGCGGATACGGGGAGAACTAGTTCTCCCTTCCTTGATGGAAGGGAGTTAGAGGGTAGGTGGAATGCGACGCCAAAGCTGAGTGACTCCGTCACGATCGCGTTATAACCCAGTCACGCCCGGAGCATAACCAATACTAAACCGGGAGCACGATCCCCTCAGGATCTTCGCCAGCCATTAAGCGTCGAGCATTTCCGATTGCGTTGTCGACACTCTTCTGTCGAGCTTCGATAGATGTACCTGCTCGGTGTGGCAACAAGACAACGTTTGGTCGACCCAGCAACGAGTTGGTCATCTCGATCGGCTCGATCTCGGTAACATCCAATCCTGCACCTGCGATTTGCTTGTCGTCCAGTGCTCGGATCAAAGCAGCCTCATCGACTACTGGACCACGGCATGCGTTCACAACGATCGCATCAGGTTTCATCATCTTGAACTCGCGATCGGACAACAGCTTGTCGGTCGACCGGTCGAGCGGAACGTGCAAGCTGACGATATCCGAAGTTTCGATCAACTCGTCAAAATCGACTTTCTTCGCGTTGGCTGCCGCTTCGTATTCTGCCGAGTAGGTGGCAGTGTCGTGGAAAACAACCTCGCACTCCCAGCCCTGTAGCCGTTTGGCAACCGCCCCACCGATTTGGCCCAGGCCAACAATTCCAACCCGTTTTCCAGTCAGTTCATGGAATCGCGCCCAGTCAGTGCTGAAGCCTTCAGCGTAGGTCCCCAGGTTGTTCATCTGGTTCCACTGAACCATCAGGTGCCGGTACGTCGAAACCATCAACACGACCGTCACTTCTGCTACCGCAACCGAGTTGCCACCCTGGTTGTTGGCGACCCGAACTCCCATTTCCGAAAGTTCCATCTTGGGAATCCAGTCGGTGCCGGCGCTCAAAGTTTGGATCAGCTTCAATTTTGTGAACAATCGCCCCGTGTCGATGGACCGCACACCACCACCGACGATCATGTCGGCATCGTAGTTTTCCTCACCAACAGTCGCGATGTCCGTTCGCTGGTGAATCGCGACCACCTGCATTTCGTCGCCAAAAGCATTCTCGAAACGCTCTGCTTCCCAGGGTTCCTGATACATAAATATGGTCTTGAACGTCGCCATTCGAACTCAAACTTTCCGATTACTGAAGCCGATGAAATATACCGGCAGCGAAGAATAGCGCAGCTATTGCGGAGGAAGTGCCTTTTTTGTGAGTGATTTGTGTGCTTACACCGACGCTCGACCATAATCGACGTCCCACGATAGACGTACATGGACAACGACCAGTACATGTCGATAGTGCGCAAGCTCGAGTCGATTGAACAAAGATTGAGCTACATCGAGGCAGGAAAAACGCTTGAAGAAGAGCGAAAACCTGGCATCCCTCGCCGGACGATCGCGCTCATCGTCATCATGACTCTCATGGCTGCCGGAATGTACTTCGGGATCAACTACGTTTTCGACAACCTCACGTCGTTCATCCCAGAGTCCACTGCAGTACGCCGTTAGTTGCCCGGTGCATTGAAATTCGCTCTCCTGACCATGCGGGGCTTGAATAGTCCAGTTTGAGCTGAACTCAGGCTACCGACAATCTCCAACTCCAAATGTGAGTAAACCCCCAGTGTGTTCGATCGGGGACGAATCACCATTAACCACAACGGGTTTCGATATCGATTGGAAAAACCTGAATTGGGTCAGCCGGCAAAAACAACACTCAGAGTAATCTCGCTTCGATCTGATCAATCGAACGACTACCGGTTCGAGAACGCTCTCAAAGTACTCGGACACAAGGTGACGGTCCTCACCTCAACCGAGCCTGCCTTCGCGCTGGTCAACACGACCTGGCCTGACGTCGTGATATTTGACCCAATATCGAGCTTTGGAATGTCTGGGTCAGTGCAGCGAATGCGCTCTGGCTTCGATGGACCTATCGTTGCCGTGGGGGCCATTCCTGACGCAACTATCAACGAGATGCTCAGTCATTTGGGCATCGAGCACTTCGCCTCAAATGTTGACGAATTCGTCGAAGCGTTCAAGCAGTTCAAAACTCGTGATGTGTCAGACGTCAGTCGTGACGAGCACGTCATCAATTTCCGGGGATTCCAAACTGAACTGACACCCACACCGTTTGCAGCGAATACAGGTGCGAACAACATTCTGGGTCTCGCCAACACGACTCAGACAGCGACAGCAACCAAGCCAAGTCCACCGGAGCGAGTCGAAAAAGCCCCCGTCTTCAAAGCCCCTCCGGCATCCACGGTTGCTCCCCCAGTCAAAAAGAATGTTTTCGATAACGGGCTGGTTCGGATTGGAATTACTACTGTTGTTGCGGTTGCGGTCACAATCGCTGCACTTGTCCCCATTCTTCGGAATATGCCTGAATCGACAGGCGAGCAAGAAGAAGTTGCCCGAGCGTTACCAATTGTCCCGAACATCCTGGTCGAGCCTCTTAATCCACTTTCTATCGAAGAACTCTCCGGTGAACATCTACCGCTCGAAATAGCTGGTATTGCTGATCAGGCAGTTGTCGAACATCCTGCAATCGCGTTTTGGGGAGACACTGCACCTGATGCTTTCGTAACAGTGAATGGTGAACCAGTTCAAGTTTCCGACTACGGTGCATTTGTTGTCGATATGCCGTTGGTTGACGGCGCGAACTTCATCGAAGTACTCGCCAGCGATTTCCAGGGCAGAACGACCCGTAAAGAGTTCACAGTGGTGAGGTTGCAGTAATGCTGAAGCATTCGTACAAGCTCCTGCAAATGATCTACCCCGTTCTCGGTGTGTTGGTAGTCGCAATGTTGCTGCTCACCAGCGATGTTTCGACCGCGGATGCACGTTCGAAACAATCCGGGGTGTTCGGGACCGTGGTAAAAATTCACGGTGATCACGAAGCGCTCGACGTCGCCACGCGCCGGGGCGTCATCACGTTGGAAGTCACCGATAAAACAAAGGTACGTGGCAAGTCGAAACGATTCGACGTATATGATATCGCCAAAGGTATGACCGTCGCCGGTTACTACTACCGCGGCGACGATGAAGACGACGAAGAGCTTGTTGCCGGCAACCTGACTTTCCATCAGAAGAAAGATAAGAAGAAGAAAAAGCACGAGCACGTCATTGGAGTTGTTGTCGACACCGATGATGATGACATCGTTGTTGAGACAATTGACGGCGAGGAAGTCACCGTCGATGTAGGCGAAGTTGAACAGCCCGAAGACGATCCAGTCGAAGATGGTGACATGGTCGTAGTTGTCGTTGAGGAAGACCCAGATACAGGTGACTTGACCGCAACGGCTCTGGAAACAGCACAATCGACCATCGATCGCCTCAATGACGCGATTAGCCATGAACTCTCCGTCGCTCAACAGTCGCTTCTCAAAATCAGGCTTGAAGAAACTGCTTCAATTCACTTGACGAGACTTTACGACCGCCTCGATGAAATCGAAGCCGAGACTCGAGCGCAAGTACAAGCTGCATACGACGAATTTGAGAGCAACTACCGAGCGACGCTTGCCGGTCACCGCATCGAGTCATCATTCATCCAGATAACCGGTCTCGTTGTTGCCGTATCCAAAAACCGAATCGTGGTCGAAAACGAATTCGGAAACAAGGCATGGATTTTTACACTCACGAACGAAACTGTAATTCACGATGAATTTGGTGGAGACATTACGTTCTGGGGCATAGATTTAGCGGACCGCGTCGAGGTATTTGCGACCCCGGTCGGTGAAAACCAAAACCCTCACGCCGACCGAATCTTCGTTATTTCTGCTCCTGAAGGTGGTGCTGGTGGTGATCCAGAACCCGAAGGAGATGGTCCGATCAAAGGCGAAATAGTTGTAGTTGAGGACGGGGACGACGGCACCATCGTTGTTATCGAAACGCCTGACGGTGATGAAACGGTCGAGATTCCAGAGGACACCACTGTTGTTGTAGACGGTGAAGAGCAGTCTGCCGAAGACCTGGAACCAGGACAGGAAGTCGTTGTCGAGGTTGGTGACGACGGTTTCTCAGCTGAAGAAGTTGATGCCTCAACACCTGATCCTGATGACGAATCAGAAAACAACGATGGTGAAAACAGCAACTCCAGCGGTGGAAGCGGTTCCGCTCTGAGCCTCATAGGTATCATCAGCTCAATCACTGAATCCGGGTATTTGCTGGACGATGTTTACTTCGAATACGATCCAGGATTAGAACAGCCAGGTGATCTCGAAGTCGGATCAGAAGTTGAGTTCGATGTCACCAAAGATCCTTCCGGTAAATGGAAGATCAATCAGCTCGGCAAGAAAAACAACGGCCAGGGCAACGGGAATTCGAACGCCGGTGGGAACGGCAACGGAAATAACCCGTAAGCGAACCGAGTCCTAGTTCACCGCGTACTTTTTGAGTGCTGCCTCATCGAGATCCGTACCCCACCCTGGCTTGGCAGGAATAGTGATCATGCCGTTATTGATGTCGGGGACTTCAGTTACCAGTTCGTCACGCCAAGGAACCTGAACGGGATCGCTCTCACTAATTTTCACGTTGGTAACGCTGGCACAGAAGTTCATAGTCTGGAACGTAGACAAGTGGCCGTTGAAGTTGTGCGGTGCAACGTTGATGTCATAAACCTCGGCCATGTTCGCGGCCCGTCGCGACGGGATGAAGCCCTGCCATTGAACATCGAGCTTGCAAACATCCATTGCTCGCAGCTCGAATAAATCTCGGTAGTTCAGTGGACCCAGTCGCTGTTCACCGGTACAAATCGGCGTTGTGGTCGCATCCTTCACCATCCGAACACTCTCGGCATCGAGATTGTCTAACTCCAGCCAGGTCAGGTTGAACGGC
This sequence comes from uncultured Dehalococcoidales bacterium, assembly GCA_964472915.1. Taxonomy (GTDB): domain Bacteria; phylum Chloroflexota; class Dehalococcoidia; order Lucifugimonadales; family Lucifugimonadaceae; genus Lucifugimonas. The sequence goes on along the minus strand of CAYYMP010000016.1, from coordinate 7,143 downwards.
TCCAGAGCCTGTGCGAGTCGGATGTGGCCATCAGCTTTGAAGTGTTCGTTCACGTCGAGGCAAATTCCCATATCGGGACCGACTTCATCTCGAATCACTTCCATTTGTTTTACAGCAGCATCCAGGATTTCTCGGGTCAACGTCTGATCGTGTGGTCCCGAACGTCCTTGCGCCAAGCTCGTGAACGGATCACCGGGTAACTGGATATTGGTCTTGAAGGTGTCGTAGCCCCATTCGGATGCCTGAGCAACTACTTTTCGCACGTCGTCGTAGCTTCGAACCGGCTCGGTTCCAAGCCGTTCGTACGAACTTACCTGGTAGCTGAGCATGTGCGACCAGTAAACCTTTTGTTTATCGCGAGTTGGACCACCTACGAGTTCGTGAACAGGTACGCCCAGAGCTTTGCCCTTGATGTCCCACAAAGCCAACTCAATACCGGCAATCGCATTCCATGTCGCGCCACCGTAAGACATCCGGCTCGCTCGAACCATCTGGATGTAATGGGCCTCGACAGCTCGTGGATCTTTGCCGATCACATGTACCGCGAGGTCTTCAACAAGCCCTGCCATCCCTTTGGCGAGACGCCCTTCACCGAATTCTGAATATCCGGTAATTCCTTCGTCAGTACGGATTGCACAGAAAACGAGTGGCGAATTCAGGCCTTCAACCAGAAATGTATCAACGGCGGTTACTTTCAAAACGATCCTCGATTACAGCTAGTATTCCGGCGGCATTATTGCGCTGAGGAAGCCGCTTGGGAAGTGTGAATGTGGAGCGGTTTAGGCCAACTGACCGCGCTCATCCATGATCGCGACTTGATTGCCGTCGGGGTCCTTGAAGAACGCCATCCGCAACGAATAGCCTTCGGCTTCGTGAATCAGGTGAGGTTCGTCCGAGAACTCAACTCCTCGCGTCTTAAATTCAACGAACGCGGTATCGATGTCGTCAACGCGGTAGTACACAGCAGCTCGATCACCGTGGGGTTCACCTTCGGCAGAGCCAAGCATAAGGCGGACTTCGCCGTTCTAGAAAAACGCCAGATTTGGTGCTTCGAAGATGAGATTCATTCCCAGAATGTCACGATAGAACTCAGTCGATTTCGTGATGTCATTGACGTGGACAGCTATTTGGCCGATCTCATTTAGAGTCAGTTGTTCCATCTGGTCCTCCTTGTCACCGCATCCACTCTTCTGGAAATTCCGGCACCATCCAACTCGGATCAGGTATCCAATCCGGCCATGGTTCGTTGAACTGCTCTTCTCTTGACTCCAGTCGTGTGATCGCGCCAAGTCCTGCTTGTCGAATGTCATTCGAAAGCTCAGGAGAAAAATACCCTAGTTCGGTCAACCGCTCATAGTCAGCCTCATCTTTCCAGTACCACGTCAAATCTGGACGTATCACCACGTCCAGTTCCAGATCGCGTGTCTCGAATCCCACAGCAGTCCTCTTTTGTGGGATTTCAATGTTCACGTACCGACACTGGAATCTACGCTCTGGGATCTTCCACATCGCCCAAATGGAGTACATATCGCCTGGGTACGTGATGCTGATGAAATCTGTGTCTTGCCACTTTCTTGGGGACATGTCTACCGGGGTATCTGGATTGAGAATCCTCTCCATAAGATTTGGTCGTCCACGTATCGGAGTCGCTTCGGCTGTGTAGAGAACAGTTCGGCGAGGACTGTCCTCTACAACTCTGACTGGCACGAGCAGACAAGTCTCGCCAATTTGGTCGTATCCACGAAGCTGAACTATCTGACCGGCTGAAAAATACTCAGTCACGACTCAGACTATCCCTTGATGTTGCTCAGTGCACTTTGGTAGCCGCTCATAAGAACGTTCACTTCGGTCGAGTAGTTCACGACCAGCACCCCTGCATCGCGCCATTGTCGAGCTTGCTCGGCATCCGCGACCAACATTGCGCACGTCTTGCCGTACTTGTTGGCAGCCTCGACTATTTGGTGACGCTTCTCGTCGAGGACCTTTGCCTGATCTGGAGTACCGAAGACTCCCAAATCTTGAGCCAAGTCCTGGGGACCAAGCGTGAGCGCATCAATTCCATCCATTGAAGCGATTTCATCGAGATGCTCAAACGCTTGTGCGCTCTCGAACATAACCGTAATGAATACCTGGTCGTTCGTGAATTTCAGGCGGTCCATTACTGGCATTGAGACGTCGAAATCGTTACCGGGTGAAGCGCTGCTCATCCCCCTCGATCCTTCAGGGGTGTACTTCGAGGCTGCAACAATTTCTGCTGCATGTTCCGGGGTGTCCACTTGTGGGCAGTGGAGGTTGTAAATCCCGATGTCGAGGAGACGCGTAATCCATTCACGATTTGCTTCTGGCGGGCGCACCATCACAGGAAAGTCCAACGCACGTCCCATGACCGCAAAATCGGCAACCGTCTCGATCGATGGTGACGAATGCTCCATGTCGAGCCTGACAAAATCCAAACCAGCTTGTTTGAACATGGTCAACGAAGCGGGATTGCGGAGCATATTGACCCAGGTTCCAACCTGGAGTTCACCGCGTCGTACACCGGCCTTTAGAGGATTGCCTTTCATGGTTTTCCTTCTTTGCTAATAGCAATAATTATCGTGAATTTGCGCGTCCAACTGTATTTGGCACTTCGACCGGCAGCGGATCCTCGGTATCAATCATCCACCCTGCCAATATCGAACGCATTTCGGAAATCACTCCGGCGTTCTCCGGTAAGTGGGCAACGTTCTTGAGTTCCCATGGATCCTTTGTCAGATCGTAGAGTTCATCAACATCCCCGGGGCCACCGTCGGATCCTGAAGTGAGCGTTGCTCCTTTTGCCATCGGATCAGTCACATACTTCCACTCGGCTGTTCGAACCATCTTTCGACGCCCTTCTGCTTCTCTCGCCCAGAGCGTTTCGATGATCGTCTTGTACCCATATGGCTGTTCAAGGTTGTCGAGAAGATCGAGTGTGACGGGTGGACCGCCTGCTCCATATTCGGAGAACGCTGCACTCCGTGGGCTGGCGGCCGTGACAGTCGGCAGTGGGCGGCCCTGGATATATCGAGTCTCGGCTTCGGTAAGCACGGTTTCTGTTCTCGGCTCGGGGCGAGTCCAACCTTCGCCAATATCATCAAACGAAGCAAGGCCTTGGAGTTCGAGGAGAGTCGGCAGGATGTCGATGGTATTCGTCATCGATGCATCAACTTCGCCTTCAGGAACACCCCCACCTGGCCATGAAACGATCAACGGAACTTTGACGAGACAGTCATAGAACACACCACCTTTCACCGCCATGCCGTGCTCACCAATGAAGTCACCATGATCAGCGGTGAAAACGATAATCGTGTTTTCGCGCAGTCCCAGTTCTTCGATCTTATTGATAATCCTGGCAATGCCATCGTCAACGAATCGAGTCATCGCCTGGTAGACGCTCACGACTCCGCGTCGGTGTTCCTCAAGATCATCGGTTTGCCGCATCATCTTCGCGAGAACTCGGTTTCGCTCTGGTGAAGTCCCATCAGTGAACTCATCGGTTCGCTGCGGAGGCATGACCACGTCTTCAGGTGGGAACATCTCGACGTATCGACGTGGTGCTTCAAAAGGCTCATGCGGATCAGGGAACGACACCATCAAGGCGAACGGAGAACGTGAATCGTCATCGCGATCAGGCTCAAAATCACCGGCGATGTATTTATCGAGAAACGCCTCAGTTTGAGATGCGATTACAGAAGTTCCAAAGTGTTCTTCTGGCTTGTCTGAAACTTTGTAGGCAATGCGCGGGCTTTGAGTATCCCCGTCGGCCTTGAGGTGGACACGATCGTAGTGACCGTCGTCGATATCGCTCTCCGGCACCACCCATTCCATGCCAGTGTTGCCAATATTCTCGCCTGCGTAACCACCTTTTGGCAGACCCTGGTGAGAAATTTCACACCGCACATCAAACAGCTCAAGATCCTCAGGTTCGATGTAGCAATGGTTTTTGCCGATCAACCCGGTGGTGTAGCCGTTTTCTTTCCAGATCCGGAACGCATGCTGTTCATCGGTTGGCATCAACGTTTCGTTGCGACGGCAGCCGGTCGAGTGTGGATACCGCCCGGTCATCATCGAAGTGCGCGCCGGGACACACAGGGGATGCGGCGTTATCGCGGTGTCGAATCGCACTCCCTCAGCAGCAAGGCGTTCAAGAGTTGGAGTTTCAATGCCAATCTCCGAGTACATTCTCAATATGCTTGCCTTCATCTGATCAGCCATGATGAAGAGAACGTTCGGAGCCGTGGATTCAGGCATTAATTTTCCTTTTGCGCTATCGACCGAGCCAGATTCGGGAGTTCGGGATTCCGCCTTCCCACTCTTCCAAAAGATCACTGTGCCAAATCCAGCTTTCGCCTAGAAATTCCTGACCATCGAGTTCCGCCCTTCCGGTCGCCCAGAGCAAGGTTGGCCATGGGGGAGTGTCGGTAGGTGCCCAAGGGAACATGCGCTGAAGAACCCGAGAACATAGTTCATCGCTCGGATCAAACTCCGCTTCAGTGCCGTATACAGCGTCGTAACCATGGAGCAAAATTTCGATACACCCCATGCCTAGAAAGCCTTCTGCATCGGGCATGCCAGACGGGTGAAACGCTCGGATATCTGATGGCGTTGCTTCAGCCACTCGACTCAGGATTGCCGCGCCGTATTCGAGCTGGTGCGCTGCCTGAGATTGAGTGCCTTCTGAGTATTGAAGTCCGCGTGAGCCAGGATTTTCTTGAAATCTCGATGCGAGACTTTTCGAATAAAACGCCAGTGCGTCTCCAATGTGAGAGACAGTTCTGGCGCGACTCCAGTCGAGTCCGTAAGCATCACGCTCCCACAACTGGGGATCGAGTTTGTTGACCGCTGCTGCAACCAGTTCAGCTGCATCTCGTATATCTTGAGGTGTGATTGGGGATCGTTCGCTCATCTTGCTCCACAAATGTCGTATGCGATTGCCAGCATCGCACGAGTGCCACTAATCAATGAGGCTATTCCGACAGATTCGTCGGTTCCATGCGCCCTTGCCAACATTGGATCATCATCTGGGTGTGCCCCGCTGAATCCGTACGTGATAATTCCGAGGTTTCTTGTAAATCTGGAGTCGGTAAATCCGTTACTAATCGCCGGAATCCATTGAATGTCGTCTCGACCGACCGCTGCTGCTTGTGCCTTCTTAATCGATTCGGTCAGCTCGGTTTCAAACTCAGAAGAATTCGGGACCGACATGTAATCGATTTCGTACTCGAGACCCTCAATTCCCTCGAAAGCCTGATCAAGCTGTTGGCGAACGTAAGCTTCGTCCTGGAATGGAAGTGTGCGGATGTCACAAGTAAGTTTAATTTCTTCCGGCACACTGTTCGATTTGATTCCACCTTCCATCATCGTTGGAGTCAGGACTAGCCGCGACAACGCACGCAACATCGAACTGAGTCGCGGGGAAGTTTCACCAAGTTCAGCCACGATTCGGTCGATATTCATGGGTGAGGGTTTTTCCTCAATCCCCCACTTGCCAACGTGATCGAATATTTCTAGTGAAGTATCGAGTTCAGGACGATAGTTTTCGATCGCGTTGAGGGTTCTTGAAAGACGGTAACTGGCATTTACTCCCGTCCACGGCACAGAGGCATGTGCGCTCTCTCCGCGAAGTGTGATGTGCAACTCCATTCGACCTTTTTCGCCTGTACCCAGCAGGTAGGTCAGCGAGTTGCCCATTTCGACGGGTGTGCCGCCACCTTCGTTGACAGCAAACTGAGACTTCAGCGACTCTGGGTGATTGTCTGCAAGCCAGCCAAATCCCCAACGTCCACCGTGCTCTTCATCGGCTCCGCTCACCAAGCGCAAGCCGTGATCTAGCCTCACACCTGACCGCTTCATGATCGCTATTGCCATTAGTTGGCAAGTCAGAAGTGCTTTGCAATCGTTGGAGCCGCGTCCATAAATACGCCCTTCAGATATTTCGGCCCCGAACGGTTCGTAGTTCCACTTTGTCTCGTCTTCAACTGGAACAACATCCGAGTGAGACATCAGCATCAAGCGGGTATCGTCGTCGTCACCGGGATAAACAGATATCAGATTTCCACGATCGGGATCACGGGCGAGGATATCCGAGTCCAATCCTTCATCCCGCAACCAATCCGCCATGAATTCAGCTACAGCTGTTTCGCCGCCGGTTGGCATGAATCCGGTATTAACGGACGGGATTTTGACCAATGATCGCTCAAGTTCGACGATTTCATTGGTTGCTGCTTCAACCTGATCTAAAAGACTTTGCAATGAGGGCATCTGGTTCCTCGATTAGTTACGGACCGCTCGGAATTGCTGACAAGCTAGCACTCGTCTCAAGACACGGTCAACGCGCTAATTTCGTGATGTGTGGCAAATAGAACCGGCTTAACTCTTGAAAACGCGTCAGTTTCATCCGCACAAAACCGAATGGGTGGGCTGGTACGCTAATCGCAATGAACGCTACACCTCGCACAAAGTTCCTTCCCATCCGAATCCCAAAAACGACCCAGACAGCAATAATTTTCTTGCTGCCGATCGTTGCATTACTGGCGGTGGCCTGTGGCAGTTCAAATTCTGCTTCGGACTCCGAAATAATCTACTCATCGGTCGTAGATGGCTCACATGACGTGTTCAAGGTTTCTGGAGAAGAGTTGGGAGTAAGTCGCCTTACCGGTTCGGCGGGTACCAACACGAATCCAAGCTGGGCACCTGACAAATCTCAGATTGCATTCCTTTCTGACCGAAACGGTCCCAATGCCCTGTGGGTAATGGATTGGGCGGGCGAGAGTAAACGACAAATCTCCAGTCCGGGAACTGAAATCGCTGCGTTTGAATGGGCTCCTGACTCGGTCACGGTAGCCGTTGAAATCGTTGAAGATTCAACTCACTGGATCGCAATCATCAATACCGAGTCGGGCGATGTGGATCCCCTGACAATGCAATCAGAAGATGTGCGCCTGGGTGGTTGGTCTCCCGACGGTGAATGGGTGCTATACAGCATGGCAAGCACGGACTCCGGTATCCGACGTCGAAATCCAAACGGCGTAGACGAAATTACCGTCACGACCGGCTCGGACACTGAACCTTCTTGGTCGCGCGATGGTCGCTGGATATTGTTCCTCAGGCAAGAAGAAGGGC
>CAYYMP010000015.1:28326-29423 GCA_964472915.1 uncultured Dehalococcoidales bacterium | reverse complement strand
AGCAGCTCTTGTTGCTCAAACACGGTGCCCGGTTTTCCATCGGGACGACGTGAAGATTTGAGTGATCGAAAGCCGACTGAAACCCCGCGCAGGAAACCCTCGGTGAACAGTTTTTTGACCTGCTGGGCGAAGTCGGTTGGGGCGAATTCGATACTTGCCATCAGGGCATCGCCTTCTACCCAAACGTCGACACTCTTACCAACCGGGAGCAAGTCGTGCCTGTGCCCCCATAGCACAACAGGATTCGATCGATAGTTGTCGAGTTCCCATCCGCTTGCCCTGATCACATCGCCTACCCGATCTTCTGATTCGATAGAAGCCCTGAACGTCAGAATTTCTTGCTCGTTTGAGTTGGCGGTCGATCCGGCATCGCTTGAAGGTGAAGCTTTTACATTGGACACATCAAGCCATCGCCTGACGTACCAGCAACCATCAACGCTCTCATCCGAATCTTGTGATCGATCAAATATCGACGTAATAGACAAATTCCCTCCTGTCTTAGTTTTTTCGTGACAACAAAAAACCCGGCACAGCACGCGATGCGTGAGCTGCAACCGGGTTAGTCCCTGTTGTCGATCATGTTTAGTTATTTACAGAACATTTGTTCTAATTCATAAGTTATTCCAGGTTCTCATATTGGTCAAGGAGTAGATGGCACAGGCTCGCGAAAACACCCTCACACAGTATTTATTTTCATGGGCGTTGCGCTCACGGCGCACTCACATGTCATCGGTACTATTGACTACGTCAACCAAATATCGAGTTCTAGTCGGGGAGAAGCGTCTCGAGTCTCTTCTTCAAAAAGGAATTGAGACTCCCAGGCCCCGGCACACAAGTCGCAACTGGTCAGAAACGTGCTTCACGGATGGGGTGAAGTGATACAGGTGGCACAGGGAGCGAGGCGGAAGCCTGCTCAGCCAGGCCAAAAGCGACACGGAAACCAGAGCTGGATCTGATGGCAATTTTAATCAGGTCCGGTTCTGGAGACCCGGCTCACATGCCGGGTTTTTTTGTTGGTTGGTTTTTGGGCACGGTCGTCAGCTCCGGGCGTGACGAAGTCACTTGGTCGCGCGTCGCAGTCTCCCCCTCTAACTCCC
>CAYYMP010000015.1:0-28226 GCA_964472915.1 uncultured Dehalococcoidales bacterium | reverse complement strand
GACACGTCATTCTTGCCGAGGAGTTGAGTGACTCCGTCACGATCGCGTTCTACCTATCCTCCCCCGAAGCTAACAACACCCGCGCCATTCGCACCATTAGTTTATGTGATTATTTTCACAAATACTTCATTTCGACACACTCTCTGTTCATATCTGCCTCATTATGCGTACGTAGTCTTGTTCTCAAGCAAGTTGGAATGGCTAAGTGAGTTATTCAACACAAGCACCGGGAGCGAATCGCAGATCGATCTGACCTGCGTAGCTAGGAAGCCTGGTGGGCTGGCAATTGCAGGAGGTAAAAGTAGCTATGTTGTCGCGATACAACTACATAACGTATGCGGGGATTTTTCTAGTCGTTGGCGGAATAATCGGAATCGTCCTTGGTGTGTACTTGTACACCAAAGCCGACGGCGGTTTGAAATCCCTTGAAGCTGTTTACACAGCGCAAGGGCAAACGATGCCTTACAACGATGACGGCGAGTTTGTTGATCGAGGAACCGTTGAAGGCGGAGACAAAATCCTAGCGATGATCGAAGACGACTGGGAATTCCCGCTCAACCGAGCGAACCTTGACCCGGATGACGCGCTGGTAAACACTCCAGACGAGTTGATGGTCAGGTACGCAACGATCATGTACCACACGCTTCACGGCACCCAAACGGTAGTTCTTACTGAAGACGTTACCTACAACGACGAGTTCTTCGCAGCAGGCGAGTACGAGGTCGATGTCGAAGGACGTTACTTCGGTGACCTCGACCGCAGGCACCCGCTTGAAGGCCCGGTACGAACACAGGCATGGAGTCCACTGGCTCTGTCACTGACCTCCAGTCTTATGGATGGAGTAGCAGCTGACAACCTGGCAGGAATGGCTCACTTCATGTCCTGGAGCATCTTCATGGGTCTTGGTGCGATGTTCGCAGTTACCGGTGTTTTCGTAACACTTGGTGGCATGCAACTCCCTGCGCCTCGCAAAGAGTAGCACCTACGAAGCAGTAGAAGTCGGATCAGCTGTTAGCTCCCGGTCCGATGACGAGGAAACCCGATCTTAGGATCGGGTTTCTTTTTCTGTCTCTAAACCACAATCATGACAAAGTCACTCAGCTACGCGCCGCATTAATCCCCCTTGCTTCGACAAGCTCAGCACAGGCCTCTAACTCTCCCCGTTCCACAGAGAGAGAGCTTCCCCCTTCCTTGATGGAAGGGGCCAAGGGTAGATGAAATGCGCTGCCCGCGACCAAGGGCGCATGCCCGCCTGGAGCTAACGCCCCTGCTCAGCCTTCCAGTCACGGAACCGCTGCTTGGTCTCTTCAGAAATCGGATAGTACTGTCCCGGTGGCACCTGCTCCGAGTCGATAAGACCGATAACGAACTCCTCTGCCTCTTCCTGTTCCTCGATCCAGTCGATCACTTCTTCTGCTCGGTCGGCGGGACAAACCACCACACCGTCATCATCGGCAACGATCACGTCACCCGGCATCACGAGCACCCCACCAACGTTTACCGGACGTCCTTCTTCATAGGACTCAAGGTAAGGAAGGTTTCCGGCGGGTGACCTGTTCGAGGCGAAGACAGCAAGGTCGTAGTCCTCGGCAATCATGTCGAGGTCACGTATTGCTCCCTCGGTGATGAGCCCCTGGGCTTTCTGGTGCCACAACATCCGGGTCTTCATGTTGCCCATCGTGCAGGAGTATTCGTCGAACGTGTGCGCTTCGACAACGAGCAGGTCATTCGGTCCGCATTTCGCCATTGCACGGTATTCCGGAGAATCGGCTCCTCTGCGTGTTTCTTTCAGAAGGTCTGGACGAGACGGGATGAATCGCAGGGTTTGGGCTCGACCGACCAGTCGCTTTCCGGGGGTAAACGGCTTGAGACCGCGCATCAGGCAAAGCTGATAGTTCGCCGAAGCAAACCACTCCTGACCATCCGGAGGTTGCAGTCGCCAAACGGCACTGTAGACCGTCGCGGAGGTTACCGCTCTAAAACGGTCAAGAATTTCGTCAGATACGTGGTGAGACAACAGATACTCCCGTCAATTATTTTGCGCCGACGGAAGTATATGTCTGCGAACGTGCAACGCTACGAATTAATCGGCGGCTGCACCGGAATTCTCGGAATCTCCGAGCAAAGTTCGCCTGAATGTACGGTCGAGCTGCGAGTGGATCTTCATCGCCAGTGTCGCCGTCAATGCACAAGTTATGACCATGACCAGCGCAGGCACTGGGGCAGTGATGTTCTCAACCGCCATTAGTTCCAACAACGCTGACATTGAACGGAATGCAATTGCGAGGAGCAGCACCGTGACTAGCAGAGAACTAGCAACGTCGGCCGCTTGAAGGTTCTCGGTGAAGTTGAAACGAATGAAAGCGCGTCGCGACAAATAAGCCGTAAGTTGGGCGAGGATGTGCCACAACGCGATTGCCGCAGGTACCACGAGCGTAACAACCGCTGCCAGGACGGCTACAGCAACCAGGTTGGATGGAAGTCCGACTTCATCGGCAATCCCAGTACCAACGTTGGCGATCAGTGCGCCTGCAACGATCACAAGTCCGATGATCCCAAAGCTAACGGCCGATGTACGAATACCGCGAGTAACAATTTCAGGAGTTGGTTTCGACGGTGCCATGGCTCTTCGCACAGTGGCGATTCGCTGAGTGAAATTGGCGGCTTCTAATTTCACTCGACCAGGCATCGAGCGACCGATTACCATCCCAATAAACCGGTGAGACTTGAACACCAGCGGGTAAAGAGAAGATGACAGCAGTGTGCTGATAGTCACTACGGGATAAAGCTGTGCGCCAACAGACGCGTGCTCGCTACCCGACCGCGCAATCGCCAACGAGAACTCACCTAGCTGAGGCATCGAAGCACCAACTTCAAGCGACGTGTCCCCGTCGTGCCCCGTCAGGAATGTACCAACGGTCACAGCAATCATCTTGCCGAGTATCAATGCTCCGGTTGCGATGAGAGCAGTCCCGAGGAACTGTGGTATTTCGCTCATGTTTACGAGCATTCCAATCGAAACGAAGAACAAAGCTGCGAACAAATCCCGCACGGGTGCGATCAGCCGCGTGACCTGATCACGGTGTTTGGTGTCACCAAGCACAGTTCCGATCAGGAAAGCGCCAGCACCGGCCGACAGCCCCATTTCACGAGCAAGCAGTCCTACGCCGAAACAAATCCCTAGACTTCCGATGAGCCAGGTCTCCCTGGTGTTGACCCGGTCGAGCAAATCCATGAAACGTGGTGCCAGCAATGTCCCAAAAACGAGCGCTCCAATTGCAAACATGCTCATCTTGATAACGATCGGCCAGACCTCTATTTGTCCGCCTGTATCGTGAGACGCGTATCCGGCGAACACGGCAAGAAGTACTACGGCGACAAAATCCTCAACAACGAGAATTCCAACGACCATTTGTCCCCTCAGAGACATTAGTTGACCTGACGAACGGAGTGTCTGAACAAGCACGGCAGAACTTGAGAAAGCCAGTGCTGCGCCAAGGTAAATCGAGGTGGTGCTGGACCAACCGAGTGCCTGCCCCAGGTAGTAGCCAATCGTGATCATCGTCGCGATTTCAACCGCGCCAATTACGACTACGCGAAGACCGACTTTGCGAATTCGTTCCCAGCCGAATTCGACACCGATCGAGAAGAGAAGAACGACAAGTCCTACGTCAGCAACGAGTGAAACGGTATCGGGGTCCTGAACGAATCGACCCTGGAGGGCGAACGGACCAACGAGTACTCCGGCAAGCAAATAGCCGAGGATCGGAGGCTGTTTGATAAGCCTAAACAGCATCAGGGCCGCAGCGGCAGCGACCATGATTAACGCAAAGTCTCTTACAAAATCCTCGGAATGCACCAACCGATGCTACGAGAATCGCAACTGGAATTACGATGCCCGTAAATTACGCGTTTCGGCGATCTGCCCGAATCCAAACTGAGCCCTAGTTGACCGGCAACCCGCGATTCGCCCGAACTTCATCGGGTGTCAACACCCCTGCTTCGATCAGGCTTACTTCACGCTGAACAATCGAGTCTTCAGAGTCTGACAACGCCTCAATCGAACCCAGGTCGAATCGAACTCGAAAATCTCCTGCCGTTCCAGCGAACGCTCTGATTAGTGATCTTGTGAGTCCGTCCTCGATCATTCTAGGTTCTGGGACGATCGTATTTCGCCACAGGAATTTCTCAAACGTCTGAACGTTCGAAAGCGTTGCGTCCTCTAGCTCACCAAGAAATACGGTCGGAACCCCAAACGCCCTTGATACTTCCTCGACCGACCACTCAAGCGCTTTCGCAAACTCCATGTCACGCTGACTCATGCCGAGTCGCTTCGCATCCATCCCTCGACTCAACAACACTGGTCGATGTGAGCGAGTTGAACCTTGATAGCGTGACTCCCAACGACGATAAAAGTCCGATACTTCATCGTCCGTCGGTGTTTGATCAGTCGTTATTGCGAGATCGCCAGGGATCGCAGAATTAGCGAAGAAATTCCTGTTGAATCGCTGCGCCTCGGCTCCCATATCGATCGCCAGTCGAGCCGGTGCTACCGGCGAAATCCCGGCAAACTCCGCCATCGGATTGAATTGCCGCAACCAGATAACTTCGTCAGGTAGGTAGGCAACACGTTCGCCAAGGTGCTCGTATACGAATCCTCGTACATACGAGCGTTCTCCTGGAACGATGCGCATTCGGTCCGGTCGAAGCGTCCATAACTCCGAAATGTTTCCTTCTTCGTCGCGTTCGATTCCAACAAACGCGCTCCCCCACAACATCAGATTTGTTTCGATCGCCCGTAAGAGCTCAGCGCCGGTCCAGAAGTGGTTAGGTACTTCTAGCAATTTGTTTACCGCATGATCAGAACTGGCCTGCTCCCATTCACCGCTCACGGATCGGATCTCGGTGATCAGCGGTGGCCGGAAAACCGCATCAGCTCTTACCCTTACCGCTGCAAATACTGCAGCCGATGTCGAGTAGTAGTCGCCAAAATTGCCGGACGACCAATCGGCCGCTATCCCATCTGAAACATCGAGTCGATCAACAGTGACCCGAGACGTCCGACTCGCTTTGATGCGGGTCGGTATTGAGCGAAAAACGAGCTTCTTCCACTCTTTTCGGTCAAACATGCTTCGAACTTTCAAATCTCTTTTATCTTCCTTAAAAATCACGTCCAAACTTTGAACGTTTCGCGCGTAGAACTCGCGAATGCCAACGCCAGCGCATCCGCCATATCCGGGCTTTTTTCACCTCGAGATCGGAGGTCTCGTTTTTCTTCGATTCTCAGTTGCCCGCTACTTGTAAACGAGTACCTGATAGAAGCGAGCTGACTTATTAGCTCCGCGTTATCAGGAATATGAATTTGCTCTTCGTGGAATCGTTTGCGTAACCCGTCGAACATTTCGGCGCGGTAGTTGGCAAAATGCTCGGGATCGGCTGCACGCCGAGAAACATTCACACCGACCACTTCGAACTCGCCCAGCTCGTTCAGACGGTCGACCACCCCTGCACCAATTCCAATCTCGTCGACGCGAACCAAGTTCGCGCCGTACTTACGCCCAACACTCATCACCTCGCCCGCGGCTTGCATCGTGTCCAGGTTCTGAAACGTTTCAATAGCCAGAACCCTCGGGCCTGCCCGAACACAAATGGCGGTTCGGTCGCTCCCGAATCTCGCTACATCCACACCTAGTTCGACAGAAGCTTCGCTTTCCGGCTGCTCAATCGAGGCATCGCCTCTCGCTTGTTCAATCTCCTTGAGCGGAATCAACGTGTCCTCGGATGAACTCGGAAATTCACGGAGTACCCTCACCTGGTACTGAAAGCTGTCCACGCCCCAGTTCTGTTCTGCTTCAGCTACCCATTCCGGTGTCACAAGGCTCCGGTATTTCACCTCATCACTCTGGAGATTCGGTGTGTCGAATGCAGAAATGTGAATCGTGTGCCAGAGGCTTCTTCGCCGATGAAATGCGTCGTAGAAAGTCCCCCTGAGCGATGTAGGGTTCCCGATTAGCAAAACCTTGGAGTTCGAGGATGTCATCGATCCCTCTAGAGCTTCGTAAATCCCTTCTCTCACCCCGCTCGCTTCATCAACTACAAACAGGATGTTGCCTTCGTGGAAACCCTGGAACCGTTCAGGCTGGTCGGTCGACAGTCCCACCGCGAAGTGCTTGTCATCGAGTTCGATAGAAGTGTTGGAAAGTTTTCCGCTTATGAGTGCGGAATTGGAGTGGTAGATCCGTCGGATCTCTCGCCAGAGAATGTTCCGGACCTGGTGCGCTGTAGGTGCAGTAGTAATGACGATCGACTCTGGCTGCGTAATCAACCACCAGATCACAACGTATGCAGCAGTGAATGTCTTTCCAGATCCGTTGCAGGATCGAACAGCTACGCGCTTGTGGTTCGCTACTGCACCAAGAATCTGTCTTTGCTTGTCCCACAAATTAGCCCCGAGTACTTCGGTAACGAATCGTGCAGGATCATCACTGAAATCTACTGGCGAAGTTAATTCAGGAGCCGTAACACCGATCAAACTGAGCGCGGGCTGAAGATGTAGCCGCACTCCGTGCATCGGTAGCAAGTGTTCCCGGTTGGCTCGGCTTTATCTAACTTGATCGACGTATCGCACGCACATCTCGGGCATGTGGTTCGCGAAACGACAACCGGTTTCTTTCGACTTCCATTTCTGACGGTTCCAATTTTCAATGACACTCCTTTACTATGTATTTAGAACATATGTTCTATTCAACATAGACGCGAATATACTCGGAGGTCAATAAGGGGAAGTCACTTAAAGAAAATAGGTGACGATGCCTGACGCGTCGGGGGCTGGTCCGACTGCGTCCCAGAAGAGCATCATCACACTGAAGTAAGACTGTCACGATTCCCATAAGCACGCTGTGATTTGGGCTATTTTCACGTGAGGATCGTGTGAAGACGAACTGAAACAACCTTGATTTGAGCGTCTTCATTCACCGCCAACCGAGTAATATCTCAGTCGTTTTCTCGGCACACAAAATCACAAGCGTAAAAGGCAAATCATGAAGGTATTGGTCACTGGTTCTTCGGGTCTTATCGGCTCGATGCTTATCAACACTTTGAGCGACTCATTTACGTTCTCTGGCCTCGATGTAGCGAAATCCGATCACGCTCCCGACGTCCCAACTTTGATTTGTGACGCGTCTGACTACGACGCAATGTCGCCTGCCTTTGAAGGTCTCGATGCGGTAGTCCACCTTGCCGCCAACGCCCCGGTAGAAACGCCCTGGCCAGATGTGCTCAAGAACAACATTTCAACAACGCACAACGTGTATGAAGCCGCAAAACAACACGGCGTAAAGCGAGTCGTTTTTGCAAGCTCGAACCACGCAGTCGGAAACTTCGAGATGGACGAGCCGTACAGCCGGATTCGCGTTGGCGACTACGAAGGTCTAACCCCTGGTGAGTTCAAGCGAGTCGACAACACAGTCCCGATTCGCCCTGACTCTGACTACGGTGTCAGCAAGGCTTTCGGAGAGGCGACTGGTGCCTACTACCACGAACACTTCGGACTAGAAGTTGCCTGCCTGAGAATCGGAACAGTTAATCCGCAGAACTCGCCTGAGGGTTCTATCCGGAGCATGGCAACCTGGCTAAGTCATCGTGACCTGGCGAACCTCGTAAGTCAGTGCCTGACGCAGCCTCTGGGATTCGAGATCTTCTACGGAGTCTCGGACAACAAGTGGCGGTTCTGGGACACCGACTACGCCAAGAAGGTCATCGGTTACGCCCCGCAGGACAACGCCGAGGATTACCGGTAGGTAGCCGGTTACCCTTGGGGTTCTTCTTCAGCGTCGATTTCGTGCCTGAAACGACCTGAAGGTGCGCTGTAGTTTCCGAAAGAGTCGTCGCCTTTACTTGCGCGGCGAGGTTCGTCTTCTTCATCACGACCTCGTCGTTTCGGACGTCCCATTTCTTCGAGGTATGAAAGGCCTGGCTCTGTAGCAATCGTTCGCCCAACACCTGTGTAACGTGCTAATCCCTGTCGGACAAGCAGTGCCATCTTTGCCCGAGCTGTCGCCGGGTCGATGTTACGGAACCAGCGAGCGATCATCAGGTAGCACAGCTCGTTCGGAGTCAGGCTTTCCTCGGTGCCGACCAGCACGTAAAGAACACGATCGGTGGCGTTGCCCATTTCCCGAAAGGCTGGTGCTCGTGGAATAGGACTCGTGTGCTCCCACGCGTTCAATACCCACTCTTTCTCTTCATCAGAAAGTCTGTCCCACGCGCGCACTCTTTTTGCTTCAAGATCGCGGGATTGCCCTTCGCGGTGTGGGACTTGAGTAAGGTCGATGTTGTGGACGAGTTCGGTCATATAACAATGATGGGTGCCAGTGGCACATTCGTCTACCGTCGCCCAACAAGTCAAGCTTTCGAACAACGATATGCTGAATCCCGGTGCTACCATCTCGATTGTGAGTAGTTCAGAAGATCGAAACCTACGGTTTGCCCTTGCCGCCGATATTGGCGGCACCAACATGCGCGCTGCTCTCGTCGATTCACGAGGACGCATGACCGGCAGAGGTTCAATCGACACGCTTTCCGAGCGAGGGATTGAAGACGCTGCGAAACGACTCGGCAAGATCCTCAACGAAGCCCTCGAAACGCTGCCTGAGAAAGGCGAAGTTGTAGGTGTAGGTGTTTCAACCGCAGGTCCTATCCGACCTTCAAGCGGCGTGTACAACCACCCGCCAAACCTGACCGGTTGGCACAACAAAACCATGAAGCCGACCCTATCGGAAATCATGGGTCGAAACGTGTGGGTTGGTCACGACGCAACTCTCGCCGCACTATCTGAAACTCGCTTTGGTGACCACATTGGTGCCGAGAACATCATCTACGTGACTATAAGCACAGGTGTTGGCGGCGGAATTATTGCCAACGGCGACATGGTGACCGGAGCGACGGGAGGGGCCGGAGAAGTAGGTCATATTGCCGTTCGTCCAGGTGCATACAAGTGCAACGTTGGATGTGATGGCTGCTTCGAAGGCAACGCATCTGGTCCGGCGATCGCTCGCATGGGACGCGACAAGTTCCCGTCTTCAGGACCGCTCTACGATCTCGCAAGCGGCAACGCAAATAACGTAACTTCACTCATCATTTTCGATGCTGCAGAAGCGGGTGATCCGACAGCGCAGGAAATCGTCGACACCACAATCGAAAACGTGGCAATCGGACTCGGCAGCCTCCTGAACACCTTCGATCCGGAAGCGTTGGTCATTGGTGGAGGAGTGGTTCAAGGACTCCAACGTCACTGGCAAAAGCTTTACGACGCCGTGGTAGACCACTCAATCCCACGCTACGGAGACGGTGTACCGCTTTCAGCAACTCGCCTCGGCGACGACGTAAGTATTCTTGGTGCGGCGCAGTTGGCATTCAGGGAAGAGCGAATGCTTTAGTAACAAGCATCGACACTCCGCTTGGAACGGATTTTCCTACCGAATAACTCTGGATCTGTAATCCGCAGACTCAACGATCTTTGGAGACTAGAAATTTTCTTCGTGGTCCCAGGGGTCTTGGGGTGGAAGATCGACATCGAACGGGTCACCTCGGTCTAGACCCAGTTCTTCCGCTTCCTCGGTCACACCCGTTCCGAAATCATCAACTTCTGCCGGATCGGGCATGTTCGACCATCCCTCGATTTCAGCCGCTTCGTAACCTTCGAGATCAACACCAGGTAACGTGTCGGCTGAGCCGTACATGCCACGAGCCATCTCAGGCGTTACAACCTCGTCGAGTTCTTCCTCTTCCTTGAGAATCTGAAGCGACTGCTGAGCCGCCTCGACAACCCTGGGCTCAGAACTGGTGAGCATGCCCTGGAGTTTGTCCTTGGCGACGTCTCCACCAATTCGCTCGACAGCGGAAATAGCCGCCAGTTGAACTGTTAGATCGGAGTCCTCCAACGAAACATCCAGGTTTCGCAGGTGCCGCTCGTCCCCAACCTCACCAATTGCCATTGCCGCTTCGTACCGAACAGCGACCGCGTCGTGGTCGAGGTCCTGAACTACCTTCTCTGCCCACTTCGGATTCGAAGTACGCCCCATAGCGAAAATGCTGCTTTGCCGGGCATGAATGTCACCTGAATCCCAGGCAGCTTCGATAAACGGATCTAGCTCTTCACCGCCAAACACTGAAATTGCTTCCAGCGCCTTCAGTTTCACCGATTCGTATTCGGTCGGATTCTGAAGAATGCCCATTAGGGCAGTTGAAAGAATTTCAGGGTCTTTCCTACCAAGCTTTCCGGACTGTGCCAGGACAGTAAGGTGTGCAATCGTCTCACCGGCTGCTGTTCGGATGTCGATGCTCTCGTCCTGCTCAAGAATCTTGATCAACGGTCGGACCAGAGTTCGGTCTTCAGTGTCTTCAAGTCCTTTGAGCGCGTTTAATCGAACGCTCTCGTTTGGGTGGTTCAGCCCTTGCTTGAATATCGCCTCGAACTCAACATCCGACTGTTCATCACAAAGCGAATCCATCCGGTTGAGCATTTCGGCAACCCGTTCGCTTGGCCATTCCAACCACAGCAGTCCAAATTCATCAGCCTCGGCATTCGTCAAACCAGACAACTTAGGCAGCGCCGAATAGCTAACTGATTCCTCTTCGTCTTCAGGCAGGAGATTCAGGAACTCATCGAGACCCATGTTCTAACGCTCCGTGTGTTCGACTACTCAGACTTCGCCGCAACTTCGACACCAAGGCACTGGATTGCCGGTGTACGCAATGAACCGAACACCCATTCAGGTGAACTAGAAAGCGATTCGACTTTGTCGAGTACTTCGTAGACATTGCCAGAAATCATCGTGTCTTTGACCCGACCAACGACTTCACCGTTCTCGATCTTGTATCCGAGCGAAACGTTTGCGCGGAAGTCACCGCCAAGCTCGTTACCTTGTCCGGCTCCGAGAAGTTCTTCGACGATGAGTCCTTCTTTGATACCACTAATCATGGTTTCGAAATCGGAATCCCCACCAGCTATATCGATCACCGAAGTACCTGGTGACGGAGTTGTTGCCAGACCACGACCTGCTGCGCCAGTCGATTTCTTACCGAGCTGACCTGCAGTTTGAAGATCGAGCAACGGACCTCCAGCGACACCCTTGTCGATCAGAGCCATGCGCTGGCTAGCAACACCTTCGTCATCGAACGGGCGGCTACCGCTCGCGCCATCGATCAATGGATCGTCGTATACAGAAATCCGCTCGTCCACCACCTTCTCACCCCATCGGTCGATCAGCGGTGACGAACCATTGGCAACATTCTTGCCGCTGAATCCAGAGAGAAGCGGAGCAATGAGAGTTGCACCAACACCACGAGGAGTGAAAATCACAGGCAATTCGCCGTTGTTAGCGGACGCCTTGGCGAGGTTGTCGGACCATCGCAATGAACGCCGTACGTTCTGCAGAAGGCGATCAAGTTCGTCATCACCAAAGTGATGGCTAGAGCCGTAACCAGACCAGACATTCAACATGTCGGTTCCGCGAATCAGCTGAGCACCTACGTAGCAGTAGTAACCGGTCTGATCGTACTCAACATCAATTCCAGCTGAGTTGAGTATTCTTCCTCGACCACTCGACCAGCCAACACGTGCATCACACAACAGATCAGGCCATTCGTCGAGCAGTTTTTCGACCAGGCTTTGGCCGACATCGATCATCTCTTTTTGTGAGATACGTGTGACCGCAGGATCGTAGATATCAACGGTCGGGTATTCAGATGGTTCAGGAAAGCTGAATGCTGCCTCAGATCCGAACGGCGCCAGCGAACCGACCCGGTCAACCAGTTCCTCTTCTCGACTCGCGTCAGTCGTTGATGAAAAACCTATCCGACCATCATCGATCACACGCAGAGCCACACCTGATGTGTCCCGACGCATGATCTCCTTGAGTTTGTTCGACTCAAATGAAACCGGGTGGCTTTCCGACTCAACCCGGTAAACCTCAGCCTGATCGAACTTTGATGAAGCAGCTTGTAGTAATGACTCGCTCAAATTATTTCCTCGTAGTTGGAAGATGTCCCGTGGTTTGGCTCGGGATCAAGCTCCTGAGATCAGGCAGTTCTGGATTCGAATGTGCGGACTTCCGTTGGAAACCGGCAGCGGGCTTTGACCACCTTTTCCGCAACCGCCACCCTGGTTCATATCGAGGTCGTTACCGACACCGTCCAGGTTTTGGAGGGTTTCAAACAGGTTTCCGGTAAGCATCACAGGTCGAACTGCTTCTTGGATTTCGCCGTTGCGGATCATGTACGCCTCACCAGACGAGAACGTGAACATTTCGTGCTGAGTCATTCCGCCGTACCAGTTGCGAACGTATACACCGTCTTCGACACCTTCTAGCAGGTCGTCGAGTGTGGCTTCACCCGGCTCGATGATCGTGTTGGTCATTCGAACGATCGGAGGGAAGTTGTAACCAATCGCTCGTGCGTTGCCGGTGGGTTGCTCGCCTAACTTGGCAGCGGTTTCGCGAGAGTGAAGTCGACCGACAAGTTCACCTTCCCTCACCAACGGGGTTCGAGTTGCCAGGGTTCCTTCGTCGTCGTACTTGAAACTGCCTCGAAGTCCGGGAATCGATGCACCGTCGGTGAAATTCAGGTGTTTTCCACCGAACTTGCGGCCCATGTACATAATTTCTTTGAGCTTGTCGTTCTCATAAACGTTGTCGCCTTCCGACAGGTGACCGAAAGCTTCGTGGACGAAAACTCCTGCCAGCACGGGATCGAGAATTACCGTGCGTTCACCACCTTCCAGCGGCTTTGCATCAAGAAGTCCAACCGCCCGTTTCGCAGCATCAACAACCTGCTCGTCGAGGTCTTTGACGAGGTGGTAGTCACCTTGCGACCCAATGCTAAACCCTGCCTGCTGAACATCGCTTCCACGACGAGCCTGGGCAGAAATTCGAGAAATGACGTGGACTTGCTCTTGCTCGATGTAAGAGCCGTCAGAGCTTCCGAAGAAGGTCTTGCGAGAGGTATCACCGTAGATGATGTCGGCACTGTTGATCCCATCCACCGACCACACAAGGTCGTTGTAATGATCGAACAGTCGTTTCTTTTCTTCGAGCGAAACCGCTTTGGGATCGTTGACGATGTGTGCAGGGACTACATCGACGTGAGCTTGACCATTGCCAATTTCGGTTTTGCCGGTTCCGACCGCCTTACTTTGCGCGACAGCGTCGGAAACTTTGGATTCCAAATCTTCAAGACTGTTAAAGCTCGCAAAGCCCCAACCGCCCTTGGTAACAGCACGGACATTCCCGCCGAGGCCGCTGGTTTGGGCGATCGTATCGAGTGATTTTCCTCGATAGGTCAAACGGGAGTTGTCAGTCTCCTCAATTCGAATCTCACAGTAGTCAGCGCCGTGGTTTTTTAGCGCTGAATCAATCAGGTCTCGGTACTTCAATTAGAAATCCGTTCTTGGTATCGATGTCTCAAGTGGAGAATCTGCGATGTGGAAGTGAAATTCGTATATGGCGACTCTCGGTGAGGAAATTCTAGCAACCGATGCAACAACATCCGACTCGTGGAGTCACTAAGATTCGGCGCGTTGAAAACTTACAGTTTTGTTTTATTCCGTCGATAATTACTCCCAATGTCACTTAGTTATCCGGAAGCTGTATCACTCCACTTCTCGCTCGCTGATTTCGAACGGAAATCGCGAGCGAACGAGCCGCCCGATTTTCACCTGCTGAGAATCGAGCGACTTCTCGACTACATCGGCAATCCTCATCACGGGCAGAACTATGTTCATGTTGCCGGTAGTAAAGGTAAAGGCAGCACTTCGGCTCTCATAAGCTGGGGGTTAACCGAGTGCGGATATAAGGCCGGATTCTTTTCTTCACCTTCGATCCACAAAGTGACTGAGCGTTTTCGAGTTGACGGAAAACCAATTTCAGAATCAGAGTTCGTTGAGCTTGTCGAGTCAATTTGGCCAGCTGTTCAACGTGTCAAAGATGATGGAGACATCGGGATCGTTTCCGTATTTGAGATGCAAACGGCAATGGCGTTTCAGCACTTCAACAAAGTTGGAGCTGACATAAGCGTCATCGAGGTCGGGCTTGGCGGCAGACTAGATTCGACAAACGTCCTCAACCCACTGGTGAGTGTCATAACTCCGATCAGCCTCGATCACGTAGGGGTACTTGGAAACACTATTCCGGAAATCGCTTCCGAAAAAGCCGGCATTATCAAACCAGGTAAGCCAGTCGTATCCGCAGCCCAGGTGCAAGAAGCACTCGAGGTGATCCAATCGACCGCATCAGAACGTTCGAGCACGTTCACATATGCGCCAGAATGTTGGCAAATCGAAGTTGAATCGGATTCAGGTCTCAGCGGCAAAGATTTGTTGGCTAAGAGCCAGACCAGCGAAGTTCAATTCCGCCTGAACCTTCTTGGTGAACACCAAGTTCAAAACGCACAAACCGCAATAACCGCGCTGACTGAAATCAATTCATCAGGTTTCGAGGTGAATCTCTCAAAGGCCGTTGGTGGCTTTCAGAAAGTCAAATGGCCTGGCCGCAACCAGGTGGCGAGTACTGGAAACCCAACCGTGTTTGTAGACGGGGCTCACAACGGTGCATCCGCGACAGCGCTCAGGGAGTCGGTACATGAACTATTCCCCCATCGCTCTGGTGTAGTTCTCATATTCGGAGCAATACGAGGTCACGATCCATCTGAAGTCATCAGGGAATTGGCATCTCTCGATCCTCAAATCGTCGTAACCGAATCAAGGCATCCGAAGAGCCTTCGAGCAGATGAACTGGCGAACCTAATGGCGGAATGTAAAATTAAGCCCATTGAGTTGACCACCAATACGAGTGACGCCCTGGTCGCCGCCCGAAAGCTGGCTGATCCAAGTGATGTCATCGTCGGGGCTGGCTCACTTTTTGTAGCAGCAGAAATAGTGGAGATTGAACAGGGTATCGAGCCAGAACTGTATCCAGATCTGTAACCACCCACCGAGGTGCTTGCTCACATATCCAGAAACGCATCGCGAATGACCAAAGGGAATGACAAGAGAGTTGTAGTTACTGGTCTCGGCGCAATTACGTGCCTGGGACACTCAGTTGATGAATTTTGGACGGGCCTCAAAGCTGGTAAATCCGGCATCGGAGAGATCAGCCTGGTCAGCCCCGACGGCTTCCCTTGCAAAGTTTCAGGAGAAATCCGCGACTTCAATCCTGCGGACTACATGGACCGCAAAGAGGCACGCCGAATGGCGAGGTTCTCGCAGTTCGCAATTGCCGCGTCTAAGGAAGCGATGAGTGATTCCGGTCTCGACCTCGACGACGAAGACCCGGATCGTATTGGTGTTCTCATTGGCAGCGGTTCCGGCGGTCTTCCCGAAACCGACCAGCAAGCTGAAGTTCGCGTTAAGCGCGGACCCGGTCGAATGAGCCCCTACTACATTCCGATGATGCTAGTGAACATGGCAGCTGCGAATATTTCTCGCACCTATGGTCTCACCGGTTACACAAACACATGTATTACTGCCTGCGCAGCAAGCACCCAATCAGTTGGTGAAGCAGCGGAAATCATTCGTCGTGGCACTGCCGATGTCGTTGTGACCGGTGGAACTGAAGCCGGAATTTGTGAAATAGGGATGGGTGGCTTCAGCACAATGCATGCTCTAACCACGTGGGAGGGTGATCCTGCTCTCGCAAGTCGACCATTCGACGCCGATCGTGACGGGTTCGCTCCTGCTGAAGGTTCAGGAATCATCATTCTCGAAAGCCTTGAGCATGCCCAGGCACGCAACGCATCTATCTACGCTGAAATTGCCGGTTGGGGAGTTTCTTCAGACGCTTACCACCTCGTCCAGCCGCACCCGGACGGTATTGGCGCAGCCAAGGCGATGGCTCGTGCGCTCGAAAACTCAGGGCTTGGCATCGAGGATGTCGATTACATCAACGCTCACGGAACTTCGACACCGATCAACGATCGATCCGAAACTGCGGCGATCAAGAGCTTGTTTGGTGAGCGGGCATACGACATCCCGGTAACCTCAACCAAGTCGATGGTTGGTCACTCGCTTGGAGCCTCGGGTTCACTTGAAGCTATCGCAAGCATCAAGACGATCAACGACAGCATTATTCACCCGACGATCAACCAGGTCACCCCGGATCCAGATTGTGATTTGGACTACGTTCCGAACACGGCTCGGGAAACGAACGTTGATGTCGTTCTCTCGAACAGCTTTGGTTTTGGTGGCCAGAACGCCTGCCTGGTGATCAAGAAGTTCACCGCTTAGTCGGCAGTCAATTTACGCAGGGAAGACGATAACTGCCGCGTCATCGCGCGGCAGAATGCGTACTCTGTCACCTATTTCCATCCCGTTGGCAACGCGCTTCCGGACCCGAATAACGGTTCCTGAGTCGAGCTTGACGCTGTACTCGCTGAACTCACCTTCGAACTCTTTAAGTTCGATGGTTGCGGTGCGTTGAGTCTCATCGCCAGCTGGTTCGATTTCCAACTCAGATGCCCGCATGAGAGCCAGCACTTGTCGTCCGTCCGATAGCGAAGTTCCGTTCGTAACCCGCGTCGGGAACACACCCGCTTCAGTAACGACAACTCCTCCACGGTAAACACCGGGGATGAGTTCGCACGGCCCGATCATCCGTGCCACCTCGGCCGAGACCGGGTTTTGGTACACGTCTTCAGGAGTACCAATTTGTTCGATCTTCTGGTCGCCCATCACGGCGATTCGATCGGAAGTAGCGAGCGCTTCTTCTCGGTCGTGGGTCACCAGTAGCGTAGTCGCCCCGGTTTCCGCAACAATTTGTTTGATATCTCTTCGCAGCGCCGATCTCAGCTGCCGATCTAGGTTGCTGAATGGTTCATCGAGAAGGAGCGCAACCGGATCCGGAGCGAGAGCACGAGCGATTGCCACACGTTGCTGCTGACCACCAGAAAGTTCGTGAACGTAGCGGTCTTCGTATCCGCTCATTCCCACTAACTTGAGAACAGGTTTGACCCGATTCGCCCTCTCTTCTTTTGGAAGGTCTTTCAGTCCAAACTCAACGTTCTTCTCGACTGTTAGGTGAGGGAACAACGCGTAGTCCTGGAACACTAGACCAATTCGTCGCTGGTCCGGGGCTACATGAAGAAACGACGAGCCGACAAGCTGTCCGCCAACTCGAACGTAACCATCAGAGACCTGTTCGAATCCTGCAATCACACGGAGCGCAGTGGTTTTACCGGCTCCACTTCGACCCAGGATGCTCACAAATTCACCAGGGCGTATCTGCAAATTGAAGCCGGTGATTGCAGGTCGATCTGAACCCCGGTAACTACACTCGACGTTCTCGAGGTGAATTACACCGGTGTCCTCAGACAGCGAAGGGTTCGATACAGCACCACTTTGTGTTTGCTGCACAGAAGAATCGGTTGGCTTACTCCAGGGGAATCTCACCGGGCAGCCTCTTCAAGATCAATTTCTCGCTTTTGCTTTTCACTGTCGTCACCGTGACCTCGGAGAGTGAGGTACGCAGTAGGTATACCTGCTGCGAACACCAGCAACAACGCAGAAGCGGCGGTCTTTGCAAAGAATGCCTCCGAAGCAGCTGACCAAATCGAGGTTGAAAGCGTCTTGTATCCGATTGGCGAGAGAATTAGCGACGCAGGGAGTTCCTTCATGGTTAAGAGGAACACCATCGCCCCACCCGCAAACGCTCCCGGCATCACTAAGGGAACTGTGACTTTGAAAATCGTTCTCCACTGGGAGCTACCCAAGCTCATAGCCGCTTCTTCAACTCGTGGGCTCACCTGGAGAAGTGACGCTCGCAACGATCCGAGCGCAGCTGGAAGAAATAGCACTCCGTAAGCGAAAACCAGGAGCCATATCGACTGGTACAACGGGCGTGCCACGTTAATTCCGAAGAACACAAGCGACAGCGCAACGACCACGCCTGGTAAACCGAAGCCGATGTAAGTAGACCGCTCAACCACGCGGCTCAGTCCGCTCCTGAACCTGACAGCAAGGATTGCCACTGGCAATGCGGCGAGAACCGTCACAACAGCAGCGAGTAGAGAAACGTAAAGCGAATTTCTTGCAGGGACTAAGAGCGGCAGCAAGTGTTGATCGTTGAGCAAGCCTCTTATTAGCCAGTGCAGCAGGACCCCTACCGGCACGATCAGTCCTACAACAACAGGAACCATCACAACGCCAAAAGCGACCCATTTCCAGTTACCAAGAGCAACTCTCCTCGCCGAGCGCACAGTACCGACAGTCACACGGTGGTAAGCACCGCTTCCTCTAGTCAATCCTTCTGCCAGCAGTAAGAAAACAGCGACTACGACGAGTACAAGAGAAAGAACCGCTGCAAGAGTTCTGTCGATCGACGTTTCGTACTGGATCATGATCGCCGAGGTAAACGTGTCGTACCGAAGCAGAGCGACAGCACCGAAGTCACTCAGCGTGTAAAGAGCAACCAGTAGAGCACCAGCAGCGATGGCAGGTCGCAACATCGGCAACGTTACCGAGAACAACGTCCGCGCAGGTCCATAGCCCATCGCCCTCGCAGCCTCTTCGAGAGAAGGGTCCATCCTCCGCAACGTCCCGCGGACGGTCAACAGGACATACGGATAGGTCATCAATATCAAGACCAAAGTTGCACCTGGCAGTCCATAAATCGCCGGAAGTCGATCCACGCCGAACGGCGAAAGCCACCCTTGAAGAATCCCTTTCGGTGAATAAACCTCTATGACCGTCGTTGCCATTACAAAGCTCGGCATTACAAGCGGCAAAACTGAAGCAACGGAAAGTACCCGCCTGAACGGAACATCGGTCTGAACCGTAAGCCATGCGACCGGCACAGCAATGGTGATCGAGATAGTCGTGACAAGAGCGATCAGCAGGAACGTACGACCAAATATAGATGCCGTGTTCGCGTTGAAGACAAGATCAACCCACTCCGAACCGCTACCCGCGGATCGCACCGCCAAATAGACGACCGGAATAAATGCCGCAAGCGCGACAACGACCGCCGATACAACTAAAAATAACGGCGGTCGTTTTGTGTCACCGGATCTCCACCCGGTGGTTATGACGTCAGTTAGCGTCAAAACTACGTCTGGACTTCTTCTTTACGGAAGAGCCCCAACCTCCCTGAGCAAGTCCTGAGTTCCCTCGAGATCCGTCAGATCGCCGAGGTCAATTTCAGGCTTGTTAATTGCCTCAAGTGTGGGGAGCATGTTTGCTGGCTTCGCGTTCTCGTTCAATGGGAATTCGTATGTCTGAGCAGCAAAGTACTGCTGACCGGCAGTTCCGAGCAAGAACTTAAGGAACTGTTCTGCAACTTCCTTGTTGTCTGACGAGTTGAGTATTCCAGCACCTGCGACCAGTACCACCGAACCAGGGTCGGCTGAGCGGGTGTAGTAGTTTCGAGCGGCGAAGGACTCACCTTCTTCAGCGAGGAATCGATGCAGGTAGTAGTGGTTCACGAAACCCACTTCAATTTCACCTGCTGCGGTCGCGGCAACGGTCGGGGTGTTCTTTGCGTACACCTTTGGTTCGTTCGCCATGATGCCCTCGAGCCAGGCTTTTGTTCGATCTTCACCCCATTCTTGGCGCATTGCAGTAATCATTGCGTGGAGCGAGCTGTTGGTTGGAGGCCAACCAATTCGCCCTTTCCACTCAGGCTTAGCAAAATCCTCGATGGAATCTGGAAGATCAGCTTCTGACAGCATGTCGGTGTTGTAAACGATCACACGTGCGCGACCACTTGTTCCAACCCACTTGTTCTCGGGATCTCGTGCCCAGCTGGGTACCGAGTCGAGTACGTCTTGTGAAAGTTCACTGAGGAGTGCGTCGACCGCACCAAGACCGCCGGGGTCCTGAGCAAAGTATATGTCCGCCGGGCTATTGGAACCCTCTTCGAGAAGCGTTGCGGCAAGTGGACCCGTAGATCCGTAGTTCACCTCTACGTTGTGCCCCGATACTTTCTCAAAATCTTCGATCAGCGGGCCAACGAGCGACTCTGAGCGGCCAGAGTAAATAACAAGAGATTCAGAATCTCCATCACCTTCAGACTCGGTACAAGCAACAACTGTGATGGCAATTATGGAAACAAGCGCGAGTTTCACAAGCACGCGTCTGTATCCGGCGACGTAACTCATTTCTTCCTTTCTCCTTTGATAGTTCCTGGAACATCGTTGAGGGGCAAGGCTGAAACCTTTCGCCAATACACTCAAGAGTGTTCGTATATACAATTCCTTACCTTCAGGATACACAATTATTTGCCAGCGTCAACAGAGATTTCCCCAGTGTGAATATCCTCACACTGAACTCATTTCTATCTTGTTATACATAAGTATATGCAACTTCGTATATACGAATTTTTTAGTTCCTATAAAAGCATTTTACGCAATATAAGGAGGTTTTCTGACTCTTCGCTAACCACGGTTAAGACCGAAAGAAGATAAATATCCGCTCCGAAAGTCCAACGAACGAGTAATCATTTACTGACTAGAATTCACTCGGCACTACGGAAGTGGTAACACCTTGGCACGTGAATCAACTCAGGCGCAGATGCGTCAAACTCTCAGACAGCTAGCAACTCGATGGTCAACGTTTTCGTTGATCTCGACACTGTTGGTTGTCGGAGTCGTGTTGACTGCCTGTGACGATTTCTATTCGGACTCCCCGCCTACACCTGAAATTGCTCAACCTACGCCGGAAGTGTCCGAAACAGATCCGCAGGAATCAGTTGAAGAACTGGCAAGGGCAGCACTGTCAGCCCGACTCGGAATCGCCCCTGGTGATGCACGAAAGATTCTCCTCGAAGAAGACACGTGGACGTCCCGCAGCCCAGGCTGTTACCCACCACCCAACACGATCCTTGACGACTACCTTGTCCCCGGATTCCGACTGATTCTCAGTTACGAAGGGGTCAGGTATGAATACAACGCCGACCTTGGCGGTGTAAACGGCGCACTTTGCGAAACCACTCCACAGCCGGTACCGGCAGAACTCGCAAATGAAATCGTGACCGCTCAAGATATCGACGAAGATGACATTGACGTATGGGTGATACGTAGCGAGGAAGAACTCATTCTGTTCAACACTGAAAACTCATCGATCGCCGAAATCGAACTCGACCAGGTCGACTGGGAAGTCGAATTTCTTGTTGGCAGCGTAGTTGACTCTGATCTTTCAGAAATTTCGGTCTCTGCCTTCAGATCGCTCTCCGGTGGAGAATCTGAAACCGTGACTATCGAGATCCATGACTCGGCGCCTAGCGAAACGGCAACGTCGCAGATCTGGACTTACGTCGACATCACCGAACTAACAGACGAATACCAATTCGAACTAATTAAGTAAGTACACCGATTGAACCGATTAACATTCCTTGCCCGACTCGCGCCGCTCGCCATTCTTGCTCTAGTCGTAGCCCTCGCGATTACAGCCTGCTCGGGTTCAGACGAAGATAAAGACCCGACATCAACTTCCTCGCCTAGTGCCACATCGCGGCCAACAGTTACTGCGGTACCGACTGCAACGGCGACTCCAGGACCGTCGCCGACTCCAGCACCAACGGCAACGCCAACTCCTACACCAACACCAACAGCAACTCCCAACCCGCCTGCTTCTCACATAAACGAGATGGCTAGACTAACCGGGGATTTCGGAATTGATTTCAGCACTCTTGATATTGAGCGAATCGAAACTCGAGCCTGGGACAGCACTGCGCTTGGATGCCCTGAAACAGGTGTTCTGTATGACAAGTCCGACGCTCCATACGTCGGCTGGTCGTACCTTCTGACCAGCGGTTCACAAATCTGGGAATACCATGTCACCGACGATGAACAAATCACAGCGCGCTGTGACGAAATTATTGGCCCAGAACCCCCAACAACCAACATCACAGAAGACGCCTTATTAGCAACCTCTCGATCAGCTCAACTGATGAGAAAAGACTCGTCTACAGGTGAGTTCGTTCTACGACGAGAGATCACTGAACAAGACTTACCAAGATTGATTGCGCTCTTTGACATTGACACGAATTTTTCACCGGCCATCTCCTGCGACACAGTATTTAGGATCGACTTCGACACCGCTGCTGGACTGCAGGAAATCGAGTTCATTTGCGCTGAGGACTACACACGATTCGATGTGTTCTGGAATGGCTTGCAGGGACGGTCAGACGATCTAGGTAGAATCGTGGGACCGTATCTAACCGGCGACCCAATTCCACAGCTGCCACCTCAATAGTCATCCCCGGAAATCAAAACAGGCGAGCTCAGTCGTGAGCGATAGCAACGAAAAGCGATTGCTAAGAGCAGGCAAACTCCCCGCTGAGTTGCTGGCGAAATCTCTTGCGTCGATCAAAGAGCCCTCACCGAGGGTATTGCTCGGTCCAGGAGTTGGCGAAGATGCGGCATTCATTTCGTTTGGCAGCAAAACCCTAATCGCTAAGTCTGACCCAGTCACTTTCGCCACCGATCGTATTGGCTGGTACGCAATTCAGGTCAATGCGAACGACATTGCCGCATCAGGTGGGATCCCCAGGTGGTTTTTGGCAACGGCTCTGCTGCCTGAGGGCTCACCCGAATCACTCGCAACCGAAATCTTCAACCAGCTGAGTGACGCAGCTGATCAACTGAACATCGAGCTAATTGGTGGACATACAGAAATCACCGTCGACTTACCTCGGCCAATCATCGTCGGAATGATGCTGGGTGAGGCAGCACCTTCTGAGACTGTTACTTCAAAAGGTGCATCAGTTGGTGACAAGCTCATTCTCACCCAGGGAATATCGATCGAAGGGACTTCGATTCTTGCGCGGGAAGCTGCAGGTGAGTTGAAGAATGCAGGGATTTCGCAATCTGTCATCGACTCTGCAGCAAACTTTCTAGACGAACCAGGAATATCAGTCTTGAATGCGGCACAGACCGCAGTCAACACGGGCCTCGTCACAGCAATGCACGATCCCACCGAAGGTGGTCTATCCGGGGCAATCGACGAACTGTGTAGAGCTTCAAAAACCGGAGCCGTCATCAATCCAGACGCGGTCCATGTCTTTGACGAAACACGTCAAATTTGCAGTGCGCTTGGACTTAATCCGTGGGGGTTGATAGCTTCCGGCGCACTACTCATTTCATCAGCGCACCCCAAGAAAGTGATTGATTCGCTTGAATCAGAGGGAATCCCAGCAACTGTCATCGGGGAGTTGACTGCCCAACCCGGAACCATCAGGTTCGACACTGAGTCTGCGTCACCAGCCTTCCCAAAATTTGAACGCGACGAAATTGCCAGATATTTCGGTGAGTAGCGGCGTTAAATCACCAATTCCCCGTTTCCGCGAGAACGTACACAAGACTCTAAAGAGTCTGTGACTCAAAACCGGTTTAGAATTAGTTGATCGTCTTGAGCACAGTTTGAACAGGTCTGGCTTTGACTACGATTCAAGAAGAATCAGTTTCAAAAGAACTTCTCAGCACCGCTGAGAGTTACTTGCCGCGCGATCGCCAAACCGCTGTCGAAGACGCCCTCAACTACGCGATAAACGCTCACAGTGGACAAACCCGGGACTCTGGTGAGCCGTTCGTCGTGCACCCGATCGCAACTGCTCAGCGTCTTGCAGAAATGCACATTGACGCAACGACCATTCAGGCGGCACTACTCCATGATGTAATCGAAGATTGCGGCATTTCAATCGAAGAAATCGAGGGTGGTTTCGGACTCGAGGTCGCAAAGCTAGTCGATGGCGTAACCAAGCTCAAGCGACTCGACCAGATTTCCGAAAACAGCGCGATGCTCAAGCAGGTTGCCACTCCTGAAGCAACTCGGGTTGCCTCGCTTAGAAAAATGCTCGTGGCAATGGCGGAAGACGTACGTGTCGTTCTGATCAAGTTGTCCGACCGTCTCCACAACATGCAGACGCTCAAGCACCTGCCTACTCCAAAGCAGCAGCGTATCGCGAGAGAAACTTTAGATATCTACTCCCCTCTCGCGCACAGGCTTGGGATGAACGACATCAAGTGGCAACTCGAAGACGAGTCGTTCCGCTACCTTATGCCGCGCCAGTACAAATCGATCTCAAGACTCATCAGCCGCAAACGAGCTGAACGTGAGATTTACACCGAAGCGGCGGTCAAGGCGATCAAGGAGCCGCTCGAAAAAGCTGGAATCCAGTGCTCTGTGGACGGGCGAGTCAAGCACCTCTACAGCACCTACAACAAGCTCCAACGTTACGAACGAATGGGTCGAAAGTTTGACGAGATTTACGACCTGATCGCAATTCGAGTCATTACCCAGAACGTCGGCGATTGTTACGCGGCACTGGGTATCGTTCATTCGAAATGGCGACCTGTTCCAGGGCAGTTTGACGACTATATCGCCAGCCCAAAAGAAAACATGTACCAGTCCTTGCACACATCTGTGCGGGGTCCCGGCAACTACCCGATCGAAGTGCAAATACGAACCAAAGAGATGCACCAGATCGCTGAAGAAGGTGTTGCCAACCACTGGATATACAAAGAAGGCGAGGACAGTCTTCGGAAGAACGACAACTTCGACACAAAGATGTCGTGGTTACGCCAGCTGCTGGACTGGCAGCGAGAGCTTTCTGGAGACGACGAATACCTCGCCACTGTCAAAACCGACATTCTCCAGGACCAGGTTTTCGTCTACACCCCTCGCGGCGATGTCAAAGACATGCCAGCCGGTGCGACACCGCTCGACTTCGCTTACCGAATTCACACCGATCTGGGACACGACACTGTTGGTGCTGTGGTGAACGGCAAACTCACAGCCCTCAATACACCGCTCCAAAATGGTGATGTCGTTGAAATACGAAAAGCCCGTATTTCCCGCGGACCCAGTCTCGACTGGCTGAACCCTGACCTTGGTTACCTGGTCACAGGCAGTGCTCAAACAAAAGTTAAGCAGTGGTTCCGCAAGCAGGAACGAGAGAGCAATATCAGGCGTGGTCGTGATTTGCTCAAGAAAGAGCTACGCCGACTCGGTCTCAGGCTTTCCGATGACGAAATCGTCGCCCGGCTCGACTATGAAAACTACGACCAGGTTGCCGAAGCCATCGGCACGGGTCAGATTTCTCTGAGCCGCGTTGCCGAGACACTCAGTCCGTCACCAGACGAAGTCTTTACTCCGATCAAGATCGAAGGCAAACCGCCCACAGACCAAACCAAGGGACTGGTCGTTATGGGTGAGCCGGGACTTCTTACACGTGTCGCTCGATGCTGCAGCCCTGTCTACGGTGACGAGGTAACCGGCTACTTGACTCGAGGTCGCGGCGTAACGGTCCACCGTCGAAACTGCGCTATTCTCAGGGACACCGAAGACACCGACCGCCACATTCCGGTTGCATGGGGCCATTACGAGACAACCTACGCCTCAAGACTACAAATCAAGGCCTTCGACCGTGTTGGACTAATTCGTGACATCACGCACGTCGTTTCGTCCGAAAACGTCAATATTCACTCGCTCTCTTCAGATGAGGACGCGAACACCAATGCGTGTACTGTTTCACTCACCGTTTACACCACTGGAGTTGAGCAGTTGAGTCGCTTGTTCTCACGCGTTGAAGCAATACCTGGTGTAGATACTGTTTTCCGAGTGAGGGAAACATAGTTAGAATAGTTAGGTTGCGTTTTCGACAACCGTATTTTTCTTGCTCTTAGAAAACGCGTTCCTAACCACGAAAAGTAAGTACGAATCAAACTAAGGAATCTGAATGCCAGCCGCAAAAACTTTGCGATCACAGAACCGCAAAGCAGCACGTAACCGGGCGAACCGATCATTTACTCGAAGCCGAGTTCGAAACGCTGTTGAAGCAATCGAAGCCGGTGACGTGAACGAAGAGTCGACCAAATCATTGCAGGGTGCAATCTCTGCGCTCGACCGAGCTGTTACCAAAGGTGTACTTCACCGAAACACCGCAGCTCGCAAGAAGTCACGACTCACTCGACAGTTCAACGCCCTCAGCAAGTAAATCGGTATAACCCTTGACCCAGGGTCCTGGAAATCCAGAAGAGCATCAGCACGACCACGCGGCCGAAACCCATCAGCCCGTGCCGAAGTCTGAATCTGAAGATACCGAGTACAACTGGCGCATCCATCACCCGTTTGAAGGTGTGGAGCGCAGGGTCGCTGTCGAAGTAGCGCCATGGCGAGGCTTACTGCCTCGGTGGCGCTTTGTTATTCCCGGAGATTTTGACGGAATCGCACGCTGGGGCATCGGCCCAGCTGGGACCGGTAAGATCGACACCGACGTCAAACGTCCCGCCAAAGACGGCCCCGTCCAGATGATCAACGGACCACTGGTCAAGTGGTTCGGTGGCCACGAGTCACTTTCCACCAGCCAGTCCGCATACCTCGTCTTCGAAGGTGAAGCACCTCATTATGTTGCTTTCGGACAGGCCGACGCGGTGGGTGGTCCTCCAGGCAATCTCGAAGGCATCTCGTTCGGAGATCACCCGGTTCACCCCGGAGCTGGAATGGATCCTTCCCACGGACACGGACACGATCACGTTCCGCCGCCACCGATGATGGACCACGGACACGACCACTCGCATGATCATGCTGACCACAGCCACGCTCACGACCATGACCATGGTCATGACCATCACGGACACGCCCACTAAAGCGAAGCTTTTAGTCGTTGCCAGTGTGCTGAGTGCGCTGGCATTTTTCGCATGCGGTGGTGATGCAGTAGTTTCGAGCGAAGACTCGCAGCCAAGTGCTGTGCCGGTTGAACCTGCATCCCCGATTCCTCCGGTGATCATTGAGGTCACTGTCGTTGTCACGGCAACGCCGACGATCGTTCCTGAATCGACTGCAACCTCGACGCCTTCAGTAATACCGGCTACCAGCATTCCGACCGCCACAGCAACTAGCACACCGGTTGCTGCATCAGTTTCGGCGACACCACCGTCAGCCATCGTTCCAACGTCTGTTTCGGTGACCAAACCAGAACCAACAGCGACAGTCATATCTACCCCGACACCAGTCGTACCGCCTACCCTCACGGCTAATCCTGAACCAACACCGACAGTCACTCCAGTGCCGACCGCCACGTCTACTCCGCTTCCGGCGCCAACCTCGACACCCGCTCCACCGCCCCCAACGCCAACACCGGAATTTGTCGACAAAAATTGCTCAGACTTCGAAAGCTGGTCCGAAGCTCAAAGCTTCTTCGAAGATGAAGGCGGCCCCACATCCGACCCGCATCGGTTGGACGGGGACAAAGACGGGCTTGCCTGTGAATCCCTACCTGGCGCACCGTAACCAACGTTCCGATCATAAGTTCGTAATTTGTGTCACGTTCAATTGACAGTCGAGATTGGGCATTGATACATTTCAGAACATTAGTGCGAATACAACACTGTTCGACGTGACCGGCAAACTCGAGCCAAGGGACAACCAAAATGAAAAAGCTATCTGATCGACAGCAAACGATTCTGGCGTTCATTGAGGGCTTTATCGAGGAGAACGACTACCCACCCACCATTCGTGACATTCAGTCCGGGTGCGAAATCAGCTCCACCTCTGTTGTCTCTTACAACCTCGACCGTCTAAAGGAAGGCGGGTACCTCAACAGGGCTTCTGAAGTATCCCGCGGACTCGCGCTCTCGTCTCAGAAGCAGACTTTCGGTCAAGCGGAAGAATCAGAAACTGTTGCTGTACCACTGCTCGGAACTATTGCCGCAGGTTCACCGTTCCCAATGCCCGAGAACGACACATGGTCGGATCTTTCTGGCTCCGAACTCATCGATCTTCCACAGTCAATCGCCGGTACTGGCCAAGGTGTTTACGCACTGAAGGTTCGTGGTGAATCTATGATTGACGCGCTAATTTCCGATGGCGACATGGTGATCATGGAACAGGTAGCTGCAGTCCAAAACGGTCAAATGGCGGCGGTACGAATCCGGTCTGACCACTCAACGACTCTGAAGCACTTCTACTCCGAAGGCCCACGCGTCCGACTAGAACCTGCCAACACCCAAATGCAGGCTATGACCTATCCGTCATCCGACGTCGAAGTGTTGAGCCGAGTAGTCGCAGTCTGGCGCGATCTACGCTAGTCACCGGACTCACGGAAAGCACAGATATCAACACTTAACGCTCATGGCGTCGAATCGCGCCAAGCGTATACTTGTCCCTGTATCAATAGCCCCCAAGCCAGATAATTGGGGCAACTCGGAGCGATATCTGTGTTCCAGAACATAGGCCCACT
>CAYYMP010000014.1:0-29589 GCA_964472915.1 uncultured Dehalococcoidales bacterium | reverse complement strand
GATTGGCGGCTGCTTCCGAGACCGATAACTGGGAAGCACTTCGATCAAAAGGGAAAGCGATCAAAGATCACACGATCGCCAATCTCGACTACTACCTTGACTTGCTGGCAACAAATGTTGAAAAAGCAGGCGGCAAGATCCATTTCGCAAGCGATGCCGCTGAAGCTCGAAAACTAATCATCGATCTGGCGAAAGAGCGTGAAGTCAAAACCGTAATCAAGTCCAAGTCTATGGTCTCCGAAGAGATGGGACTTGCTGAGGCGATGAATGATGCGGGATTTGAGACGGTTGAGACTGATCTTGGTGAATACATCATCCAATTGGCTGAAGAAACGCCGTACCACCTCATAGCGCCTGCAGTGCACAAGTCCCGTACCGAAGTTGCCAAGTTGCTGGACGAGTCGTATCAGCCCGGTTCAGAACCTCCTGATGCCACCGAGCTAACGATGATGGCTAGGGAGCAGCTGAGAGATGTTTTCAGGCGTGCCGATATGTCTGTGACTGGGGTGAACTTTGCAGTGGCTGAATCAGGTTCGATAGCCCTCGTTACCAACGAAGGTAACGGACGTATGTCCACATCTGTCCCGCGAGTCCATGTGGCGGTGATGGGTATGGAGAAAATCGTCCCGTCGATTCAGGACCTGAGCACAATGCTCAGGATTCTTATCCGATCTGCGACCGGCCAGAGAATTTCAACTTACGTGACCATGGTCAACGGCCCTCGAAAACCAGATGAAGAAGAAGGTCCTGAGGAGTTTCACCTCGTCGTCTTGAACAACGGTAGAGATAAGCTGCTGTCTGATGTTTTCATGCGCGAGGCATTGAACTGTATTCGGTGTGGAGCCTGTCTCAACGCTTGCCCTGTTTACCGGAAGGTTGGAGGGCATGCCTATGGATGGGTTTATCCAGGTCCGATCGGCGCACTTGTCTCGCCAGTCCTTACTGGATTGAAAGACGGTAAAAATCTACCGAACGCATCATCGTTGTGTGGCGCATGCCACGACGCCTGTCCAGTAAAGATCGATATCCCCCGAATGTTGCTTGAGCTTAGATGGCGTACAGCTGAGGGCGAGAAGGATCCGAAAGAAAAATCATCCTCAATCACAGAACGACTGGTTTGGAAGTCCTGGCGTATTGGCATGATGGGGCGCAAACGGTTCGATCTGGGTGCAAGAATCGCCGGCTGGACTCTTCGCCCCTTCACTCGAAATGGGTGGATATCTAAAGCACCACCACCTGTGGGTGGTTGGACATCCAGTAGAGACTTCCCCGCAGTCAGCACGCGTTCGTTGAAATCGTTCGTGAAGTCGATGAAGTTGGGTGGTGGTAAATGACCGACCGACAACAATTCATTGCCGGTGTATCAGAGTCTTTGGGGCGATCTGTGCCAGTTGCACCTGAAAGCATTGATGAAACAGCGTTCTTCGAGTCATCGAGCGACGCGGAATCTCGAGCCAAAGAAATTACGCAAGATTCAACATCACGTTCAGATGAGTTGTTGGAGTCACTTAAAGTATCCGCCACTAAGAACGGTTGGAACATTCACTCTGTAGGTGATTCGGAGAGCGCGATTGGAGTCATCCAGGACATTTGTGATTCGAAGGATGTTCGAAGCGTCCTCACCTCCGACCACGAGGCATTGAATCAGTTGAATGTTTCCACTGCTCTATCACTGCCAGAGGGATCAACGATCAGATCGACAGATCGTGAGCTACACGAAAACTCTGTAGAAGATTCCAAAGAAGAAGCATTTACTGCTGATCTAGGAATTACCGGTGTCGATTACGGTATTGCTGAAACTGGAACCGTGGTGATCCATCCCAAGAACAAGGTTTCACGACTCGTTAGCCTTGCACCACCTGTGCATATTGCGGTGATAACCAAGGGTCAGGTTCTCGAATCTCTGGATGAGTTGTTTGCTATGGAGCGAAACGACTTCCACAAGGGTGATCTCGCCGGATCGATGAATCTAATTTCAGGTCCGAGCAAGACTGCAGATATTGAAGGAACGACGGTGACCGGAATTCACGGTCCGCTCGAAGTTCACCTTTTGATTCTCGAGTAACGAGTTTCGGACGTCTTAATCCCCGATTTTCAGATTGATGGCGCGGCAAGCTTCTTCTGTTGCTATCGCAACAAGACGCTTTGTGTCCTCCATCGCGGCTTTCAGAGACATAGGACGATTCACCAGGCTAAACACCGCATCGATCCCGTGATCATGAACCTCGCGGAATCCCGCTCCTAGCGATCCAGCAATACCAATAACTGGAATGCCGTGAATCTTTGCCTTTTGCGCAACCGCTACAGGAGATTTGTTGAACACAGTCGATCTGTCGAACTGTCCTTCGCCAACAATAACCAGGTCAGCGTTTTCAAGGTGATGTTCAAGTTCGACTGCTTCGAGAACAATGTCTGCACCTAACCGAAGCCTTGCATCGAAGAATCCCATGAGTCCTGCGCCAAGACCTCCGGATGCACCTGCTCCTGGAATATCAGACACATCAGCGTGCAAATCGTCCGCAATCACCTGGGCATAGTTGGCCAGCGCTGCGTCCAACAATTGGACGTCTTCAAAATTGGCGCCTTTTTGTGGGCCAAATATCGCAGATGCTCCCCTGGGACCACAAAGAGGATTGTTCACATCACACGCAACAGTGACTTTCGCTGTCTGCATACGAGGGTCGAGATTAGAAACGTCGATGTGGCGCAAAGAACTTAACGCGGCTCCCCCTCGTGCAATTTCCGACCCAGACTCATCGGTGAGACGTCCGCCCATTGCCTGGATCATTCCGGCGCCACCGTCATTGGTCGCACTGCCACCTACGCCAATGATGAAATCTGTGAAGCCTGCGTCGAGAGCTTCACAGAATAACTGACCAACTCCATACGTCGACGCGTTCAGGACGTCACGTTCATCGAGAGAAAGGCGGGCGAGCCCGACAGCCCGGGCAACTTCGATTACTGCAGTAGTGCCGTTACCT
The DNA here is from genome assembly GCA_964472915.1 of uncultured Dehalococcoidales bacterium. Taxonomy (GTDB): domain Bacteria; phylum Chloroflexota; class Dehalococcoidia; order Lucifugimonadales; family Lucifugimonadaceae; genus Lucifugimonas. The sequence goes on along the minus strand of CAYYMP010000014.1, from coordinate 26,608 downwards.
AGGGCTCCCCATTCAGCTTCAATCGTTCTGCCAAGAGCATCTTCGACTTGTGCGGTTCGGATTGCCCCCCCGGAGCTGTCTACTAGCGCCTGAAGAGTACCGTCTCCGCCGTCGGCGACAGGTATCTTGACCACATCCACGTCAGGCCAAACGCTTTGAGCGCCAACCTCCATAGCCTCGGCGATTTCGAGTCCAGTTAGGCTTTCTTTGAATCCCTGGGGGGCGAGCACGATTTTGTTCATGCCCTGAGTATAGGTGAGAACTTTGCCTCAACGGGTTCCGCAATCAGGTAGGACAATCTGCGTTCGCTGCTACACTTCTCGACCGCTGACAACCGACGGGAATCCAATGACGTCTAAATCCGATACAAAAAATGCGTTCTTAAATAACGTGAATGAGAGATCGGACGAACTTGAAAGAATCTCCAAAGACATCCTCTCTCACCCAGAGAGTGGCTACAAAGAACAACGGACTAGTCGACTTGTAGCTGAATGGTTCGCTACAGCCGGTTTCGAAGTTCAAACGGGCGTCGGAATTACCGGTGTTGCAGCCACGTTGGACACTGGGAAACCGGGACCGCATATCGCGGTAATGGGCGAATTAGATTCCCTAATTGTCCCAGGGCATTCTTTTGCCGACGATGACACTGGGGCTGCCCACGCTTGTGGACACCACGCACAAATCGGCTCAATGCTCGGTGTCGCTGCGGGTTTAGTTCAGGATCAAATCAAGAACACTCTGACGGGGCGCGTCAGTTTTTTCGCGACACCTGCCGAGGAATACATCGAACTCGGATTCAGGGAACGTCTACGTGAAGAAGGTCAAATCGAATTCTTCGGCGGTAAGCAGGAGTTCATAAAACTCGGATTCTTCAACGATGTAGATGTCGCTATGCTCACTCACACCGGAGGTGAGACAGCTGGAACCATCGGGGTTGGTGGTTCTAACAACGGGATGATTGGCAAGACTGTCACATACATTGGAAGAGCCGCACACGCTGGTGGTTCACCGCATTTGGGTATCAACGCGCTCAATGCGGCACACCTTGGCTTAGCGGGCATCCACGCACAACGCGAGACGTTCCGTGATAGCGACACCGTGCGTGTGCATCCCGTAATTACAAAAGGCGGGGACGCTGTGAATTCGGTGCCAGCTAACGTGCAATTGGAAACCTACGTTAGAGCATCGAATGTTCCTGCGATCCTCAACGCTTCGGAAAAGGTTGACCGCGCTCTGAAAGCGGGTGCACTGGCAACAGGCGCTTCCGTCGAAATCTCAACATCACCCGGATATCTTCCTGCTAAGTACGACAAGCAACTTACAGAGATTTACCGAAATAATGCCGCATCGCTAATTGGCGATGACAATGTCATTGAACTCCCGCACAGTACTGGTTGTACTGACATGGGAGATGTCAGCCAGATTGTTGCGACGATCCAACCCACGGCAAACGCCACTTCAGGGACAGGTCACGGAATTGATTACTTTGTTGAGAACTACGACCTTGCCGTGATCAAATCGGCTAAAGCGATGGGACTAACAGTCATTGATCTACTTTCAGACAACGCACAACTGGCAAAGAAAGTATCTGGGTCTTTCAAAGCTCCAATGTCGATAAGCGAATATCTATCAAGGATGCGTGGATTCCGATCCGTCACGACATTCTCTGAGTAAAAAACCTGTGAGTGATCATTTAGATACAGTACGTTCCCTTGCGTTAAATCGCATCGACAAACAGGGCAACCAATTCATCAATGACGCAAAGGCCATTTACGCGTCGGCTGAAACTGGATTCCACGAAACTAAAACAGCGAAATATGTTGCAGATCGTCTAACTTCGCTTGGATTATCGGTGGAAACCAATCTTGCCATGACCGGATTGAAATCGACACTGAAAGGTCCGAAAGCCGGTCCCCACATTGCAGTAATTGCTGAGTTGGACGGGTTGCTCGTACCAACTCATCCAGGTGTTAATGCCGATACCGGAGCTGTTCACGCCTGCGGGCACCATGCCCAAATCGGGATGCTTCTTGGAGTCGCCACCGCACTGTCAGACGATGAAATACGAAAGCACATCAGCGGATCGGTCACATTCGTTCTTACGCCAGCTGAAGAATTCATTGAGATCGAAAAACGCCTGGCTCTCAGAGATTCTGGTGAGATTGAGTTTCTCTCCGGTAAACAGGAAATGATTCGACTAGGTGTATTCGATGACGTAGATATGGCGATGATGACACACACCACTTCTGGAAATGGCGATTCAGCAATATCGATCGGTGGGACATCCAACGCACACGTCTCACACCAGGTGAAATACATCGGCAAATCCGCTCATGCAGGTGGAGCACCTGACCAGGGTATTAACGCATTACAGGCCGCAACTTTAGCTACGACGGCTGTCAATGCGATTCGAGAGACTTTCCGTGAGCGTGACGTCGTCAGGGTACACGGCATGCTGTCTCGCGGTGGAACTTCGGTAAACGCAGTGCCATCGGATGTCCTGTACGAGGGAAGAGTTCGGGCAAGGTCAGTCGAAATTCTCGAAGATATTAAAGAACGAGTTATTCGCTGTTACCGAGCAGGCGCGATGGCAATGGGTGCCAAGGTTGAGGTGACCGAAGTCGCCGGTTACCACGCTCTAAAGCAGAATTCGGGATTGATTGATGTGTTTGTCAGGAATGCCCGACAAATAGTTGGACGTTCTGAGGTGACGGTGAACAATCCTGCCCAGGCCCAAGGAGGATCAACCGACATGGGCGACCTGAGCACGCTTATGCCCGTCATTCACCCATATACGAATGCTGCGAGTGGGGTAGGGCACGGGGATGACTATCTGGTCGAAGATTACGACCGCGCTGTGAACATTCCAGCCAAAATCATGACGGCCACTTTACTGGAATTGTTCGACAACGATTCGTCGGAAGCCAAGAAAATTCTAAAGAGCCACACACCCAAGTATTCAGTCGATGAATATGTAGAACTTCAGAGGTCGCGTTTTTCATCGACTCTTTATGAGGATGAATTACTAGCGTGATGGAGGGCGGGATTTAAGCCCGTCGACCCTTGGGGTAACGCGCACCCACGTACCAACTGCCTGTTCCTCGTAAAACGTGTGACTTGGCGATACATTTGGCGTAACGGTTAGCCACACCTCAAGTAACGAATTACCAATATTCTTTAATTCGTGCTTCTCTTCCGCAGGAACGTATAAGACTTCTCCAGGACCAAATTCTTCACTCACGCCGTCGACTTTCGCACGACATTGACCTTTGAGAAATACGAACACTTCAGCAGCAGAATCGTGTGAGTGATAACTGGCTGTTTTTCCTTCGTCGAGAAAAAACATTCCACCACGAACGAGTCCTGAATCAGGAAACCGGTCGTAGCGAGACGTAGTCAACAATGTGACTCCGCCGGGTTTAATTTTTGGATCGTGTTCTTTGTTCGAGCTAAGCTCGCCGGCGGGGCAGGTCGCTAATAGGTAGCGGAGTTCCTGGTTACCGGCATTCAGTTCGAATCTGTTGCCTGCGTTTACATGGAACTGAGAAGAGTCGGAGAGATCAAACTTTCGATCGGAGGTTGCGACCGTTCCTTCCCCACTCAATATCAGCACGACCACGTCTCCATCACAGGAAAGTACCCCGGAACTTTCGTGTGCGGAAAGTTTGAGTGATTCCAGACGAAAGGTCTCATCTTCAGCCAGTACTCCTAAATCAGAGACGTTTGATCGTCGAAGGCTCATATCGAGATGTTACGCCCCGGGACCTTATCAGCTTCATCAGAAATGATGTCTACAACTTTTTGGACAGTTGATTCGAGGTCGCCCTCCTCGTTAGTAACGGCGTAGTCAAACAGACCTGTCTGGCGCATTTCATCCCCGGCAGCAGCCAGACGCTTAGTCATCTCTTCTTCAGAATCGACGCCGCGTTCACGGAGATGTTTCTCGAGTACAGCGAGACTCGGAGGCTGTATGAATATCATCAAGACCTCCGGAACGAGCTCTCGAAGGCGTTTGGCTCCCTGGACATCGACCCGCATGATTACATGCTTACCTGCATCAAGTGCCGCTCTAACTTGTTGCTTTGGCACTCCGTAGTAGTGGCCGTACACCTGTGCCCATTCCAGAAGGTTATCTTGCGCTATTAGATTTATGAAATCATCGACGTCGACGAAATGGTGATTAACGCCGTCTTGCTCTCCGGGTCTGGGTGAACGCGTAGTTGCCGTGACAGTGAAGTGAAATCCAGTCTGGTCATTCTGGATCATCTTCTCGATCATGACATCTTTGCCGACGCCGCTCGGACCGGAAATTACGACTATTAGTGGGTTCGCATGGGCGGGCTGGTTAGCCAACTAGGCCCCCGAAATTTTCGATGATTTTCCAGAAGTTCGGGTAAGAGATCCCCGCTACGTCTGGGTCAAGAACAGTAATCGGCTCGCGTGAAATCATTCCGGCGACGCCAAGTGACATTGCCAATCGGTGGTCATCGAATGACTCGAATGCCCCACCTCCAAAAGACTCCGCACCAGTGATGATCATTCCGTCAGGAGTGCCTTTGGCATCCACCTCGGCTCCAACGAGCCAATCGATGCTTGCCTGAATTCGATCAGATTCTTTGACACGCAGTTCTTCCGCGTCTTTGAACACAGTTGTGCCCTCGGCGACCGCGGCTGCTACCGCGAGTACAGGAATTTCATCGATTAGAAGTGGAACGATATCACCAGAGATCTCTGCCGCTTTCAATTCGCTACTGCGTACAAGAACATCTGCTACCGGTTCTCCTGCAATAGTTCGCTCGTCCTGCAGTGTTAGGTCCGCGTTCATCATTTGCAGCGCAGTAATAATTCCCGCTCGCGTTGGGTTAATTCCTACGTTCTTGATCAGCAATTCAGCGTCAGGGTGGGTCACACCTGCGACCATCCAAAATGCAGCACTGCTGATATCTCCAGGCACATCGACGTCGACTGTTTCAAGCTCTCCAGGATGTAGCTCAAGTGTCAGTCCGTCTCGGTTGAGAGTTGCCCCCATGGCGTCAAACATACGCTCGGTGTGATCTCTGCTTTCAGCCGGTTGAACGAGGCGAGTCGGGCCATCGGCTCTAAGTCCTGCCAGTAGCAGACAGGATTTTAGCTGCGCAGATGCAACTGGCATTTCATATTCGATCCCACGCAGAGCGCCACCATGAAAAACGAGTGGGGCAAGCGTGTTACCCGCGCGCCCAGAAATAACGGCGCCCATTTCAGTTAGAGGGTTGATGACCCTCCCCATTGGTCGAGACTTGAGCGAGTTGTCACCAGTTAAAACAGCGAGCATGTCTCGGCCTGCCAGTACACCTGACATCAATCGGGTAGTGGTACCGCTGTTTCCGGCGTCGAGAATCTCTGCTGGTTCTTGTAGCCCGTCTAGACCAACTCCAGTGACGGTCAGATTATCTCCGGCCCCCTCAGGACCAGCTTCCCGAGTGATTTTGACACCAAGCTCTCGCATCATTTCGACAGTTGATGTGCAATCAGCACCTGGGGAGAAGTTTGTTACCTGTGCGGTGCCAGTTTTCGAGAGGGCGTTGAACATAATCGCCCTGTGTGACACAGACTTGTCACCTGGGGCGATTATTTCTCCGCGCAAAGAGCGCGGCCGTGCAATAGTTAGAGGCATTTATATCCTGTTGTCTACTTCAGCTTGGTTCGGTCGTACCGAGTAGGATCTTTCTCTTGTTCGCGCCCGCTTCGGAGCATGCGTGCGATCCGACTTCCGAAGAACAGACCCATCATTTGATCACCTGAAGATGGCATTGCCTCTCCGATGGTTCCATCGGGTCTGCGACCAGCAACTCCAGCTTCTAGTCGTGCACGCTGTTCCCATGCTTGTACGAATGAAGAGGCTACTCTACCGTCTGGTGAGAACAGATCATCATCGTCTTCAAGTCCAGCCTTTATCTGTTGGAAACTTTCAATGAGTTGTTCGATCCAGTGAGCCAACATGTCAGAGTTCGTGGCTGCTGTGCTTTGGTTGGAGGCTGGATCGGATCCAGCAGGGGACGTCACTTGGTCGAATTCTGAACCTACAAATCGACTGATTTCTGCCCACGATGGAGACGTGCTAACGGCGTTCATGACTGCTGCTGCAACCACAGCGGGCAGTCCTGTGGTCGCCGCTGAGAAAGAGTCGTGCTCATGTGCATCCATAAACACCGGCTTGGCACCGATCATTTCAACCATGTCGGTCACAGTTCGTATGGCGTTAGGAGACGACTTAGACGACGCTACCACGGCCCATTTTGAATTGTGAAATACGTGACCAGATGCTTCTTGCTGAGAACCAATAGAAGCACCGGTAAGCGGGTTTCCACCTACAAACGAGGATGCGTCAGGCAATAGTTCGTCTGCCCATTCGAGAACAGCCCTTTTGGTGGGAGAAGTGTCGGTGACTATTGCGCCTTGTTTCAGATAGGGCTTGATTGCATCGAATACATCGAAGAGGGCGCGAGCTGGGGTTGCCGCAATGACGATGTCGGCGTTTTCCACCGCTTTATCGATGTTCCATTCAGTGGAATCAACCGCACCCATCTTTTGAGCAAGGTCCTGCGCTTTTCTTTCCGCGTCGTATCCGATTACTGTCGAGTTGTTCGGGGCATTTGTACGTATTGCCATTCCTATCGAAGTGCCAATGCGCCCTAGCCCGATCACCGTGTAGTTGACCATATAAGTCCTCAATTCGTCCGCTTACTTACTCAATACGAGTGTTCTTCGAAACGTGGTTCCCTAATCCCAGTCGTCGTCTTCATCGTGATCATGATCGTGGTCCGGTTCGACATCTCCAGGTCTTGCACCTGAACGATCATTTATCGACGGGATGACCGCGCTCGCGTTGTTCCGCGATTTGCGTGGTTCGATTTGATCGATCTGTTCTCTTAGTTCGCTGAGAGTGGATTCAGAGGTTCCTGATCCGAATAGCAGCGCAGAGACACCCATATCTCTGAGGAGTTCTAAATCGTCTTTTCCTGGAGCAGTACTAACTCTCAGCGCTATGTGGCGCGAGTAAGGCTGAATGGCTTCCTGAAGCCTAAACGCTTCGCCAACGTTTATTGGGAGTGAGAGGCTGGTGCCATCAACAACAACGAAATCGAAAGGACCATTGTCAACGGCCTTTACGCGATCCTCGCTGAGTCCATCTTGAACGACATAACCCTTCCCAAGATCATTGTCTTTCAAGGCAGATCCAGGGGCTTCATCGGCAGCAATAACAACGAAATCCGCCTTTGATTCAAAAATATCTTCGACTTCGGTTTTAGCTGTTACCGAAACCCCAACAGGTATGTCGACGTCGGATTTAGAGTCACCGATCAATTCTTTTGGAAGACTCGAAACAATTGCGAAGTCGACTGATTTTTGTGCGACTTTGCTGAGTTCTGTTTCTTCAACTCCCACAAGAATGACAGGGATTTTGGTCGATACGGACTTAGTTCCGAATCCGAAGCCGGACCTTTCCACATGTCCAAGCTTGGATAACTGATCGGAAATTTTGCTCAATCGTTGGTTTCTCCATCGTCAGCGTCTCCGGGGAGTCTTTGCTGACGTAAAAAGTCTTCAAGTTCTTGTACGAGAGCAGCAGGCTCAGGACTCTGGCGATACTCCTCTTCAGAGTCATAACGCTCTTCGAGGCGTTTCACGTACCCCTCGATTTCCTGTTGGTCAGCCAGCGCTCTCACGAGGTTTTCGTCGAACTCCTCCGATTCCTTTGCAAGAGAGCTCAAGTCAACCGGCACAGATACAAATTTCTGTAGCTCAGTCAATATGGCGTGAGTCAAAGTTGGGTTCTGGGCGACCTGTAAGTAGTGAGGTGAATGCCCCCAAATGCTTGCGGAAGGGATTTTTTCCTCACCGAGCTTGTCGATCAAAACTGAAGTGATTCCGGAGGGTCCTTCGTAGTTCGGAATTGGGTATTTGATGTGTTCAAATCCCTGCCCAAGATCCGGGTTTATTGACGATCCTGTCACCCTTGGCGAACGAGTGTGAGGCACTGAATCTAGCAGTGCTCCGACCGTCACGAGAAGCGAAACATTGGATTCAGACGCCACCTGTTGAACCAGGTTCGAGTATGTCCGCCATTTGAGATTGGGCTCGACCCCGATGAATATGAGGACGTCGCGGTCATCGCCATCCGATTTCCAGTAGTAGAACTCGTTCTTTGGCCATGAAAGTTTGCGGGATCCATCAGATTCGTTCGAAACAACAGGCCTTTGGTCAGCGAAATCGTAGAAGTCTTCCGGATCTATTGTTGCGAACTTGGTAGCTGAAAGCTGCCTGACTATCTCACGAAGCGATCGGGTGGCCGATTCAGCCGCATCGGGCCAACCGCCCCAGGCTGCAAAGAAGACTGTGTTGCTCAGTATTGGGTGTTCGGTAAATTGAAGTGCTGACAAATGTCTCGCCGATCAAACTCACGATATTCAGATTGTGAGTGAGGTGATCCTGTTCGCTGGTTTCCTCGCACGCGCGAGGATCAAGGAGCCAGTCTAGCACTCAAATTCGATCAACTACACAGGTATTCAACGAGTGCCGCATCGTAAGGGAGAACTGAAGTATCGAACTCAGCTACAGGGCTATACGGTTCGTCGCTCATTGGGGTGCCAGCCGCGTGCATGTCGTAAGCGCGTTTTGCTAATCCGGGAAGGGAAGCTACATCTTCCGCGTTGTACCTAATTAGGGTCTCCATGGCGTTGGGTTCACCTTCTTGGGCAAGGTTCCACAACACCACTGCATCACGTCCTGATAATTCAGAAAGATCATCCCCTCGGTCGAATCCAAGATTCCCCTCGATTTTCTTCAGTCCACCTTTGATTCCGGCGCGACGGAAAACGTGCATCAAATCAACCTGTGCCACGTGATCGAACGAAATTCCTAGTTCACGTCTAATCCAAGGAACGTCAAAAGAAATGCCGTTGAAGGTGACGATAACTTTGTATTTCTTGATCGCTTCTTCCAACAGTTCGAGGTTCTCATTGCGCACATAGGCTGTGAACCCATCCGAGTCGAGAATCCCACACATCGTTATGTAGGCTTCACCTCCAAGTCCCGTCGTTTCAATGTCTAGATACGCGGTGTCTGTGTCGAAATTAGGTAGTAGGCGCCAGCGTTCTCCAGCCGGCAAAGCGTCATGAAAATGGACGGGATCGTTCGACGTCAACGCCGACTGCGAGGATGTCAAGGAATCGAGCTGTTCAGTCGACAATTGGTCAGACGCAAATGCCGTTTTCCAATCTCGTATTCCTTCAGACCAGAAGTCTTCTTCGAGATCGGCATTTACGCCGGGCAGATGAATAAATGTATTGGTAAGCAAATTGTTGGATCAGGTATTCGAAACCTGACAACAATATAAGGGCTTCCGGGCGAGTACTAGGAGCCGATGGCAGGTGAAATTATCGGTTCGTTCATCGCTTCTTCCAGAGTGGTCTTCACGAGCGACGTGTCGCCGTCGTAAACGACAACTAGGGTTCCGTTCCTGAAGAAGTAAGGATCGTTCACCCAGTTGATGTATTTCAACCCGATGCCATAACCATCCTCGGACACCAGTGCGAGTTGTTCATCTGTTTCAGTTTCTGAAGGGAACTCAAACGCCAGCAACGATTCACCACTGGCTACTATCTCGCGACCTGGCACTGAAAATATGCCCGAGAAAAGGAACTGATTTTCTTCGTTACTTTCGATCTTCATTCCCGCCGCGTCCAGAGCATCAGCAAGCGTGGCGTAGGAGTTCGCCGGCTCGATATTTGCTGATCCTGAACATGCGAGCAGGACAATGGTTATAAGCGCTAGAGTAAGGACAGTGACGCGTCGCATCGCTTTGGTTCGTTCTCCACTAATGAAATTCATCTGTATTGAATTCTAGGTGTGCCCAAGGTGTGCGCAAGGTGGGGGCTAACCCTCAATTTGGCTACTGGCGAGCGTACATTCCGGTGAACGAACCGGTTCCGATCACTTTGCCCTGGAGCGCCATCGTTAAATCTGACGCCGATGCGCCGGGGGGTAGTTCGAGGTGACCAGTAAGTGCATAGATAAAGAATGTGTACTCGTGCTCTTCTCCAGACGGCGGACAAGGCCCACCGTATCCGATTGTTCCGAAGCCGTTGGTCCCTTGCTTTATCGTGTTCTCAAGCTGCGGATCGGATGGTTGACCTTGTTTAATGGCCCTGGTCGCCGCAGGAATGTCATAAATCGACCAGTGCTTGAAGATCGACCCAGGGGCGTCTGGATCGTCCATGACAATCGCGAGTGACTTCGCACCTTCAGGTATATCGGTCCATCGGAGTGGTGGTGACACATCATCTCCATCACAAGTGAACTCTGCGGGAATGTCAGCGCCGCTATTGAAGGTCGGAGACGAGAAGGAAATCGATGCGAGTGCGGAAGTTTCTGGATCAAATTCTACTTGATCATTTGAATCGCCCTGGCACGCCACTACGGCGAACAAAGTCAACACCAGGGCAACCGAGAGCAGGGCAGCGGGAAATAGGGTTTTCAAGTTAATGTTTGCGATTTTGATACAGGGATAAATACTTTCTCAATCCCAAAGTATTTCACGCGATAACCCTGATTGAAGTGACCCAAAACAAAGGTTTTCAGCTTTTGATTGTTAGAGAGACTTTTTCAGCAACCGAAGATCGTTCGCACCGAGAATTCCTTCAACAACGCTCGGAGAATGTCCGCGGCCGAGCAATGCATCGGTCACAACAGGCATTTTCGAAATGTCGTCTAAGCCGATCGGGAAGTGAGACGCCCCGTCGTAGTCAGTACCGATTCCGACGTGTTCTGGACCTGCCAAATTCACGGCATGATCGAAATGATCCATCAACCGGTCAATTGGAGGTCCCTGCCCTTCGCCCTTTTTAGTCAGGAAATCGAACGGGTCACGCATTTCGTTTGATGCTGGCTTCTGGGAATGACGATAGCCAGTGGATGGATCACCGCCGACGAAACCTGCAACAAAATTGATGTTGATCACGCCGTCTGCTTCACCAAGTGCGACGATCATGTCGTCGGTCATGTTTCGATTGTGCTCTTGAAGCGTTCTACAGCATGAGTGAGAAGCGAATATAGGACGTTCTGATACTTCCAGTACGTCCCAGTACGATTTGTCCGAAACGTGGGAAATGTCGACAACCATTCCGAGTTGCTGCATTTCCTGTACGACGCTGCTGCCAAAGTCGGTCAGACCACCGTGTTTCTCGTCGTTGTGACTGTCGATACAGCCTGTTGCCGCTCCCCAGGCAAGGGTAATTGAGCGCACTCCGAGCCGGTAGAAAGTGCGGAGAACTCCAAGATCCTCATCGATACAGCGACCGCCTTCAATCGAGATGAGAACTGCAATCTTGCCTTCGGTGTTCGCTTTGATTACATCATCGGCAGTGACAGCCAGAGCTAGATCATCTGGATTCGCGTCGATCGTGCGATGAATTGCATCAATTTCGCGGATGGTCAGACGCATTGCGTCCAGATCACTGCCTTCGTCGTTGATCCACACAGCGAAAAACGCAGCGTTGACTCCACCTTCTCTCAACCGAGGTATGTCTAAGTGCCCCGCACCGAGACGTTTCGAAAAGTCGGGGTTTCTCCACAGGAGATGCGTAGCGGTATCAATGTGTGTGTCGAAAACGAACGAGTTGGAATGAAGAGCAGCTGCTTCGTTCGAGATTTCTTGCGTGTCTGTCAATGGTCGCTCCATAGACGTGGATTTGGATTGCGACCACATCCTAATCGCAAAGAGGTCGTGGTTGTGTTCGACCTGATGAGGCGCTTCGGGGAGTGAAAATAAAAATCCCTCAAGCGAAATGCTTGAGGGATTTTGTATTCAAATGGAGCCAACGGGCAGGATTGAACTGCCGACCTGCTGTTTACGAAACAGCTGCTCTACCACTGAGCTACGTTGGCGTGACTTGTGCGTCCGCTGTTAAGACTACGACTCGTCCAGTAGTTCATCAATGAGCAGAACCTTGAATCGCCGGGATTCCGATTTAGGGTTCGCCGTCGCGTGTGTAGCCATTCTCATCGACGACACGGTTTGATGGCTTGAGTCCAGACTTTGTAGCGAATTCCAGTCTGTTGCCTTCAGGATCGTAAACATAAAACGCTTTCTGACCGTCTGCCCGTTCTATAGGTCCCTTGATGATTTCATAGCCGGCTTCGGTCATTGCCTCTAAGGCTTCGTCGAAATTGTCTACTTCGAATGCGGTATGGATGTTCGGTGTGTCGTCTTCAGGACGTTGGATCAGGTGCACCATCGTGCCATCTTCAGCCTGAATCCAAATTAGGCCATCGCCTCCTTCCTGTGCAGGGATGATCTTCATGCCGAGAAGGTCACGCCAGAACCCAAGTGCTCTTTGCCTATCACGAATGGGCATTGACTGGTGGTGAATCGTGTTGATTTTGATTTTTGCCATGTTGATGCGGTGCTATCCGAGAGATTTGCGGGCAGAGTCGAGAGCCGCAAAGCAGAATTTTGCTGTTTCTTCAGGTGAATATCCGTCTGTGAGCGACTGTTGAACACTTACTTCAGCAAAGACTGGCAGGGATTCGACTGAATTTTCTCTAAGTGCGGAAAGGAACTCGACAATATCGATGTTTCCATCGCCAGGTAGGCAGTACTGGACTTTTCCGTTGACCTTCTCACCGTCTTTGATGTGAACCATTACAGCGTCCGCTGCCGTCAGATTCACGCTGTGTCGTACTTCACTGCCTTCGACAAAGAAGTGTGAAATATCGAGATCAAGCTTTAGATTTGGATGTTGAGATTGTTCCATCATCCACGCGGCTTTCTCAGGAGTCTCGAAATCAGTTCCTGCATGCGGCTCGATTGCGATGATCACATTATTTTCGGCTGCCATATCGGCAAGGTTCACAAATGCGTCGCGTATTTGTTTTTTGCCTGAATCCCAAGGTGGAGCGGAGTGACCTGCGGTTGTCGTGATTAACACAGGCGAATCATCGAAATGGATTTTGTTCGCCATTTCGAATTTCCGCTTGGTTAGATCGAACATTTGCATTCGCTCATCGTGAGGAGCACAAACGTCTATCCCGCCGAAAAATATTGGTGAGTTGAACCCTGAGTCTTTGATCTTCGAAGCAAGGTCATGTTGTTGAGATGTACCAAATTTGAGAGGGCTTGTTGGCCACGCCTCGCCCATACAAATTTCGATTGCTTCGTAACCGGTATTTGAGATCAAGTCGACAGCTTCGAACGGATCAACCATTTGAAGTGCGTAAGTTGAATAGCCCAACTTGAAAGCCATAGTGCCCCTGTTCAAGTGCTGGTGTTGGTGTGAGCGGCACGGATTCTAGCAACGCGTGAGCCTCTTCAAACTCTTTTCACACCCATTTCCAAACTTGATTTGTGGGTTAACCCTCAATTGACCTTCGCAAATGGGTTGTGTTTTGCCCATAAACAAGGTGGATGGTTGTCCACTCAGGTTCTGGTGTGTGCACTGGGCGACAGGTGTTCGGGTCAGTTCAATATCAGAAGCACTGCCCTGGCGGTGAGAAAGCGCACTCTTTAAGCGCTCTGGCCGGGAGTTGCGTTGAAGGGTGCTGTTATCTCGCCGTCAGGGTTTTTATTTGACCGGAGCCATACGCGTATACGCACACGTGTACAGCCTGGCAGTCATAAGTCTGGGTCACTGAATAGACACACAGGTTCAGTGATCACTCGCCGAAGGACAAGGATCGAGTTTCTTGGAAACGCCTGAAGTAAACGACGACCACGCAATACTCGAGTTCACGGCAGGTGTGCCAGATAATTTGATGGCGAGACAGATCGCCACTGATGCCCAGACAATCGCCCAAGAGGTTGAACGGGTTGTAGTTACCGATCCAAAGACGGTTCAGCTTTCGATACTGGGCTTGCTTGCTGAAGGTCACATCCTGCTTGAAGACGTACCCGGTGTCGGTAAAACCTTGCTGGGGAAAACTCTTTCAGCTGCTATCGAGTGTGACTTCAAGCGTATTCAGTTCACACCCGACCTGCTCCCAACCGACATTACTGGCACGACTGTCTTCGACATGAAAAGCTCGACCTTCAATTTTGTTGCTGGTCCGATTTTCTCGAATGTTATGCTCGCAGATGAAATCAACCGAACAGGTCCTCGAACTCAGGCTGCTTTGCTTGAGGCAATGGCTGAACAACAGGTTTCAATCGAAGGTGATGTGAAGAAACTTCCTTCACCGTTCCTCGTCATCGCTACGCAGAACACTTCAGAAAGCCACGGAACATTTCCTTTGCCCGATTCGCAAAAGGACAGGTTCATGGTCTCGATGGGAATGGGATTGCCTTCACCAGAGCAAGAAGTTGAGATTCTGCAACGTTCACAACACGGAATGCCATCGGCAGAACCCGTGATTACCGCTGAGCGAGTCGTCGAAATGCGAGAGATGGTGAAGAGAATCGAAGTCGATTCAAAAATTCGCCAGTACATCGTGAAACTTGCAGGACACACCCGAAATAACTCTTCTGTCCGACACGGACTGAGTCCTCGTGGTGGTGCTGCTCTCCAGCGAGCTGCGCAGGCATGGGCTGCAATGGGTGGCCGCTCATACGTGGAGCCGCAAGATGTGTCTGAGATCGCGGAATACGTCATTGCCCACCGGTTGATGATGCAACCCGCCGCTTCAATCACGGCTAACGAAGCCGTTATGGAAGCAATCGATGAAATACAGGTCCCAGGCTGAGCGACCAGATTACTAAATACCGACTAACGGAGAACGTGAAAGTAACCCTGAATTGATAACCAGACGTGGGATAGGTTTCGTACTTGCTGCTATCGCTGCATTTTTCATCGCCAGCGCGACTAGAGTCGGGTGGGTACACCTGGCCGACGCTGTTCTCTGGGGAATCATTCTCCTTTCTGCCATAACTCCATGGCTCTCCGTGTATGGGATATCTGTCAGCCGGCGCTTGAACGTTCGAGAATCAGCCGGTCTACCGGGTGTGACCGAAGGTTCTGCTGTCAAGTTCACTCACAAATTACAAAACCGCTGGTGGTTGCCACGCTTTTTGTTGAACGTAACGTTCGAAGTTGAATCGAGGCGGGATAGTAGAACTAATTCGTCGATTTTTCTCGGTGTTCTTCCGGGTAAAGATTCAACGCTTGACTCGGAAATCAGTGTTAACCACCGAGGATTACATTCGCTGTCCCGGGTACGCGTTGAATCACGTGGTCTGTTCGGTTTGTTCCGACGAACCCGCACTTTCGCCAAAGAGGAGAGTGTCCTCGTATACCCAGCGTTCGAGCGAATCAACCAGGTTGGCATCCTGAACTCGACCGTTGGGAATTTCGAAGGTGTCAGCAAGGCTCGAACCGGTGTCGAAATCGCTGGTACTCGCCGGTACGTAGCCGGTGATCCCTACCGCAGTATCCACTGGAGGAACTCAGCAAGGACGGGTCGACTTGCAGTCAAAGAGTTTGATGCTTGGTCAGAACGATCTCTTACGATGGTGATCGATGTTGATACACCATCGGATGTCGCAACGACGAACGAATTCCCAAGTGACTACGCTGCTCGTCTCGCATTGACCGCCGCAATTCCGATGCTGGAAGCGGGCGGCACCGTTCGCCTGGCATCAGAAGCAGCGGGACAATTCAGAACTTCGTTCGCAGATTTCGCAACGGATGTCGCTCTGCTCGAAGACTGTCCGGCGGGGACATCTGAGCGATTTGTTGAAAGTATCGGTGCAGGTGAACGCGTGTTGGCATTCGTTCACGAGCACAACACACGGCTTAAAGACTCACTGGCATCACTGGGAAATTCTGGCGTTGAAGTATCCGTAGTTCTTCTGACTGGTTTCGTCGAATCATCAGGGGAGTCTTTCAATTCCTCAGGAGTTGCACCCACAAGTATGAACTCTATTGTTGTTCGCAAGGGTGAGCTCGCTGCAGCATACCGGGCGTTGGAGAGCGGTGCGCAGACGGCTCCAGACCTAAGACTCGTACCCGATCGGACTGTCATAGACGAAGATGACCACATGGAGACCGCGGCATGACGACTTCAACCGCGACTCGAGACAGCGAAGCTCTGCGCCGCTACGAATCTACCCTTGGACGGGCGTACCGCAAGGTATTCAACGATAGACCAGAACTTTCGATACGAGTAAGGGTGCTGTTCGCTCTGACAACGCTCTGGGCGACAGCAACTTTGTGGGTGCTTGGTTTATCTTCGGTAGTTCCGCTAGCAACTGTGCCAGCGTTGGCAGTTGGGCACTTCGTTGCATATAAGGCGATTATGAAGAGAATGCCCTGGGTTTCAATGATGATCGCAGGCGTAATCATCACCGCTGGCGTGATGATGCGGTTTGATCTCGTTGAAGCGCTTCAAGGGAACAGAATCCCGGTCGCTAATTTCTTGCTGATCGCGGGTTCGGCTGCTGTATTCGATGCGCGCACACGAGCTGGTCTGTACACCCAGCTGATCTTTAGCGGGATCGTTATGTTCTTTGCGTCTGAGAAGGCGTTCGGAAACGAATTCGTTGGCTTGCTCGGCGGTTACATGGCGTTACTCGTCGTACTGTTCGCCACGATCCAGTGGGTCGATGTGAGTCGAGACTCTAAAGTCAAAAGTATTGGTGGTCGGTTTGCCAGTGTTCTCTACTGGGGATCCGCATCCGTCGCAATCGGGCTCGCTTCCGTAGCAGCATTCATGATTCTGCCGTGGGACACCTCACAAACGCCACAGGCCGCCCGAATGGCGTTCTTGCCAGTTACGGGTGAGGATTCGCCACTGCCAAATATTGACCCGGCAACAGCTAAAGATATGCTGGGCGAAAATGGCGAGTCCGCAACTGAGCAACTGAACGTCAGCCCTGACCTATTCGGAGATATGTCTGACGGACAAGCAATAGCTGGCGGAGGCTTGCTCGGGGAGTACTCAGACGTTCCTGCTGAAATCTACGGAACTCCATTAATGGGTGAGCTAGGTGGTGAGGACAAGGTTGCCTACGTCAGGAGCTCGGTTGCAAGTTACTGGCGTGGAGAAACGTTTGACACGTTCGATGCAGAAGGCAATTCAGGACTCGGTCAGTGGTATTCAACAAGAACAGATGACCGTAGGACAGGGTCAATCTTTTCTCAGTCAGCCGATGCCACGGAATCTGACCGATATTTACAGACCTACTTCGTACAGCACGATCTTGGTCAGGAAATCCTAACCGGCTACGAGCCACTTGCCATTGCTGTGCCCCGCGATAATCGTGGCAGGCTATTGCTTAAGCCTGGATCTACATACCAGGTAGTTTCGAAGCAACCAGAAAC
Organism: uncultured Dehalococcoidales bacterium; assembly: GCA_964472915.1. Lineage (GTDB taxonomy): Bacteria > Chloroflexota > Dehalococcoidia > Lucifugimonadales > Lucifugimonadaceae > Lucifugimonas. The sequence continues at coordinate 9,314 of CAYYMP010000014.1, read as the reverse complement.
TGACCCAGACATCTTGAGGCGCGACAGGGCAGGGTGGATCGCTCGCGAATATGGGATGCTCAACAACGTTCCCGAAGAGTTGAAAAACCTGACCCAAGCTTTGGTGGCTGATGCTGAAAATGATTTTGACAAAGCATCGGCAATCACATCCTATTCACAGAACTTGGAATACGACGAACGTGCCGAATCACCGCTGCAGCCGACAACTGACATGCTACGTTTCATTATTGGCGAACTACCGGGAAGCTCGATCGACTTTGCAACGGCGTTGACGATGATGGCAAGGCAAGCAGGCTTGCAGTCGAGAATCGCCACCGGGTATTTGCCAGGTGAATACAACTCGTACTCAGGTGCAAGCAAAGTTACTCCACAGGATGCGCATGCCTGGTCCGAGATATACTTCAACCACGCTGGATGGATCCCATTCGATGCGTCGACACGACCTGATCTACCGACTCCATCGAATATCGAACAGGCACCGCCTGGCGGTTTAAGTTCACTACTTGATCGTCGGTTTGGTGACAGTCTTGCAGCAGCAGCCGGTAAGACCCCTGGGTTCATTCTCAAAGGTTTCGAGTTCGCAATGAATAACGGTGTGAGCTGGGGACTCGGTGTGCTCTCGCTAGTCGGATTCGGTTCAATGTTGGTGTGGTTCTTGTATCTGCGCCCGCGGACATCCGCCAGTTCAGTAGCAGGATTTGATTACGACAAAGTGGTCGGTGATGACAGGCTGAGTGCGATCAAGACTTTCGAACGGGTGGAGAAATACCTCGCGAAGAATGGATTCCGAAAACGGCTGCTCAATGAATCGTATCGAGAGTACGCAAACGCCGCGCAAATAACTTTTGGGTCAAGCCTTGAGGCCTTCCAGGACCTCGCCGATGCCGCTTCTCAAGCCGCATTCTCTTCGCAACTTGGCGAATCATCCGATATCGAGGAAGCAGAGAGTTCGCTGAAGGCGTCTGTAGCTAGCTAGATACCGGACCGGGTTGTGCCTGACACTTCCGGGTTGATCCAGTTTTCTGGCTTCTCACCTGCAAGAACTCGAACGACTTCACCCGCTGTACGTTCTTCTAGCTCAACAGTTGATGCCTGTGAGAAAAAAGCGGTGTGCGGTGTGATTATCACGTTTTCTTGCGCCAGCAACGGACTCGAAGTATCTGGAGGAGTTGGTTCGACTACGTCCAGGCCGGCACCGGCTATATGACCAGATTCCAAAGCGCTAGCCAGCGCATGCTCGTCAATGAGGCCACCGCGAGCGCAATTTACGATGATTGATCCTGGTTTCATCTTGGCTAGTTCAGGTGCTGAAATCATATTTTCAGTTGATGGCAGCAACGGCACATGCAACGAGACAAAATCGGATTTTTCGAGCAACTCATCAAGCGTTGTGGCAGAGGCTCCTTCGACGTCTGAGCCAGGTTCGATCATGGGATCGTACGCAAGGATATTCATCCCGAATCCAACCGCTTTGGCAGCTAGAGAACGCCCGATTCTTCCGTATCCGACGATACCCATTGTTGCTCCGCGTGTGCGGTGCATCGGCTGGTTCAAGGCAATGTCGTTCCACCCACCTTGAACTACCTCTCTCGTGTGAGGCACAAGACGTCGGTTTAGAGCCAGTATCATCCCCAGAGCATGGTCAGTAACTTCATCCATGCAGTAGTCGGGGACATTTGTGACCACGATCCCAAGTTCAGTGGCTCTTGGGATGTCTACGTTGTCTACACCGATACCGTACCGGGCAGCGATTTTGCATTTGGTTGCTGACTCTAGAACCTTCGCAGTTACCTGTGCGAAGCAAAACATAATTGCGTCTACGTCTTTGGCGAGTTCCGCAAGGGTATTTTCGGAAGTGTCGGGTGCTACCACCAACTCGATTCCAGCAGCTTCAAGGACTGCTCGTTCCGGGTCAGTGGAAGGCCAAACGTAGTCGGTGATAAGAACTTTTGTAGACATAAAGCGGAATGATACCCACGACCACGTAGCCGGTCACGTACTAATTCAGTGAACTTCCGCCTGAGTTTGACTGGGCAGGTCTAAGCGAGTTCCATCGGCTTGAACATGCAACCTTCTACGAAGAATTCGAAGAAATCAGGAGCTGTTTCAAGTTCGACGTGATCAATGTCCGCCGTCAGTTTCTCTATCTCACTACGTTTGTCCGTCGAAAGCAGCAATATGACCGCTCCTTCGAGGGAAGCGTTACCGACTTTCTCGATCTTTTCGAGAGGGAAATTTGCGATAAATCCGATGTCTCTGGCATTCGCTGAATCGATGTAGTTAGCGAATCCGCCAGCAAGAAACAGCTTGCTGTAGTTCTCGACAGGGATTCCCATCTCACGCAAAACAATCGCCTGTCCGCAATAGTTGGCTGCTTTCGCCTGTGCCAGAGCAGAAATGTCGGCTCTAGACAAAGACAAACTATTAGTTGAAGAGAACTCAAAATCGTCGGATTCGTCTGTGAACTTGCCAAGTTCGGACATGTGCCCAGTCCGTCTTAGTTCAGCAAGGAGATCGACGAGACCTGATCCACATATCCCTATGGGGTCAGAGTCACCAATGACCTGGGCTGTCACCTGACCTGAGTCACTAATAGCGATCTTTTCGACTGCACCATCGTAGCCGGGCATGCCGTAAGTGACCTCACCGCCCTCGAACGCTGGACCAGCGGGGCAAGAAGCAGCGAGCATCTTTGTTCCATCGCTGACGACGACTTCGGTGTTTGTACCCACATCGATGATCAGAACCGGGTCATGCTTGCCTTCGATCCCTAGAGCCACAAGGTCAGCAGCAATATCGGCACCAAGGTGAGAGGCAATAATTGGCCCGCCATACACCGTGGCATCGGGATTGATTCGCAGCCCAAGATCGGCAGCCGACGCGGACAACGCTGTGGTAGCCACGTTTCCTGCTCGATATTCGTCTTCGATAGTCGATTTGTACGGTTTCGTACCTATCGATTGAACGTCAATTCCGAAAAATATTTCTCGCATGGTCGTATTTCCGACCGCGACGAAATCAAATATCTGTCGGCGGCGAATTTTTAGCGCCCGGACCATCTCACCGATTTCAAAGTTGATCGCCGAGATTAGGACGGCCTGCAATTCACCAGAATCTTCACCACCGTCGTACGAAATACGATTCATTACATCGCTGCCACCGAATCGTTGTGGGTTCTCGAATGACGCTGTGTACTTGGTTTCTCCAGATTCGAGATCGACTAGGTTCAGGACGACTGTCGTGGTCCCGATGTCTGCTGCAATACCGAAGATCGCGCCAGAGTACTTCGCTACCGGAGTGGTGGTTCCGCCTCCGTCAATGCGGACAACCTGTGCATCTTGACGTTTGTATGCCGGTTTCAGAGAAACTTCACGTTTGGAACCAGACGTCAAAATGCGAGGTTGACGCCTCAATACGGCGAATTCGATATCAGCCTGTTCATCTGTGACGGTTGCCTGACAGGCAAGTCGATAGTTACCACGGAGAAATTTCTCTTCCGTGGTCGGCGGATTCAGTGCGTCAGCCCCGCTCTTGACCTCGACGATGCACTCGTGACACTCACCAGTACGACTACATGAAGTCGGAACGCGAACCGACAGTGAATCGGCGTAGTCAAAAAGAGACTTTCCGAGTTGGGACTTGAGCTCTTCGGTTTCGAGAAATACGGGACTCAACGAGGTCTTTCGTAAGGTTTCATGGAGTTATTCGAGCAACTATTGTCCGAATTCCCAGATCACTCATCCCAGGCATCCCGGTAATTGATCGAGTCACTACCAGTACATACAGGAAGTGAAGTCGGATCGTTCGGGAAAAACTGGTTCCTGCACGAAAACTTGGCGTTACAGAGACTTTTAGCGTCCTTGTATGGGCAACGAGATTCCATGACCTCATCAGCCGTGGCAGCTATGTCCTTATAAATATCGAAGAGCCGATTGAGGCTGTTTTTTGCCCGATCGGGATCGATATTTGGTCGTCCACTATCCGGCATCCCAGCCCTTTCAGGATTGGTGGTATTAGCTCGACTTCAGTTCAGCGAGCAGTTCAATGAGCTCTTTTGCCTTATCGACTGCGTCAACGGCATTGTCACCGTAGGCATCCGCACCCATCTCATCAGCGAAGTCCTGTGTGACAGGTGCTCCACCAACCATGATACGAACTTCGTCACGAAGTCCCATATCCTCAAAAGTAGCAATGGTTCGGCCCATGTTAGGCATTGTGGTAGTCAACAGAGCTGACATACCCACTACATGCGCCTGATGCTCTTCGACTGCATCCACAAAATCTTCAGGCGAAGTGTCGACTCCAAGGTCGTGAACCACGAATCCAGCACCGCGGAGCATCATGATGCACAGGTTTTTACCAATGTCGTGCAAGTCGCCTTTGACGGTACCCATGATTACAGTGCCTGCAGGTTCTGCTCCAGATGCAGACAGAATTGGTTCAATGTGCGCCATTCCGGCTTTCATCGCACGAGCAGCGACCAATACTTCAGGCACAAAAATGATGTTGTCGCGGAACTTTACGCCCACAATTGCCATGCCGTTCAGCAACCCATCATCGAGCACCTGGTTGGCTGTATACCCAGAATCCAATGCTTCTTTCGTTAGGCGATCTACATCGGTGTTGTTGCCCACAATTAACTCGTAAGCGAGTTCCTGCATGATCGGATCAGTTGGATCGATCGCTTCCCGAATGTGTTTCTGTTCGCCGGGTCTGGTTACGTACTCGAACTCTTTGGCTAAGCCTTCGTGGGTTATCGGCATCAGTTATCTATCTCAAAATTGATCTAGGTCAGTGAAAGACGGTCGATTTCATCCCTACCGTCGGAATGCGCACCAATCGTTAATTCTGTCACTGGACCAGACGAAAAAGAAGAGTGAAGCGCAAAACTTTCGTTAATTGGATCTAGGAGCCTCTCTCGGCCACCCAGTCTTCGATGGCAACTGGAATTTCAAGCAAGTTCTCTAGCTTGGTCTTCAAAGGGATTGCGCACTCAGGAGCAATCAACTGAACGCCTGCGTCAAGCGCCCGGTAAACCTCTGCTCGAACTTCCTCTGGTCCTCTCGCATAAAGAGTTGTCGGATTGTTGATGTTTCCTACGAGGCGGATTTTGCCATCAACAGCGTCCATAGCTTCTTGAGGATCGTTCTTCGAGTCAAAGTGGAATGCCGCCATTCCTGTTTGGGCAATGTACGGCATTCGATCAACGGTTGCTCCGCAAATGTGGAGCATCAACGGAACTGACAGTTCCTCTTCAATTTCCTGGTGCATGTCCATCAGGAACCGTCTGTAGTACTCACCGGAAACCAGGTCGCCAGTAGCGTGATCAGGAACCGTTAGAACGTCAGCACCTGCATCGATCTGTGCCTGACCGTAAAGAATCGTAATTTCTTTTAGTGCATAGAGAGCTTTCATTGTCTCGTCAGGATCGTCAACGGTCCCGAGTAAGAACGGCTCAACACCAAAAACGTGATAGGCGAGTGTCCAAGGTCCCATCGTCTTGCCGACGATAGCGACTTCGTCACCGTACTCGCGTTTCAAAATACTTATCGAGTCGGTTATGGCCTTAGTGTCCTGGTGTTCCAGAAAACCTGATGGAACGTGCACATCAGATGAAGAATTCCAGATTGGTTTCGACATCCGGACGGTCGGCCAGTTGTCCTTCTGCTCCCACTGCATGTCGCAGCCGAGAGCAGATGACTCCTGGATAATCGAGAAATACGGTGCGATTGTGTCGAAACCGAGTTCTGTATATGCAGTTGCCGCGAGGCGGGCGTTCATTTCACCATCGCGATTGGCGTCGGGAAACGGAGCCTCAACGAGATCCATAAGCTCGACAGTTGCCACGTTTGTTGGAGTACAAACTGGTGGTCGATCGACGGGATCACCCGCTAGAGCGGCGAGCACTCGCTCTTTTGGTTTCATGGCTGCTGGAGCAGTTGTCATTAGTCTTCCACCGATTATGTTTGCGAAAAGCCGAGGGTTTGCGTGGTCATTTGACCGGCGAGGTCGCTTTGTTCCATTTGAGATTCAACGGCACTGACGTTTCGTGCCATGGGAAGTACCAACCGAACAAAGTTGTCGTAGCGCCTTCCGTCCTTGAATGCGAACTGATTTTTGTCAACTCGCTCGCAATCGGCGTACCGAATAAATCCACCTACAGTGGCTCTCACCCGCATTTCTGGACGATCTGCAGGTCCTTCAGCACTCACTGTGTAGACGTATTTGCCACCGGATTCTGCACCATCGACAAAAAGAGTAAGTTTCGTTTTTGTGTCCGGAGCAGATATCCGCCCTGAATCAATCTCGCGTGACGGATCCCGCTCAACTGCCGTGATGAACATAAAACGCAGTGCTCGCTCGAGGAAAAGGTTGGAAATTAGCCGGAGTTGATCTCGCGTTCCCGCAACAGCTTCGACATCACCAAGCAAAGTGCATCTGTCCCTGATCTGTTCGATTCGATCCTGGATGCCATCGATCTGGCTGTAGCTGTGAACTGTCAGAATTCCGTCTTTAATGAATAAACCGACGCTAACGTCATTGAAGTGAGGATCTATGGCGACTAACTCGATGCAGTGACCGAGTTTGTTCACCATCTCTGCGACTCGTGGTCTTTCGCTCACACCTGGCATTTATATCTCCGAATACCTGAATTGCAGGATTGTTATTTGACTGCCTGTACTAAGGCACGAATGTGGTCAGCAGTAGTTCCACAGCAGCCGCCAAGGATGTTAATAGGCAATTCAGCTAATTTCTTGTAATGCTTGGCCATGAATTCGGGAGTTTCCAGGTAACAGGTTTCTCCGTTTTTGATAATTGGCAAGCCCGCATTCGACTGCACCACAAGGTACTTGTCGGTGACCGCTCTCATTCGCGTGGCTATTTCAACCATTCGCTCAATGCCGTTTCCGCAGTTGGTACCAACGATGTCGGCGCCAGCTTCTTCCAAGCCTTCTACGGCTTGTTCAGGAGTGACCCCCATCATGGTGAAGTAACCGCGTGGACCTTTGTCGAAAACCATGGTCGACATCACAACTAGGCTTGTGTTCTCTTTGGCGGCTCGGACAGCAATGGAAGCTTCGTCGAGTGCGAGTTGAGTCTCGATCATTACCGCATCAGCACCGCCAGCCTCAAACGCTTTTGCCATCTCGGAAAACGTGTCGTACATCTCGTCTTCTGTGGCTGTTCCAAGCGGTTCGATGAACTCACCCGTGGGACCGATAGAACCTGCAACATATTTGCCTTCAGGAGCCATTGATCGCGCGTGTTCAGCCGCGGCCTTGTTGATCTCAAATAAACGCTCATCGGCACCGTACTTCTTTAACATCCATCGATTTCCACCAAAGGTGTTCGTCAGGACAATGTCAGATCCGGCGTCGAAGTAGTGCTTTGCGAGCTGCTTGATCAGATCAGGGTTTTCCTCGTTTAGCAGCTCTGGGCTTCCACCGGGTTCGAGCCCGTGGTTTTGCAGATATGTACCCGTTGCTCCGTCGAATACTAAGAGTTCACCAGCGGCCAGTCGATCGAGAATTCCCGGATGAGTTGCAATGATGTTGTCAGCCAATAAAGTGCTCCGTTGCGGGGAAGGTAGAAAAACTACCTCTCCCAACTTTCAGTAGATCCTGGTGAAGGGTTTCGTGTTCCTTCTCTTTGGGCATTGAGTATTCGATGTGCGAGGTCTGTGGGCAGATTTTCGAGCTGCTCGGCGAGCGCATCGACGGCGTCTTCGAGGGGAAGGTCAGATTCACTTGGACTTCCGAGTTGCCAACCGTCGAGGTAGTCATCAGTGCCGTAGCTTCCGTCGGACATCGCAACGGTATCGACCGCTTCTTGAAACCTGGGGCTTAGTTGCCTCGTGATTTTTTCGTTTTGGTCTTCACCTTGAATCTGAACCGGAATCTCTTTCCAGTACATCACCCGCAAAGTGCTCAATGGTTGCTCTGTTACGAATCCTGAGGATTGCTTCTAATATAAATTTTCCGATTGGTAATCGTAGCATCTGAGCAATAGGTCACTTCCGTTCTTAAGCACAGGAAAGCTACAACCTATATGCTCACTTCGTGTCATTGACTCTGAATGAAACCTAAAAGCGAAGTATTGATCTAGTTGGCAACATCTCTTTCAGACAACCGAGTTGTAATCCCCGATGATTTCCCGCCCGTATTCACCGATTCAGCCGCACTAGCTCGTTTGCGGAGAATGCCGGAATTCGATGTGCGGACGTTCACTACTCGACCCGCCAATCCCGATGAACTCGTTGATCGGATCGATGGCGCACACACTGTGATATTGACCCGTACAACCACTCGTATGACCAATACAGTGCTGGAGTCAGTAGCACCTGATCTCAAGCATCTGGCGATTTGGGGTACTGCGGTCGACCATATTGCACTCGAAGCAGCCAGACGGCTTGGCGTAACAGTTTCGAACACACCCAACACTGCGACAGTAGCGGTCGCTGAACACGCATTAGCGATGCTTTTATCTCTGGCCCGCAAGATTCCCCAGTTGGACAGAAGGCTCAGGGCAGGTGAGTGGCCAGGTGGGCAACTTACTCAATTAGCAGGAAAAGTTCTCGGGATCGTTGGTACGGGAGCCGTAGGAGTCAGGATGGCACGCCTTGCAGAAGGAATTGGGATGCGCGTGCAAACCAGTTCTTTGACCGACGCACCTACCAGTGGTCAAGACTCGAACGTGACTGAGGTTTCATTTGAGCAGTTGCTAGCAACCTCGGACGCGATTTCCCTGCATGCCCGCCTAACCCCACGCACCAGGCACATGTTCGGTGCTAAAGAGTTCGCCCGGATGAAACCAAATGCGCTGTTCATCAACACTGCGCGCGGTCAACTGGTCAATTCGATAGCGCTAGCCGAGGCATTGGCGAACGAGACAATTGCCGGGGCGGCATTAGATGTGTTCGATCAGGAACCTTTACCAACAGATTCCCCACTTTCGCGCTTACCAAACGTGATACTCACGCCCCACATCTCGTCAAATACGTCTGAAGCGTTGACCGTTTCCTTGAATATGGTCGTAGACAACGTGATCGACCACATTAAAGGAAGGGTTCGCCACCAAGTTACGTAAGAGATCAAAGTCATGAGACCTATGGTGCTCTCTGGCGTTGACACCCAAAAAAGACCCTACCTATAATTCACCAGCTACGTTTCACCTGCTGATGCGTATCACTGTTTGCTTAAATCCGTGTGTGCTCGCATGGACATCAATCGCAAGCGGAGAAACGCTTCAGTAGATTGAGTCGTAAATACGACGTGGGGATCCGACATTCGTTTGGTCTCCTGACAAAGGCCCAA